>CAZDPH010000016.1:3681-12962 GCA_964507285.1 uncultured Staphylococcaceae bacterium | reverse complement strand
TATTGATACATCTTTAAATAAAATTAGAGAACTTTACGAAATTAAAAATGAAAATAAATATAATTTTTTAATTGAAGTTGATGGTGGAATAAACGATAAAACAAGTAAAGGTGCTATTTTAAATGGCGCAGATATATTGGTTAGTGGATCTTATATTTTTAAAAGCGAAAATAGAAAAGAGTCTATTTTAAAATTAAAGGAGTTTTAATGTATGTATAGTCTTAACAATTTAAAGATAATATTAATAATTAACTTTATTATAGGATTATTATTAATTGGTTTTTCTTTTGTTTTTATGATTTTATCCTTTAATAATACTGGTAATGAAAAATATAATTTTTTAAAATATTTACCTTTTGAATTAAATCCTTTTAGAAGATGCCTAAAAAAAACATATATTTATGTAGCACTTATTATTCTAGGTAGTTTATTTTTAATAAGTTCTTTAATTGTTTATTTTTTAATTTTTAATGATAAAATAATTTTTTTAACATTTTTAATAATGATTTTTGTTTCAATTTTCTCATTTAATATTTTAATGTTTATAAAATTAAGCAATACGAAAATCCATTTAGTTTTTGCTTTAATAAATTCATTTTCTATTTTGCTATCATCTCTTTTTGAATTTATGTTTTTAGGATCATCTAATATTTTAATTTATAGTGGATCTTCTTTTAATATTTTTATTACAATTATAAATTTAATCTTTTGTTTAGTTCTTATTTTTAACCCAAGTTATAAAAAATGGATAAAAATGGTTCATGTTGATTCACAAACAATGTATCGTGTTAAATTTAATTATTTAGCAATGTTAGAGTGGGGATCATTTATTGTTACTATATTAAATTTTATTCCATTAATTATTAGTTTATTTTAAAACCTCTCATTAAAATGAGAGGTTTTTAGTAAAATAAAAACTACCATTAAGGTAGTTATTATTATTTATTTAATGATTTATAAAGGGTACGATAAGCTCTTGCACTCATTCTTACCTTACAAATTTGACCATCAATTTCAACTTTATAAGTATGGAGATTTACATCCCATCTTCTACGTGTTGCAATGAGGGAATGGGAACGTTTATTACCACTAATTGGGTGTTTTCCAGTAACAGGACAAACTCTAGACATTTCTTTTACCTCCTTCTTTTAAATATGCTTGAATAGTATAACAAAGAAATATTTAAAAGTAAAATATTTTTTATAATTAATTTTCTAAATTTATATGAAAATATTATAAATAATTTGTATAATTGCTTTTTTAAAGTGGCTAAAAATGATAAAATATTATTGTATATTTATTTAAGAATTATGAATTTATTTAATATAGTACCAAACAATTATTTTTCTATATTTCAAGGTAAAAATCGTGAAATTTATATTGAAAGTTTAGAAATTTTATATTCATTACTTCAAAACGAAGAAGCAATAATCAAAAAGAATGATTTTTTAAGTGCTTTAAAATCAAAAGAAATTGAATTAAATTCATTTGATGTATATGAAGAGTTAAATAAAGATGATGAAGATCTTAATTTAACAACAATTCCTAGTAAAGCTAATTATATTGTAAGAAAGTTAGAAGAAACGGGCTGGATTGATGTTATGATGGATTTAGATAATAATGAAGAAATTATTGTTTTGCCTCCATACACAATTTCTTTAATTAAAACTTTTAATGAAATTATTAGTGAAGAAGAAAGTCCATATAATGCTTTAGTGCATTCTACTTATAGTGAATTAAAACTCGAAGAGGAAGAAATGGACGATTTATTATATGCTACTTTAACAAGATGCTATGAAAATACAAAAAAATTAAAAGTAGAGCTTGTTACTTTAATGCACTCAATTAGAATATTCCAAAATAGATTAAGTGCGATTTTTGAAACTAATGATGTTTTACATACTTATTTTGATATTTACAAAAATAGAATTAGTGATAGATTTTATCATCCTTTAAAAACATTTGATAGTGTTGCTAAATTTAGAAGACCAATTATTAAAATTTTAACAAATTGGTTAAATGATAAAGAAATTAGAAATAAATTAATTCAACAAGCTTCTTTAAATTCTAAAACAAATAATAAAGAAGAAATTGAAAGTGAAGTTATTCAAAAAATTAATTATATTACAGATACCTATGAATCTTTAAACGGTTTAATTTCTAAGATTGATAAAGAAAATTCTAATTATACAAAAGCTAGTGCAAATAAGATTTTATATTTAAATAATAATGATAAAACAATTAAAGGACATTTAGAAAATATTGTTAAGAAATATGCTAGTAACTATAAAAACTATGAAGTTAGAAATAAAATATTGAATTTATTAGATGATTCAACTTCTTTTTATGAAACAGGATTTATGGATTCATATTCAATCACACTTCCAATATTAAAAAAGTTTAAAAATGATAATACACCTTTAGAAATTGTTTCATTTGATGATGCTGGTGATTTCATAATGGAAAATTTTTTAGAAGAGACTAAAAATATTTATACAGATGAAAAGATATATGAATTTATGAAAAATTGTTTTGGAGATAAAAATGAAATTACTTCAAAAGATATTAAATTAAATAATATTGAATCATTAATTTGTTTAATTTTAGCTACTGTTAAAAATGATGAAAATTCATTTTATGTAGTAGATAATTCAAGTAATGAAAAAATAATAAATTGTAATTATTTAATACCACTATTTACATATACAAAAAAAGAGATTAAAGGAGAGAAATAATGAATTTTCAAGAAGAATATAATAAGCTAAATTATAATGAAAAAAACGATTTCCAAGCATCTGTTAATGCATTATTACTTAAAGGCTTTATTGTTAGAGATTATTTTGATATTAGAGAAAAATCAATGCGTATTTCTAAGGAATATCGTTTTATTGAAAAATATTATGAGTTAGTTGATGATTATTTATCTTTTTCTGGATGGCATATTGAAAAAGATGTTATTTTGGGAGTTATTACCTTAATTAATTTAGAAGGTGATAATAGAATTAAATTAGATAGAGAAACTTCTTTAACTATTTTTGCTTTAAGATTAATTTATGAAAAAGAAAAAGATCAAAGTGCTTCTACTAGTGAAGCAATATATGTTACAAGTCCACTACTTATTAGATATATGCTAGAACATGGAATTGTTTTACCAAATAAAAAATTAACAGCAAGAAATTTATCTAAATCATTAAGATTTTTATTAAATCATAATTTAATTTCAAAAGTTAGTGGTAATTTTGATGAAGGGAACGTTGCTTTTTATATATTACCTTCAATTGTTTATGCACTAGATAATGATAGAATTAGAGCAATTAGTGAAGCATTAGACGAAATTAAATTAGATGAAAATCAAACTGAACAAGGTTCATTAAAGGAGATTGAAGATGAAGTTATTAACTAAAGTTAAATTAATAAACTGGCATTATTTTTGGAATGAAACAATTGACATTAAACCAATTGTATTTTTAACTGGTTTAAATGGTAGTGGTAAATCTACTTTAATCGATGCTTTTGAAGTTGTTGTACTTGGAGATACTACTGGAAGAAGTTTTAATAAAGCTGCTTTAGAAAAATCTTCACGTACTTTAAAAGGATATTTAAGAGGAGAACTTGGAGATACTTTAGAAGGTGGATTTAAATATTTAAGAAATGGAAGATTTACTAGTTACATTGCTTTGGAATATCATGATGATTTAAATGATAAAGACTTTGTTATGGGTTGTGTTTTTGATTCATACGAAGATGGAAGTGAAGAACATCATTTCTTTAATTTAGAAGATAAAATTCCAGAAAATGAATTTATTTCAAATAAAGTCCCAATGTCATATAAAGAACTTTCAAATTTTTTTAATAAAAATTATGATAAAAATTTTAAATTTTTTGATAGCAATAAACAATATCAAGAATTTTTAAAGAAAAAAATGGGTGGATTAAAAGATAAATATTTTTCACTTTTGAAAAAATCAACTTCTTTTTCTCCAATTACAGATATTACAACTTTTATTACTGAATATGTTTGTGATCCTCAACAAAATTTAGATTTATCTCATTTACAAGAAAATATTGTTCAATATAGAAAGTTGCAAGTTGAAAGTGAAAATATAAAAATTAGAATTGAAAAATTAGAAAACATTTCTAAGTTATTTGAAAATTATAAAACTTATCAAAAAGATTTTTTATTAAATAAATATTTAATTGAAAAATGTGAATTATTTAATAGTGAAAATAAATTAAAAGCTTTTAAAGATGAAGTTTTAAAAGCAAAAGAAAGAATTATTGAAATTGATTCAGAATTGAAAGATTATAATGATGATTTAATAACTTTGCAAAATAGAAAAATAGGATTAATTCAAGATAAAGCTCAAAATAATGTTGCTCAAATAACACGTGATTTATATGAAAATAAAAAGAAAATTGAAGAATCTATTAAAACCATTAAAGATAATTTAGAATCATTAAAAAACAATATTTTAAAATATATTAATGAATATGAAAGTGAAGCAAATCATTTAATTAATGAATTATCAAAAGTTAATAAAGATTTATTAGAAGATGATAAAGCTGAAGAAATTATTGAAATTTTAGTAGCATCAAAAGAAGTGATTAAATTTTCTAATGATTTAAAAAATAAAATTAATAATGATATTTTATCAATTAATAAAAATGATTTATTAAATTTAAAAAAGACATTAAGTATTTTTAAAGAAAATATTTCTACTTTAGCAATTTCTTTAGCACGTACAATTTCTAATATTGATAAAAAAATTGATTCTTTAAAAATAGAACAAATTTTAATGAAAGAAGGAAATAAGCCTTTTGATTCAAGACTTGTATCTATTAAAACTGAATTAAAAGATAAATTAAAAGATAAATTTAATAAAGATATCGAAGTTGAATTATTTTGTGATTTGATTGACATTAAAGATTTAAGTTGGTCAAATGCAATTGAAGGTTATTTATATTCTCAAAAATTTAATCTTTTTGTTGCTCCTAAGTATTATTTGGACGCTTATAATATTTTAAAAGATTTATTAGCTGAATATCATTTTTATGGAACTGCTTTAATTGATCAAGAAAAAATAATTGAAAGAAATTATTCTTATGATAAAGATTCCTTAGCAAGTGAAATTGAAACAAATCATGAAGGCGCAAGAAGTTATGCTAATTTTTTAATTGGCAGGCTTAAAAAAGCTGAATCTTTAGAGGAAGCAAGAGAAAGTGGAAATGGTATTACAAGACTTTGCGATTTATATCGTAATTTCTCTATGAGTAAAATAAATCCAAGATTATATGTTGAATCATTTATAGGAAGGAATGTTAATGAAAGATTATTATTGGAAAAAAATAATCAATTAAACGGCTATATTGAAAATTTATCTTTTTATAAAAGTTTAAAATTGATTATAAATAATGCAAATAACTTGGAAATTTTATCTTCTGGAGAAATTGAATATTTTTCTTCGATTTTAGAAAAAGCTAACGAGTTAGATGGATTATATAATTCTTTAGAATATGTTAATAATGAATTAAATGAACATGATACTGCATTAATAGCATCTTTAGATAAACGTATTAATGATGTTGATTTAGATATTCAAGATTTGCAATCTAGTAAAGATGCATTAATTTTAGAAAAAGGTACTTTAAGTAAAGAAATTGAATCTATCAATAATGAAAAAATAATTAATGAAGAAAAGAACATTAAAACAATGACAGATTCTTTAAAAAATAATTATTCAATTAATAATATCTATATTGACGGAGAAGAGAAATTTAATTCATTTATTAATGAAGGCAAAACTTATTTAGATATTAGATCTTTTGCAAATCAAGAGATTTCTCGTTTACAATATTTATTTAATAATATCTTTAATAATTTAATTAAAGAAAGAAGAGAATATTGTCATGAATATCATTTAAGTTATGATTTTAATAAAGAAACAAATGAAGAATTTGAAAAAGAATTGATCGATTTTAGAGATGTAAGACTACCTCAATATGTTGAAAAAATTAATGACAGTTATCAAAAGGCAACTGAGCAATTTAAAGATGATTTTATTTCTAAATTAAGAAGTGCGATTGAAGATGTTGAAGATCAAATAGAAAATTTAAACGACGCTTTAAAACAATCACAATTTGGAAAAGATTCTTATAGATTTACAGTAAAAGCAAAAACTGAATTAAAAAGATATTATGATATGCTAAAAGATGATTTAATCTTAGAATGTGGAGAAGGAGATTCCAGATTCATTGATAAATATCAAGATGTTATGGAAGATTTATTCAAACAAATTGTTGATACTTCAAGAACAAAAGATGTTTCAAATGACCTTTTAAATAATATAGAAAAATATACAGATTACAGAAGTTATTTAGATTTTGATTTAATAGTGTATAATATAGATACTAAGGAAGAGCAAAGACTATCTAAAATGATTAAGAAAAAGAGTGGTGGTGAAACCCAAACTCCATTCTATATCGCAGTACTTGCATCGTTTGCTCAACTCTATCACACTAATGAAAGTGGTGAACTTTCTAACACTTCTAGACTTATAATTTTTGATGAAGCATTCTCAAAAATGGATAGAGGTAGAATTAAAGAAGCTGTTAGATTATTAAGAAAATTCAATTTACAAGTTATTATTTCTTGTCCAACTGATAAAGTTGCAGATATAACTGAATTAGTTGACGAAACACTTGTTGTTTTACACAATAATAATTCAAGTTGTGTAAGAAATTTCTCAAAAGTTGATTCTATAAAGTAAATATTTATAAATTATTAAAAGGAGGTCTTTATGGGAAGAAATGTTGTAGCGATGATTCTTGCTGGTGGAAAAGGAACTCGTTTACATGCTTTAACTAAAAAAATTGCAAAACCTGCTGTTTATTTTGGCGGAAAGTATCGTATTATCGATTTTTGTCTATCGAATGTTGCTAATTCATCAATTGATAGTGTAGGTGTTTTAACTCAATATGAATCAGTAGTTTTAAACAATTATATAGGTAATGGTGAAAAATGGGGTTTTGATGGAGTTGAATCTACTTGTGTTGCTTTAGCTCCTCGTCAAACTGAAGAAGGTGCAAACTGGTACGATGGTACTGCTGATGCGATTTATAAAAATCTTGATTTTTTAGATGAAGAAGATCCTGAATATGTTTTGATATTGAGCGGTGATCATATTTATAAAACAACATTTGATGATATGATAAAAAGACACATTGATTCAAAAGCAGATTGTACAATTTCAGTTTTAGAAGTTGATATCAAAGAAGCAAGTCGATTTGGTATACTAGAAGTTGATGAAGATGATAATATTACTAAGTTTGTTGAAAAGCCTAAAGAACCAAAATCTAATTTGGCTAGTATGGGTGTTTATATTTTCACTTATAAGAGTTTAAGACAAGCTTTAATAGAAGATTCAAAAGACCCTAATAGTGAACATGATTTTGGAAAAAATATCATTCCTAATATGTTAGGAAAAAAGCAAAAACTTGTTGCTTTTAGATTCAAAGGTTATTGGAGAGACGTTGGAACGATTGATTCCTTACATCAAGCAAGTATGGAACTTTTACCTTCTAATAGAACAAAAGATACAATTAGATTTGACACATTCCCAACAATTTTTAGTGAAGATACTAATTCAATGCCTCAATATATTGGAAAAGATGCAATAGTTGAAGATTGTTTAATTAATCAAGGCGCAAGAATTTATGGTGATGTAAAACATTCAGTAATTTCAAATGAAGTAGTTGTAGAAAATGGTGCTAAAGTTATTAACTCAGTTTTAATGCCTGGAGTTAAAGTTAAAAAAGGTGCAATTGTAGAAAATGCAATTTTAGGACCTAATACAATTATTAAAGAGAAAGAAAAAATTAATGTTGGAACTGAAAAAATTGTTCTTTTAGACTATGAGAGGAGTTTACAATAATTATGAAAAATGTCGTTGCTTTAATTGATCTTCATAATTCACCAGAGCTAGGTTTAATTACTGAAAAAAGACCTTTAGCATCTACAACAGTTTTAGGAAGATATGCTTTTATTGACTTTGTATTATCGAATTTAACAAATAGTGGAATTGATGATATTGGTATTTTAATTAAAAATTATTCAAGAAGTGTTATTAAACATATTGGTAATGAAAATACTTATTTAAAAAATTCAAAAACTGGTTTTTTAAATTTTATGATTAATGAAAAAGGTATTCATAATCCGGTTTATAATACTGATTTAAATAATGTTAAAGAAAATGATTATTTTTTATATGATTCAAATTGTAAATATGTTTTAATTGCTCCTGTTGGATTTGTTGCAAAAATTGACTATGAAGAAATTATTAACAAGCATATTGAAAGCGGAAAAGCTTTAAGTATAGTTTATTCAAATGTTAAAAATGCTGGAAAAGATTTTGTTGGCTTAAATAAAATTGTTGTTGATAATTTAGGAAGAGTTCAGAAAGTAGAACCTGTTAGTGATGTTGATGAAGATTGTTCAGTAGGTTTAAAAACATTTATTATTGATAAAGAATTTTTCAAAGACGCTTTAATGAAATCAAAAAATATATCAAGTATTGTAACTATTGAAGAATTGTTATCTAAGCATATGCATTTTGTTGATGGTATTAATGCAATCAAATTTGATGGATACTTTAAATATTTTAGAAGTATGAAATCATATTTTGATTATTCTTTAGAAAATAAAGACATGCTTTATGAAGACAAAAATCCATTATTTAGTAACGATTGGAAATTCTTTACTAGAACTCATGATACATGTCCTGCAATTTATGGAGAAAATAGTGAAGTTAAAGATTCAATTGTTGCTAATGGTTGTTATATTCAAGGAAAAGTTAGTGGTTCCCTACTCTCGCGTAATGTCATTGTTGAGGAAGGCGCAATTATTGAAAATTCTATTATTTTCTCTGATTGTGTAATTAAAAAAGGTGTACATTTAAAAAATGTTATTGCTGATAAATTATGTGTCTTTCAAAGTAAAGAAGAAGTATTTGGAACAAAAGATGAGCCACTTTATATTCCTCAAGGGGAGATTATTTAAAAATGAATATTGTAATGGTAACTAGTGAATGCTTGCCATTTTCTAAAACAGGTGGATTAGGTGATGTAGCTTATTCTTTAAGCAAAGAATATGCGAAAAAAGGTCATATTGTTTCGATTATTACGCCTTTATATTCTAATTTTAAATATGATAAATATCCAAATTTAAAGAAAGTATTTTCTTATTCTGTTAAAATGAATTGGAGAAATTGCTACAGTGAAGTTTA
>CAZDPH010000016.1:0-3671 GCA_964507285.1 uncultured Staphylococcaceae bacterium | reverse complement strand
ATGGAATAGAATATTATTTCATTAAATGTGATCAATATTTTGCTAGAAATAATGGATTATATGGTTATCAAGATGATGGTGAAAGATTTGCATACTTTGATAATGCAGCTTTAGAATTAGTTAAAAAATTACCATATAATGTAGATATAATTCATTGTCATGATTGGCAAGGCGGAATGATTCCATGCTTATTAAAAGTAAAATTTAATAATGATAAAATTTTATCTAAAATTAAATCTGTTATTACAATTCATAATCCTTTATTTAAAGGCTATTTAAATAGAGAATCATTATATGATTTATTTGAAATAAGTACTGATTATTTTGATAATGGAAGTGTTAGACTTGAAAATATGGTTTCAACTTTAAAAGCAGGTATTAAATTTGCTGATAAAATCACAACTGTTTCTCCTACTCATGCTTATGAATTAACCACTCCAGAAGGTAGTAAAGGATTATGGTATGATTTAGTTTTAAGACAAGAAGATTTTTGTGGGATTTTAAATGGAATGGATCAAGATGAATTTAATCCTAAAGAAGATAAAATAATTTTTTCTAATTATGATTCTTCGAATTTTGAAATTAATAAAGTTAAAAATAAAGAAGAATTTTGTAAAAATAATGGTTTAGATCCTACTTTGCCTTTATTTGCAGTTGTTTCACGATTAACTAGTCAAAAAGGTATAGATTTAATTTTAGCAATGAGCGATTTTGTTACACATAATCAAGGTAATTTTGCTGTTTTAGGAAGTGGTGAATATTGGGCTGAAGAAGCTTTTAATAAACAATATGCAGATTTTCCATCTCATAACTATGTTTATATAGGTTATAATGATAATATTGCACATACTTTATATTCAGCAAGTGATTTCTTTATTATGCCAAGCGCATTTGAACCTTGCGGATTAGGACAAATGATTGCGCAAAGATATGGCTCATTACCTATTGTTAGAAGAACTGGTGGATTAAAAGATAGTGTTATTTGTTTTGATTACGAAAGAAATAATCAAGATAATGCGAATGGATTTGGATTTGATGGATATAATATTTGCGATGCTTTAAAGACAAGTGCACAAGCATTAAGTGTTTATCAAAATAAACCATTATTTAATAAATTAGTTAAAAATGCTTTAGAAACTGACCATTCATGGAATGAAAGTGCTAATGAATATATTAAATTGTATAAATCAATTATAAAATAACTTGATTATTCAATTTAAAAATTATTAAATATAATTAATACAATAATTTATAGTTTTTATTTTTAGAGAGTTAATATTTGGTGAAAATTAACAATAAATCTATAAAGTCTCAGGTATTATTTTTAAATTTTTATAAGTGTATCTTATTAGATAAGATAAAATAAGGTGGTACCGCGTTTATAACGTCCTTATATAATAAGGGCGTTTTTTAATTAAAGGAGTTAAAATGAGTTATAATCATATTGAAATTGAAAAAAAATGGAAAAAAGTTTGGCTTGATAGAAAAGAATATCGTTGTGATACAAGCGATTTTTCTAAACCTAAATATTATGCATTAGATATGTTTCCTTTTCCAAGTGGCCAAGGATTACATGTTGGACATCCAGAAGGCTATACTGCAACTGATATTGTTGCAAGAATGAAAAGAATGCAAGGATATAATGTTTTACATCCAATAGGATGGGACTCTTTTGGATTACCTGCAGAACAATATGCGATGAAAATGAATGAACACCCTTTTGAATTTACTAAAAAGAATATTAACCATTTTAGAGAACAAATTCAAATGCTTGGCTTTTCTTACGATTATGATAGGGAAGTAATGACTTGTGATCCTAAATATTATAAATGGACTCAATGGATATTTGCTAATATGTTTGAAGATAATTTAGCCTATGTTGACTATAAACCTGTTAATTTTTGTCCTGAATTAGGAACAGTTTTAGCAAATGAAGAAGTTATTGATGGTAAAAGTGAAAGAGGTGGATATCCTGTTATTAGAAAACCATTACGTCAATGGAATTTAAAAATTACAGCTTATGCAGATAGATTAAGTGATGATTTATCACTAGTAGATTGGCCAAATTCTACTATTGAAATGCAAAGAAATTGGATTGGTAAATCTAAAGGAACTGAAATCTATTTTAAAATTAAAGGCAGTGATAAGACTTTTACAGTTTTTACAACTAGAGCAGATACTTTATTTGGATGTACATATTGTTGTTTAGCACCTGAACATCCATTAGTTAAAGAGCTAGTTAGTAAAGAACAAAAAGAAGCAGTTGAAAAATATATAAAAGAATGTGAAAGTAAATCTGATTTAGATAGAACTGGAACTAATAAAGAAAAAACTGGTGTATTTTTAGGAGTATATGCAATTAATCCTATTAATAATAAAGAAATTCCTGTTTATATTGCCGACTATGTTTTAGGAAGTTACGGAAGTGGCGCAGTCATGGCTGTTCCAGCTCATGATGCTAGAGATTATGTATTTGCAAAAAAGCATAATTTAGAAATGATTCAAGTTGTAGAAGGAGATATTTCAAATTCTGCATATGAGGATGATGGTAAACATATTAATAGTGATTTTGCAAACGGGTTAAATATAAAAGAAGCAAAAGAAAAAATTAGTGAAAAATTAATAGAAATTGGTTCTGGAAAATATAAAATTAATTATAAATTAAGAGATTGGTTATTTTCTCGACAAAGATACTGGGGTGAACCTATTCCAATTATTAATTTAGATAATGGTAAACAAGTTGTTGAAGAAAATTTACCTTTAGTTTTACCAGAACTTGAAGAATACAAACCATCAGGTACAGGAGAATCTCCACTTGTTCACGCTAAAGATTGGCTAAATGTTGAAATTAACGGAGAACATGGTTTAAGAGAAACTAACACAATGCCTCAATGGGCTGGAAGCTGTTGGTATTATATTAGATATATTGATCCAAATAATGATAAAGAAATTGGAGATAAAAAATTATTAGATCATTGGCTTCCAGTTGATTTATATATTGGCGGACAAGAACATGCTGTTTTACATTTATTATATGCAAGATTTTGGCATAAATTCTTGTATGATAAAGGAGTTGTAACTTGTAAAGAACCATTTAAAAAATTATTCCATCAAGGTATGATTTTAGGCCCAAACGGTGAAAAAATGTCTAAATCAAGAGGAAATGTCATTAATCCAGATGAAATTTGTGAAAAATATGGTGCTGATACATTAAGACTTTACGAAATGTTTATGGGTCCATTAGAGGCAAGTTTACCTTGGGCACCTGGCGGTTGTGAAGGTGCGCATAAATTTATTGAAAGAGTTTATAGATTATTTACTGATGAAACATATACAAACAAATTTAGCGATGAAAATTCTAAAGAATTAGATTTAATATTCAACCAAACTGTTAAAAAAGTAACAAATGATTTTGAAAATTTACAATTTAATACTGCTATATCTCAAATGATGATTTTTATAAATGAAGTTTATAAAGCAAACTCTATTTATAGACCTTATATGGAAGATTTTATTAAAATGTTTGATTGTATATGTCCTTTTATCGGTGAAGAAATTTATCATTTATTGGGACATGAAGATTTAATTACGTATGCAAAATGGCCAAGTTATGATGAATCTAAATTGGTTAAAAACGAAGTTAAAATTGCTGTTCAAGTTAATGGAAAAAT
>CAZDPH010000015.1:0-13304 GCA_964507285.1 uncultured Staphylococcaceae bacterium | reverse complement strand
ATTTATTAATTTAAAAGATCAAGATAAAACATATGAAGAAACTTCGCCTTCATTAATGAGCTATATGTTGAATGGATTCTTAAGAGTTTTATCTTATGGATTTGGGCTAATTTTATCCGGAATTTGTATTTATTATCTAAATTTAAATGGAGAAAAAATAAGATTTATTTATTTATTATTAGGGTTAATACCTGTTATATTAAATATAATTGTCTTTTTATTAAGAAATAAAAATGTTTAAAAACGTTATTTTGGGATTATCTAGTGATAACATCGATCAAATATTTGGAATTCATTTTATTCCTGAAGTTTTTTATAGTGTTTTAATAATGATTTTTTTATCGTTATTTGCTTTTATTGTTTATTTTGTTTTTAAAAAAGCAATGAAAAATCCTTTAGAAACACCCCATGGATTAGTTTTCTTTATGACTTTTTTGGTTGAAAAAATTGAAAATTTAACTGTTGAAATTATGGGTGAGCGAAATAGAAACATGAGTGGGTATTTCGTTGCATTAATGCCATTTGTATTTATTTTATTTATTTTTGGATTAACTGGATTATGTTCTCCAATGACATATCTAGGAGTTCCTTTATGTTTGTCATTAGTTACTTTTTTAATGATTCATATTACAGCTGCTAAGGAAAATAAATGGGGATATTTTAAAAGGTATATTGATCCATTTCCTGTTTTCTTACCAATTAATTTAATTTCAATGTGGGCTCCGCTTTTATCACTTGCTTTGCGTATGTTTGGTAATGCTTTAAGTGGATATTGTATTATGGGTTTAATATATGCAGCGCTTGAAGCTGTTTCAAGTGACATATTTAGGCCTATATTTGGTTTAGTTAATAATAGTGGACTTACTGGTGCTGATATTATTATTGCACCTATTGTGACTCCAATATTACATTTATATTTTGATTTGTTTAGCGGAGCAATTCAAACTTTAGTATTTACTATGTTAACAATGATTTTTATCGCTCAAGAACAAAACGAAGATTCAGCGGAAAAAATCTTGGATAAGGTTCAATTAGAAAATAAATAGGAGGATTAATTATGAACTTTTTATTAAATTTATTACCAATGTTAGCTGATGCTAGCCAATTAACTGATAAGGCATATGCTTATATTGCAATCGGTCTTTGTGGAATTTCTATGGCTGGTTCAGGACTTGGAGAAGGATATGTTTGTGCAAATGCTATTAATGGTATGAGTAGAAATCCAGAAATGTATTCTAAATTAAGAACTGCAATGATTTTAGGTTGTGCTTTAACTGAAACAACAGCTATTTATTGTTTACTTCTTTCAATCTTCTTATTCTTCCTTGCTTAATTATGAAAAAAAATAAAATTGCAAAAACATTTATTTTATTATTTTCTTTATGTAGTTTAACTAGCTGCGATGTCCAAGATTTTTTAAATTTAAAAGAAGAAATTTCTCAAAAATTATTTCCTAATGTTTGGGCTTTTTTAGTTCAATTTATCGCTTTTATTATTATGTGTATTATAATAATTATTTTTGCATATAAACCAGTGAAAGCTTATATTGAAAAAAGAAAAGAATTATTAGAAAATGAAGTAAAAGAAACAGAAACTAATAAAGACAAAGCTAAATTATTAAAATTAGAAGCTCAAAAAGAAATTGCAATTTCTCATAAAAAAGCAAATGAAATTATTGAAAGAGCTCAAAAAGAAGCAGAAGAAAAAAGAGAAGAAATTATTACTTCTGCAGATATAGAGGCTCAAAATAAAATTAAAGAAGCTAATATTATTATTGAAAAAGATAAATTAAATGCTAAAAAAGAAATTAAAAATGATTTAGCTAGTGTTGCTATAGATTTATCTAGCAAGATTTTAGGAAGAGAAGTTTCTTCAAGCGATAACGAAAAAATTATTAACGATTTTATTAATTCATTAGATGAGGATAAATAAAATGGATAATAGTTTATATAATAAATATGCTTTAGCTTTATTAAATATTGCAATTGAAGAAAATAAAGTAAATGAATATCGTGAAGAAATTAAAGAATTAACTAAAATTTTAAAGAAAAATAAAGAATTAGTTTATCTTTTAACAAATAAAATTACTAGTGCTAGCGATGCTTTTTTATTGATAGATAAGATTTTTAAATCTTGCAATGTTAATATTAGAAATTTTATTAAAGTTATATATAAAAATTCTCGAATTTTTTATTTATACCAAATTTTTAAAGAATCTTTATATAGATTTGATGATTATTTAAAAATCGAAAGAGGAACTATTTATTCTTCAGTTAAATTAGATGAAATATCAATTAATAAAATTTCTAAAATAATTGAAAATAAAATAAATAAAAAAATAGAATTAGAAAATATTATTGATCCATCTCTTATAGGTGGTTTTAAAATAATTCTAAAAAATGATATTTATGATACTTCTATAAACAATCAGTTAGTAAATATTAGAAAAATAATTGTGGAGGATTAAAAATGTCCATCAAAGCAAATGAAATTAGTGAATTAATTAAAATAGAAATTAAAAATTTCGAAAATGAAATTAAAAAGAATAACGATATTGGCACAGTAGTTACAATAGGAGATGGAATAGCTTTAGTTTATGGATTAGAAAAAGCTATGTTAGGCGAGTTATTAATTTTTAATGACCAAGAATATGGAATGGTTATGAATCTTGATGAAGATGCTGTTAGTGCTGTTATGTTATCTAATTCTAGTAATGTAAAAGAAGGAGATAAAGTTACAAGAACAAGAAAAGTCGTTGAAACTCCTGTAGGTGATGCATTGCTAGGAAGAGTTGTTAATGCTTTAGGTGAACCAATTGATGATAATGGTAAAATTGAAGCAAGTGAAAAAAGAGAAATAGAAAAAATTGCTCCTGGAATTATGAAACGTGAATCAGTTAAAGAACCTTTAGAAACGGGTATTTTATCTATTGATTCAATGATTCCTATTGGAAAAGGTCAAAGAGAATTAATTATTGGAGATAGACAAACTGGTAAAACTGCAATTGCTATTGATACAATTTTAAATCAAAAAGACAAAAATGTAATATGTGTTTATGTTGCTATTGGACAAAAAAATAGTACAGTTGCTTCAATATATGAAAAATTAAAGAAAAACGATGCTTTAAAGTATAGTGTAATTGTTAATGCATCCGCAAGTGAAATTTCACCATTACAATACATTGCTCCATATACTGGAGTTACTATGGCAGAATATTGGTGTGAACAAGGTAAAGATGTTTTAATTGTTTTTGATGATTTATCAAAACACGCTGTTGCTTATAGAACCTTATCTTTATTATTAAAGAGAAGTCCAGGAAGAGAAGCCTATCCTGGCGATATTTTCTATTTACATTCTAGATTGTTAGAAAGATGTGTTAAGTTATCTAAAGAATTAGGTGGAGGAAGTATCACAGCATTGCCAATTGTTGAAACATTGGCTGGAGATATATCAGCTTATATACCTACTAACATTATTTCAATTACAGATGGCCAAATTTTCTTATCTACCGATTTATTTAATGCTGGTCAAAGACCTGCAATTAATGTTGGTTTTTCGGTTAGTAGAGTTGGAAGTGCTGCTCAAACAAAAGCTGTTAAAGAAGTGTCTAAATCCTTAAAAATGGAATTAGCTAATTTTAATGAACTTCAAGCATTTACTCAATTTGGCAGCGATTTAGATAAAAATACTAAAGATATTATTCATCATGGTCAAGTTTTAAACGAAGTTTTAAAACAAAAGCAATATAAATCTTTATCTATGAATGAAGAAATTATTTATCTTTTCGCATGTAAAAATAGATATTTAGAAAACTTAGAATTTAATGAAATTCATCCTTATTTAGAAAGCTTATATAAATATTTTGAACAATTTCACAAGGAATTTTTAGATAAGATTAACAATAACAAAGTCTTATCCGAAAAAGATTTATGTTTCTTAAAAGATGTAATGGATCAATTTTCAAAAGAAAGAGAATTTAGTAAATAATTTATGGCAGGACAAAATTTAGAAAACGTAAAACGAAGATTAGGGACTGTTAAATCTACTTTAAAAATAACTAATGCGATGAAACTTGTTAGTAGTGTTAAAGCAAGAAAATTACAATCTATTTATGAGTCTAATAAAAAATACAATGAAAGTTGTAGTAAACTTTTAGATTCATTACTTTTTTATAATGAAGCAAACCCTGATTGTAATTATAATAGTAAATTGTTATTAAAAAATAATAAAAGCAATAAAAATTTATACATTGTTATTACTTCAAATGTTGGATTATGTGCTAATTATAATAACAATGTTATACGTTATTTAACAAACATTTATAAAAATAATGATGATGTTTATGTTGTTGGAATGAAAGGATCCTTAGAATTAAATTCAAGAAACTTAAATTATAATGATAAATTTATAGATTTATTTAACAATTTTAATAACGAATCTATTAATGAACTAATTGAAGAAGTTGTCAAATTATATAAAAGCGATGAATATAAAAAAATATCTATTATTTATACACATTTTATAAATTCAATTGCTAGTAAAGTTGAAGAAAAACAATTATTACCTTTAGATATAAAAATAAATAATAAAAGAGGTTATAGTCCTGTCTTTGAACCATCAAAAGATGAGGTTATTGAATATGCAATTAAAAAAGTTTTGTTTGGAAATATAAATTATTATCTGTTTGATGCAAGAGTATCTGAAGAAAATGCGAGAAGAAATGCAATGGATAATGCTACAAAAAACGGTAATGAATTAATTGATAAATTAAATTTAGAATACAATAAGGCAAGACAAGCTGCAATTACTCAAGAAATTACAGAAGTTGTTGCAGGTAGTAAAGGAAATAAATAAGGAGGTTATTATATGGAAACATTAAATAAAGGAAAAATTATTCAAGCTGTTGGTACAATTATTGATGTACGTTTTGATGAAGGAAAATTGCCTGCTTATTTAAATGCTTTAAAAGTTAAATTAGAAAATGGAAAAGAAATTACTTTAGAAGTTGAACAATATATTGGAGATGATGCGGTTAGATGTATTGCAATGTCTCCTACAGAAGGGATTTCTAGAGGAATGGAAGTTATTGATACTGGTAAATGTATTACTGTTCCGGTTGGAGAAGCTACTTTAGGCAGAGTTTTTAATGTACTTGGCGATGTAATTGATGAAAAAGAACCTGGGGAATTAAATAATGCAATAAGAATGCCTATACATAGGGAAGCTCCTGCTTTTAAAGATCAAAAAAATCAAACTCAAATACTTGAAACAGGTATTAAGGTTATTGATTTACTTTGCCCTTACGTTAAAGGTGGTAAAGTTGGACTTTTTGGTGGAGCTGGTGTTGGCAAAACTGTTTTAATTCAAGAATTAATTAATAATATTGCTACTGTGCAACATGGTATTTCTGTTTTTGCTGGAGTTGGCGAAAGAAGTAGAGAAGGTAATGATTTATATAATGAAATGAAAGAAACGGGAGTTTTAAATAAAACTTCTTTAGTATATGGACAAATGAACGAAGTTCCTGGAGCAAGAATGAGAGTTGCTTTAGCTGCTTTAACTATGAGTGAATATTTTAGAGATAATATGCATTTAGATGTATTATTTTTTATAGATAACATTTATAGATTTACTCAAGCAGGAAGTGAAGTTAGCGCCTTGATTGGAAGAATGCCAAGTGCTGTTGGATATCAACCTACTTTAGCAACCGAAATGGGCCAATTACAAGAAAGAATTACTTCTACAAAAAATGGGTCAATTACATCAATTCAAGCAGTTTATGTACCTGCAGACGATTTAACTGATCCTGCACCTGCAACAACTTTTAATCACCTTGATGCAAAAACAGTTCTAGATAGAAATACTGCATCTTTAGGTATTTATCCTGCCGTTGATCCTCTTGAATCATCATCAAATGTTTTAGATCCTCTAATTATTGGAGAAGAACATTATCAAGTTGCAAGAGGAGTTCAAATGATTTTGCAAAGATATAAAGAACTACAAGATATTATTGCAATTTTAGGCATTGATGAATTAGGTGAAGATGATAAATTAATTGTTGCTCGTGCAAGAAGAATTAGAAATTTCTTATCACAGCCTTTTAGAGTTGCCGAAGCTTATACTGGTAAACAAGGTAAATATGTTTCTTTAAAAGACACAATCAGATCGTTTAAAGAAATTTTAAGTGGAAAATATGATTCTTATCCAGAAAGTTGCTTCTTATATTGTGGAACAATTGAGGATGTAGAAGAAAAATATAAGGAAAGTACCAATGAATAGTTTTCTTTTTTCAATAACAAGTAATGATGGAAAATTTTTCGAAGAAAATGTAGAAGAAGTTTATTTTACTTCTATTTTAAAAGGAGATCGTGCTATTTTAAGTAACTCTGAAGATTTAGGATGTCTTTTAGACGTTTCAAAAATTTTCTATAAAAAGAATGACAATATTTATTATATTTCTATAAGTGGTGGTATTATGTCTTTTCATGATAATTCTGCTATATTTATTGTTGATACATTTGAATTAGAGAATGAAATAGATAAAAATCGAGTTTTAAAAGCTAAATTTGATGCTGAAAATATTTTAAAAGATTCTACAAAATCTCCAGATGAATTAAAAAAAGCCGAATTTTCTCTAAAAAAAGCTTTAAATAGATTGTCAATTTTAAAATAGTATATTAATATTTAAGAAGGAGAATAAAATAATGAAAAATTTTGTATTTATTTCACCACATTTTCCTGATAACTATTGGAAATTTTGCTTTGCTTTAAAAAATAGAGGTTTCAAGGTATTAGGAGTTTGTGACGCTTCTTATAATGATTTAAAAGATGAATGTAAAAATTCGCTTGATGAATTTTATGGTTGCCCATTTATGGATAACATTGATAATGAAATTAGAGCCTTAGAATATTTTAAAAATAAATATGGCGATATTGATTATATTGAATCAAATAATGAATATTGGTTACCTAAGGATGCTAAACTTAGAGATATTTTTAATGTTAAAACTTCTTTCAGTGAAAAAGAAATTTTAGAATTAACAAAAAAATCTAATCAAAAAAGATTTTATGAAGAGGCTGGATTAAAACCTGCCAGATACTCTTTAAGTAAAGATTATGAAAACTTAAAAAAATTCGCAAATGAAGTAGGATATCCAATTTTTGCTAAACCAAACTACGGTGTTGGAGCTCATGGTACTCAAAAAATTAATAATGATGATGAACTAATTAGATTTGTAAGTTCAATTCCTGAAAATGAAGAGTATATTTTTGAAGAATTTATTAATGGAAGGACTATTTCATTTGATGCTATTTGTGATTCGAATAGTAATGTAATATTTTGTACTTCACATTATTTTAGTGATAGCTGTGCTGAAATTATAAAAAATCATAACGATACAATGTATTTCTGCTATCCTGAATGTCCTAAAGATTTAGAAGAAATCGGAAGAAAATGTATGAAAACATTTGGTATTAAAAAAAGATTTGTTCATTTCGAATTTTTTAGACTTTTAGAAGATCATCCTTATTTTGGAAAAAAAGGTACAATTGTTCCATTGGAGGCAAATTTAAGACCTGCAGGTGGCTATACCCCTGATTTAATTAATTTTGCAAATTCTGTTAATGTTTATGAAATTTATGCAGATATGATTGCATATGATGAAAATAGACAAAAAATGGATTATGAAAAATATTATGCTGTTTCTAGTGCAAGAAGATATGGGAAAAAGTATTTACATAATTTAGATGAAGTTTTAAATAAATATCACAATAACGTGTGTTTTTATGGAGAATTTCCTTATGTTTTAAGAGATGATATGGGAGATTTCTTTGTGTGCGCTAAATTTAAAACTGAAGAAGAAATGTGGGAATTTGATAAATATTTTAGAGAAAAGGTAGAATAAATATGAGTTCAGAATTAGATAAAAAGTTTTTAGAATTAGAATTTTCTATTGAAAAATTTCCATGTTTAATAGAAATTTCTAAAGGAAGTAAAAATAAATATGAAATTGATAAAAAAACAGGATTATTAAGATTAGATAGAGTTTTATACACTTCAACTCACTATCCTCAAAATTATGGATATATTCCTTTAACTTTAGCAGATGATGGAGACGCTTTAGATTGTTTATTAATTAGTAGTGAGCCTATGTTACCATTATCTTTTACTTATGCAAAGCCAATTGGAGTTGTAAGAATGATTGATAGTAATGAAAGAGATTATAAAATTTTAGCAGTTCCTGTAAGAGATCCTTTTTATAATAATTATAACGATATTAACGAAATGCCTAGACATATTGTTGATGAAATTTCTCACTTTTTTAGTGTATATAAATCTTTAGAAGATAAAGATACATTTATTAAAAGCATTGAGGGAAGAGATTTTGCGATGGAAGTTATTAGAGATTGCAAAAAAGCTTACGATGATGAAGAAAAAGAAAAACAAGCATAATGCTTGTTTTTTTAATTTACAAATGAATTTGAAGTAATTCTTTTGCTTTTTTCTTTAGCAATTTCCAAATAAATTTTATCCTTTCTTTTAAAATAATAAGACATTGCCCAATAATAAAATAAGATATCTTGAAAATAAATAAAAATATCTACCTTTTTTTTCTTTAATAAATTATATTTGTAACCGAAATATTTTTTAAGAAAAAATTCTTCTTGCTTAGTGTTTAAATTATTTTCACTAATAAAAGAAGCTAAATCAAAATTTGGATTATTTAATCCTGCCATTTCCCAATCTATAAAATAGCAATAATTATATTTAAATAAAAGATTTCCTTGTACTAAATCATTATGGCAAAGTACAAAATCATCTTTACTTAATATTTTTTGAACTTCTTTTATTACTCTTTGCTCATATTGCTTGTTAATATAATACTTTTCAGGTATATCTTTTTTATATTCTTCTAAACGATTGAACATTTGATATCCAAAGTTAATTTCAATTTTACTATTATGTAATTTTTTAAGTGTTCTTGCTACATAAATTAAGTTTTCATCATCTAAAGTTTTATAAATTCTAGTATTGTGAATAAATTTAGTTAATTTTACACCACTTGTTTCATCTAAAAATAATAATTTTTCACTTATTTTTAAATCATTAATTAAATTATATATTTCTTTTTCATTTTTATAATTTATTAATGATTCCGTTTTTTCTTTAGGTATTCTTAAAATATAAGCATTATTTATTAAGTAATTATCATTTGTAATGCCTTGAGATATAAATTCACAACTTCTTACTTCTTTTGAAGTTATTTCTTTAAAAATTTTACGTGGATCATTCATATAAAATATTATACAAAAAAATTAATTTAAATTATAATAATTATTGTGATTAATATTATTCTATATAGACCTGAAAAACCTTCAAATGTTGGAAATATAATTAGAACATGTGCTTCTACAGATACTAAATTAATTATTATTGGACCTTTAAGTTTTAATTTAACTGATAAAGAATTAAAAAGAGCTGGAATGGATTATATAAAAATGTCAGACATAAAAATTTATTCATCTATTGAAGAATTTAATAAAGATTTTTTAAATAAAAAAATCTTTTATGTTACAAGATATAGTAAAAATATTTATTCAGAAAATGATTATTCAAAAGTAGAAGAAGAAATTTCTTTCATGTTTGGAAGAGAATCTAGCGGAATTCCGCATGAGATTTTAAAAAATAATTTTGAATATACAATAAGAATTCCAATGGTAATGTCTGCTAGAAGCTTAAATTTATCAAATTGCGTTGCTCTTGTTTTATTTGAAGCATTAAGACAAAGAAAATTCTTTGGATTATCTACTTATGAAGCTATTAAAGGTGAAGATTTTATATTTAATGAGAAAAACGATTAGCATTATCTATTAAAAATTTTACTTTTTCGCTATATTTATTAATGTGATAACTTTCGTATTTTAATACATTTACTAAGCCTAAAGTAGGAGCTTTTTTAATGTCTTTTACTTTTGCTACTAAAACATCAATAGATTCTTTTTTAGATAAATAAAGTATTGATTCAAGACATATTTCTAATAATTCATCAGTTAAAGTATCGCTAAAACAAATTAAATGATTTCCATGATAATTCAAAATATGAAAATAGTAATTATTTTTTCTTGCGTATTTAAAAGTAAGTTCATTATTTTGTAAATTATTTTTTCCAAATCCTATTTTAATTCCATTGTATTCAAAATAATAAGGATAAATAGCTTTTATATCTTTAATTTTAATATTTTTATTAATTTTTATTATTTTCTTACTATCTAATTCTTTAATTAATTCTTCATAATCGGAATTATTATAAAATTCTTTAGAATCTAAAATATAATTTATATAATTTAGTTCTTGAGTTGATTCATTTAAAAAATTATTATTTAATTCTAATGTGTTTTTAGCTTTTTTATATACTTTATATAAATATTGAAGATTATCATTTTTATTATAATTTTCTTTTAATGGTATTTTTTTATCTTCATATAAAAAATATTTATCTCCTTTTTTAATTTCTTCCATTATTGTTAAATAATAATCTGCATAATCTTTATATTTTAAATTTAATAAAGCTTTTTCTTTGTCTTCTTTTAAACCTTGTACTTTATTTTCTAATGATTTTTTCTTTCTTTTTAATTGAGTAATTAAAGAAGAATATTTTTCTTTTAAATGTTTTTGTTCTATTGAATTAATATAATTTTTGATTTTTAAGTCTTCTTCTTTAATATTTATTTCTTTTAATATAAAGTTATTTTTTAAAGGTATGTAATTAGTAGATGCTATAATAGGATGATTAGTTTCTAAAGAATGATATTTAAAAGCAAGTAATATTTTATTATTTTCGAGTAAAATTAAATTTGGATTTCCTTTAAATAATTCAATTAATAAATGATAATATTTTTTTTCATATGTATCAGTTGTTTTAATAAAATATAAATCAACAATTGAATCGTTATTATATAAAGATGCTTTTTCGAATAATGATTGAGTAAGTTTAGGTTTTAAAAGATTTAAAAAAATACTATTAAAAGAATCTTTAGATTTATAATTTGATATACTTATAAATGGATTTTGACTATTTAAGGAAATAAAAAGACTATCTTCTTTATTTTTAGAGAAAGAAAATAAAAAATCTAAGGATGTTATTTCTTGTATTTTATTTAAGTATGTTTTATTAAATTTTAAATTTATAGTATCTATTTTTTCTTTTAAAAAATCAATTTTATTCATTAAAATATTATAATTATTTTAAGTTAATATTTAAAGTTAAGAATATAATTTTATATTTAGAAAGAATCTATCTTTTTTAGATTTATTTTTAATACCTAAAAATATAAATTTGCCTTTAGATTTTACACTTACTCGATCATTTTCTTTAACTATGTAATTTTGAGATTTAATTAAATATCCATTTATAAAAACAAATTCATTATTTATTAAATCTTGAGATTCATTTCTAGAAATTTTAAAAACTTCTTTTATTATGGCATCTATTCTTAAAGAAGATGCGTTAATTAGGATTTCTTTATAATTTAATGCTAATTTTATTGATTTTATATCAATTATAGAGGAATTAACTGAAGTATGTTTTATTGAGATTAAAGAATTAGAAACATCTTGAGCAATTTCTTTATCTATATAAACATAACTAATATTATCTTTAATAATAATATCTCCAAACATATTTCTATTATAATTTAAACTCATTAAAGAACCTAAAATGTCTCGATGTGATAAAATATCACAAAACTTAGAATTTTTAGGCTCAATTTTTAATAAACTAATATCATTTAAATTTTCAATATCATTGATATTATAATTAAACAATTTAGGAGTAAAATATATTTTTTTTCGATCATTTTCGCTATTTCCACCAAAGAAAATAATATCAATTTCATTATTATAATGTTTTTCTTTTTTAATCTTATCTAATGCATAATTTTGTTCGCTTAAAGATAAAAATTTAGTAGATGTAATGTAGTTATTATTTATTGATTCATTTATTAAATCATTTATTCTTGACTCAATTAATTCTTTTAATTCCATACTTAAATTATAAAGATATTTTTTAATTTATATAAGATATGATAGTTTCTATTTACTTAA
Organism: uncultured Staphylococcaceae bacterium; assembly: GCA_964507285.1. Taxonomy (GTDB): domain Bacteria; phylum Bacillota_I; class Bacilli_A; order RFN20; family CAG-826; genus Onthovivens. The sequence goes on along the minus strand of CAZDPH010000015.1, from coordinate 1,201 downwards.
AATTATTATTAGTTGATATTCTAAATTCAAAATTATAAAATATTTAAATGGATAAAGGTTTATTAATAATAATTTCTGGGCCTAGTGGAGTTGGTAAAGGTACAGTTAGAGAATTTTTAATGAAAGATAAAAATTTAAATTTAAATTATAGTATTTCATGTACAACTAGAAAACCAAGAAATGGTGAAATTGATGGAAAAGATTATTTTTTCTTATCAAAAGAACAATTCATTAAAGACTTAAATGATAATATGTTTTTAGAATATGCTGAATTCTGTGGAAATTATTATGGAACACCTAAAAATTATATTGAAAAATTAAGAAATGAAGGAAAAAATGTAATTTTAGAAATTGAAACAACCGGTGCTAGAAAGTTAATTCCTTTAATGGATCACAAAAAAGAAATTTCAATTTTTATTTTACCTCCATCTTTAAAAGAACTTGAAAGTAGAATAAGAGGTAGAAATACCGAACCTGAAAATATAATAATAGAACGTTTAGAAAAAGCTAAAATTGAATTATTATTAGCGAAAGAATATGATTATCAAGTTATTAATGATACTCCATTAAGTTGTGCAAATAAAATTGTAGATATTATTAAAGAGTGTACTAAATAATGATTTATTTATTATATGTTTATACTGAATATAATGTTCAATCATTGAACAATTATTTTTTATATTATTCAAATAATAAAGTTGAAAAAGGTGTAAGAGTAGAAATTAATTTTCGAAATAGAAATATAATTGGATTTGTTTTAAATGTTGAAGAAAAAGAAAATTTAAATGACTATTCTTTTGAAATTAAAAAAATAAATAAAATAATTGATGAAGTATCAATTCTTAATGAAAAATATTTAGAATTATCTAAAATAATCTCTGATTACTATTATTATCCATTAATAGGAGTATTATTTACAATATTACCAAAAAGTATAAGACCAGTTTCTTCTTATATTAATGCTCCTAAGATTTCTTATAATACTTATTATTTTTTAAAAGATTTAAAATATTTACCTAAAAATAAAAACGAAGAGAAAATTTTAAATAGATTTTCAAATTCCAATTATATTTTAAAAAAAGATATTTCTGAATCTAAAACTTTAATTAAATTAATCGAAAATAATATTATAGAAATTAAAAAAGAAGAAAAATATCGATATTCTTTTAATAAAACTTATAATTATGAAAAAAACATTATT
>CAZDPH010000014.1:0-13409 GCA_964507285.1 uncultured Staphylococcaceae bacterium | reverse complement strand
TTGATGATAGTTTTTTAAGCGATGATTTATTAAAATTTAAAAATGATAATAAATATAAAAAATATGTTGAATTTGATGCTAATATTTTTAGAGAAAATTATTTGATATTAGACGATATATTTAAAAAAGTTTCTAAATTAGTTAATAATAAAAGTATTTTGAATAAAGAAAAAATTCTAATCGAACTTGAAATTATAGAAGATTGTGAAAAAGATTACTTTTCTACAACACAAATTTATAATAGTTACGTGATCGGTTATAATTATTGGAGAAATTTACTTTTTACTAAGCGGGTTAAAGACTTATTTAAGGTAGAATTAAAAAAAATAATAAATTAATTTAAGGAGATTAAATATGAAATTTGAAGAAATGAAAAAGCATGTGCCTAATGTTAAAACTTATAAGAAAAAAATAGAAGCTTTATGTAATGAATTAGATAATGCAAAAACTAAAGATGAGGCCATAAAAATTGTTAAGAAATATTTTAAATTTACTGATGCATATTCATCAGATTCAACGATTATTTCTATTAGAAATACTATTGATACAACTAACAAAGAATATGAAAAAGCTATAGAAAAAATAGATGAAATTGGACCTGTTATCTCTAATGAATTTAATAAGTTTGAAGCTAAATTATTAAAAAATAAATTTAGAAAAGATTTAGAAGAAAAATTTTCTCCATATTTTTTCAAAATGATTGAAAATAATATGAAAGTATTTGATGAAAAGATTATTCCTGAAATAATTGAAGAAAATAAGTTAACTACAGAATATCAAAAGTTAATGGCAAGTGCTCAAATAGATTTTAATGGAGAAACTTTAAATTTGACTCAGCTTGGTAAATATTTATCTGATAAAGATAAAACAATAAGAGAAAAAGCTGCTAAATTATATTATGGTTTTTTAGAAGAAAATGATGCAAAATTTGGCGAAATATATGATAAATTAGTACATATTAGAGATCAAAAAGCTAAAAAAATGGGTTTTAAGAATTTTGTTGATTTTGGCTATATTTCTTTAGGAAGAACTGATTATAATTCAAAAGATGTAGCTAATTATAGGGATCAAATTTATAAAGTTGTGGTTCCTGTAGTAAAGAAATTAAGAAAGAGACAAGCAGAAAGATTAGGTATTAAAAATCCAGACTTTTTGGATTTTAATTTAGAATATCTTTCAGGAAATGCAAAGCCTATTGGTAATAGTGAAGTTTTAGTTAAAGCAGCTAGTAAAATGTATCATGAAATGTCAAAAGAAAGTGGTGAATTTTTTGATTTTATGGTAGAAAATCATTTAATGGATTTAGATGCTAAAAAAGGGAAAGCAGGTGGAGGATATATGACATATATTCCTAAATATAAATCACCATTTATTTTTGCTAATGGCAATGGAACTAGTCAAGATGTTGATACTTTAACTCATGAAGTTGGACACGCTTTCCAAGGCTATTTAGGAAGTAAAATTCAAGTTCCAGCTTTTAGAATGCCTACTTTAGAAGCATGTGAAATTGATTCAATGTCAATGGAATTTTTTGCTTGGCCTTGGATGGAAGATTTTTTTGGAAAAGAATGCGATAAATATAGATTCTCACATTTAGATGGTGCAATTTCTTTTTTACCATATGGTGTAGAGGTTGATGAATTTCAACATTGGGTTTATGAAAATGTAGATGCAACTCATGAAGAAAGATGTGAAAAATGGGCAGAATTAGAAAAGAAATATAGACCATGGTTAAAATTTAAATCTGTTCCTTATTTAAATAAAGGGAAATATTGGATTAGACAATCTCACATTTTCCAAGTTCCATTCTATTATATAGATTATACTTTAGCTCAAGTTTTAGCTCTTCAATTTAAATGTGAAATGGATAAGAATAAAGATAAAGCTTGGAAGAAATATGTTAAATTGTTAAAAATGGGAGGAAAATATCCTTTTGTTGAATTAATAACAAAAGCACATTTAAGAAATCCATTTATTGATGGAAATGTTAAAAAGGTTATTGCTCCACAAGTTAAAGTTTTAAATTCATTTGATGATAAAAAGTTTTAAATAAAAGGCACGGTTGTGCCTTTTTAATATTGATTTTATTTATTGACTTTTAACTTAATTTAATTTTTTTATTATAAAAATAATTAAATAAAAAAAGCACATTTATAAAATGTGCTTTAAATTAATTATTTGGTGCACGAAATGAGAATCGAACTCACACAGGTTGCCCTATACGCCCCTCAAACGTACGCGTCTACCAGTTCCGCCATTCGTGCAATACTTTTATAATATATCAAATTTTTTAATTAGAATAAAGAATTATTTAATATTCAAATATTTTAATTATTTTATCTATATTTTAATTTTTTAAAATTGTATAATTATTAAGTCAATAAAAAGGAGATTTTATGAAATTTATTGTAGAAACAAGCGCAAGACATATTCATGTTACTCAAGAAACATTAGAAGCATTATGTGGTAAAGGATATCAATTAAGTGTTAAAAAGGAATTATCACAACCTGGTCAATTCGCTTCAAATACTAAATTAGATATTGTTGGACCTAAATCAACTATTAAAGGAGTTTCAATTTTAGGACCATGTAGAAGTTTAAATCAAGTAGAGGTAAGTGCAACAGATGCTAGAACATTGGGCGTTAAAGCTCCATTAAGAGAAAGCGGAGATGTTGCTGGAAGTGGTGCAATTAAAATTGTTAATCCAGAAAACGGAAATTTTGTTGAATTAAGTGAAGGTTGCATTGTTGCAAAACGTCATATACATATGACTCCAAAAGACGCTGAAGAATTTGGAGTTAAAAATGGAGAACTTGTTAAAGTAAAAACAGGCGGTGAAGGAAGACATATTATTTTTGATGATGTAGTCATTAGAATATCCCCAAATTATAAATTAGCAATGCATATCGATACAGATGAATCAAATGCAGGAAACTGTTTTGGTGAAATGTATGGAGAAATTGTAAAATAATGAAAAAAAAATACACTCATATTTGTAAGGGAACTTGTTCAAAACAAGTCGAATTGACTTTTGATAGTGAAACTTTAAAAATTATTGATGTTATTGTTACTGGTGGTTGCAATGGCAATTTAAAAGGAATAAGAGCATTGCTTAAAGGTGCTGATATGAAAGAATCATATTTGCGCTTAAAAGATATTACTTGTGGACCTAGAAGTACTTCTTGTCCAATGCAAATAGCGTTAACTATTCAAGAAGCATTAAAAGAAGAAAATATTATATTATAAATTTACTTTTGCTATTTTTTATAATATAATTAAATTACTTATCAAGAACTGCATAAGTATTAAGTGAAAAAATGCAGTAGCAACTCTCATTAATGAGTAAGTGCTTCTTAATAGCAAAGTACCACACTTTGATCGATGAGTAGGAAATTTTTAATTTATTAACCTTCCTTAAATGTGGAAGGTTTTTTTATTATCCTAAAATAAAGTGGAAAGGAGTAATTATGGAAGAAAATAGAATTTTATTTACATCAGAATCAGTTAGCGAAGGGCATCCTGATAAATTATGCGATCAAGTAGCAGATGCAATCTTGGATGCATGCTTAGAAAATGATCCAAAATCACATGTAGCATGTGAATGTTTTGCAACAACTGATTGTTTAATTGTTGGAGGAGAAATTACTACAAATTCTAAAGTTGATTATGAAAAAATTGCAAGAAGTGTAGTTAAAGATATTGGATATGATAAACCAGAATTAGGGTTTAATTGTTCAACATTTAAATTTATAAATTTAATAAAAACTCAATCTAACGACATCAATCAAGGTGTTGAAAAAGAATCTTTAGAAGATCAAGGAGCTGGTGATCAAGGTATTATGTTTGGCTATGCTACTAATGAAAGTAAAGGATACATGCCTTTACCACTTGTCATTTCGCATAAACTTGTAAGAGAAGCTACAAGGCTTAGAAAAAATGGAGAATTTAAAAATGCTCGCCCAGATATGAAATCACAAGTTACTATTGATTATACTGATTCAAAACCTAAAATTGATACAATTTTAATGTCTATTCAACACGATGAAAACTTCAATGAAAAAGAATTTAAAGATTTTATAATAAATAATATTATGAAAAAAGTTGCAAAATCATTTGGACTAAATGAAGATTTTAAAGTTCTAATTAATCCAACAGGAAGATTTGTTATTGGTGGTCCTCAAGGAGATACTGGGTTAACAGGAAGAAAAATTATTGTTGATACATATGGTGGAAGCAGTAGACATGGAGGAGGTGCTTTTAGTGGAAAAGATCCTTCTAAAGTTGATCGTAGTGCTGCATATTATGCTCGTTATATGGCAAAAAATTTAGTTGCAGCTGGAGTTGCTTCTAGGTTAGAAATACAATTATCATATGCAATTGGAGTAAGTAAGCCTATTTCTATTAATTTATCTACATTCCATACAAGTAATTATACTGATGAAAAAATATTAGAAGTAATTAATCAAGTGTTTGATGCAAGACCTGGAATGATAATCAAGCAATTTTCTTTAACAAAACCTTCTTTTAAATATAGAAGTATTTCTAATTATGGACATTTTGGTAGACCGGATGTTGATTTACCTTGGGAAAAATTAGATAAAGTTGAGGAAATAAAATCATTGTTAAAAAAATAATTTCTTATATAATAAATTCCATTTTCTTGGTATAATATAAGTACAAAGAAATGGAGGAATATCATAATATGAAATTTCAAATTGTTGGTAAGAACATTACCGTTACAGAAGCAATTGCAAATAGCGTTACTTCAAAATTATCTAAAATGGATAAATATTTTTCTAATGAAGATTCCGATTGTAGAGTTGTAGTTAGAAGTTATAAAAATGGTGCTAAAGTTGAAGTTACAATTTTTACTAAAGATACAACTTTTAGAGCTGAAGCAACAGATAATGATTTATATGCTGCAATTGATAAATCTATCGACAAATTACAAGGACAAATGAGAAAATTAAAAACTCAACTTGCAAAAAGATATGAACATGATGGATTTGGAAAAGGTGTTTTATTTGATGAACTTGAAGAAGTTGATGATGAAATAAAAGAAGCTGAAATTGTTAAAACAAAATCTTTAGATTTAACACCTATTACACTTGATGAAGCTATATTTAGAATGGAATCCATTGGACATGATTTTTATTTATATTTAGATACAGATGATGAAAAAGTTTCTGTTGTTTATAAAAGAAATGATGGAGGATATGGACTTTTACAAGCAGATACGAAAGTTGTAATTAAATAATGAATAAAATAATTGTTACTGATTTAGATGGTACGTTATTTTATCCTAAAGACCGAATAAATGTTATTTGTAAAAAGAATTTATTTTTTGTTCAATCTTTCATCGATAATGGAGGAAGAATAGTTATTGCTTCTGGAAGAAGCTTAATGTTTGGAAAAAAAGTTCAAAAAGTAATTGATAGAGAGATAGATATTATTGCTTATAATGGAGCATGTATTTATTCAAATAACAAAATTATTGATTATAATGTCATCAATAATGAAAATGCTAAAAATATTATTGATGACATTTTTAATGATTATAGAGTTTTATGTGTAAATCTTATGTGTGATGATGGAATGTACATTAAAACACGTAATGATTCAAAATTTTTAGGTTTTGCTTATAAAATTTATTATAGGTATCAAAATCAGTTAGCTGAAAAATCTTTTTTAAAAAAAGAAGAGTATGATTATGCTTTAAATAATAAAAAAATATTTAAAATTTTAGCAGTTTTTGGTGCAACAAAAAAAGCAGATAAAAGAGCGGAAGAAGCTACTAATGTTTTAAATAATAGTTATTCAAATATTGAGGTTGCTTGGACTCATTATTCTATTGAAATAACAACTAAAAATATTATTAAAGGCGGTGCAATTGAAAAATATTGTGAATTAAATAACATAAGTAAAGATAATATTTATGTTGTGGGTGATAGTGGAAATGACATTACAATGTTTAAAAAATTTTATGAACATTCTTTTGTAATGAAGAAGGCACCTAAATCGGTTAAACGTTTTGCTAAATATGTTATAAATAAATTTGAAGATTTATCTAGATATATTTATGAAAAATAGTAAAATATAATAGTTAAGGAGAAAATATATGTTACCAATCAGTCGTGTTATAACTTCTATGGTTTATTATAATTCTTTAGTTAGAGATACTTTAGAATACACAATGAACAGAGAAGATTACCAAGTTGAATTCTACAACTATAAAAAATATGGTGTTATTAACGAAGTTTTATTAAATACACCATTAAAATCTTTTTTAGACAGTAATGGAGAAAAAGGTGATGAATTACGTAAGAAACTTGTTTCATTTGGCGAAGAAGTTTATGGCGATAAATCTACCATTTTAAAAGTTAATGATAAAACTATCAAAGTTGATCATGCTCAAGATGTAAAATTATTTGATTTAATTGTTCCAATTCATGAAGAATTAAATGCTGTTATTAAATTACATTTTAATTTTTTGGTTGAAAAGAAAAATGATATTATTAATTCATTAACTGCTCCAAAAGGTGAATTTGAAGGAAATGCAAAAGGTGCTGAAGAATATTATACTAAAAATTTAGAAAATATTTCTAAATTATTAGAAGCAGATGAAAATTTTTATCGTTCAGTTGCTTTCCAAACTTTAGCATTATCTATTTTTAATAAATTTAATGAATTTAACAAAACAATGAGAGAATCAAACGGTCAAAAAACTCCTGCTGCTTCCTTTATTGAAACTGAATTACAATCATTATTAAGAAATTTCTATATTGTTGCACAAAATGCATCAACAAAAAATGAATTATTTACAAAAGCAAAAGATTGTATTAATAATTCAATTGAAATGATGACAAACAAAAGATCATTACCTGCTGGAAAGAATTTTAATGATGTTTTTGCAGAAGCAAGATCTGCAACAACTGAATTTATTATGGTCAGTGAAGAAGAATGGAAGAAAATATATGGACCTGCTGTTAATGAAATGAAAGCAGATTTAGATAAATTACAAGCTGCAAAAGAAGAAGCAAAATAATTTAAAATGAAAAGTAGTTCAAAAAAAATTATTGGATTTAGTGTAAAACAATTTGTTTGGTTTATAATCGGATTATTGATTATTTTAACTGCTATTTGTTTTTTGGTTTTAGGCTTAATTGAAGAATACGCAAATGTTAAAAACTCTATTTTTACAATTCCAAATAGTTCTATGAAATCAATTTTTGGTGGTGTTGGATTTGTATGGTTTGGAGTAATATTTGTTTGCGTTGGCTCGGTTATCCTTGCTTTTGCATTGTCTCTTTCAGCAAAAAATGAAGAAAGAGAACTAGAAAAAGAAGCTCGTAGAAAACAAAGGTTAGAACAAATTAACAATAATAAAATTAATTTAGATGTTAGTTCATCAACAATTGTTAACAGTGAGAAAAAATAGTATCCTTATGGATACTATTTTTTATAATAAAAATACGGTTAAGATTAACTTAATCGTATTTATATATTTTATTAAAAATGTTATAATTAAATGGCGGAGAAAAGGGGATTTGAACCCCTGCGCCTGTTACAGCCTACGAGCTTTCCAAGCCCGCCCCTTCAGCCTCTTGGGTATTTCTCCAGCTTTTGTATTATAACACAATTTAACAAAGATGTCATTTAATTTATGAGAGAATATGTAATAAGTAAATTTGATTCTAATCAACGAGTTGATAAATTTATTAAGAAGTTATTGCCAAATGCTTCTTTATCTTTAATTTATAAAACTTTTAGAAAAAAAGATATAAAGATTAATGATAAGTGGGTTAAGCAGGAATATATTTTAAAAGAAAACGATCATTTAAAAATTTATTTACAAGATGAGATATTTTTAGAAAGTTTAAAGGAAAAAGAAGTTACAGAATTACCTACTAATTTAGATATAATATACGAAGATGAAAATATTTTGATAGTTAATAAAGAAAAAGGTATTTTAATTCATGGAGATAAAAATGAAAATATTTATACTCTATCTAATAAAGTAATTTCTTATTTATTTAAAAAGAAAGAATATAATCCAAAAATTGATAATTTTGTTCCTTCTCCAGTTCATAGATTAGATAGAAATACTAGTGGAGTTTGTATATTTGCTAAAAATATGCTTACTAGTCAATTATTAATGGAAGAGTTTAAAAGTAAAGATAATCTTGAAAAGCATTATTTAGCTTTAGTTTTTAATAAAACTCCATTACACTTAGAAATAAATGCGCCTTTATTAAAAGACTCTAATAAAAATATCGTGAAAGTAGATTATAATAGTAAAGATGCAAAAAATGCACTTACTATTTTTGACAAAATTGATGGAAATGAAGAATATTCTTTATTAAATGTTAACTTAATAACTGGAAGAACTCATCAAATTAGAGTCCATTTATCTTATAAAGGATATCCTATTGTATGTGATGATAAATATGGAGATTTTTCTAAAAATAAAATGTTTGAATCCAAATTTAAATATAAAAAACAATTTTTACATGCTTATTCTATTGAATTTAAAAATATGAAAGGGCACTTGAAATATTTATCAAATAAGAAGTTTATCGCAAAATTGCCAAAAGATGAGTTATTAATTATTGAAAGTTTGAATTTAAAATGTAATATAAAGTAAAGGAGAATATATGGATCAAATTATAAAAGAGAATTATGAAAAATGGTTAAATTCCCCAATGGTTTCTGAAGATGATAAAATTAAATTAAAAAAAATGTCTAGTAAAGATATAGATGATTCATTCTTTAAAGAAATAGCTTTTGGAACTGCTGGCTTAAGAGGAATTTTAGGACCAGGTTTAAATAGAATGAATTTATTTACGGTCAAAAGAGCAACTATTGGCTTTGGATTATATTTAAAAAATCATTTTAAAGGTGACATTTATGTTGCTATTTCTCATGATAATAGATACATGTCAAGAGAATTTACTTTATCTACTAGCCAAATTTTAAACGAGATGGGAATAAACACTTATATATTTGATTCTTTAAGATCTACTCCTGAATTATCATTTACTGTTAGATTTAAAAAATGTCAAGGTGGTATTATGATTACTGCTTCCCATAATCCTAAAGAATACAATGGTTATAAAATTTATGATGAATGCGGGTGTCAATTAGTTCCAAGTAAAATAAAAGAGGTAATTGAAATTATAAATAATCTTGGAGACCCATTACTTGTTAAAGTACCGATTTCTAATATAAAAGGAAAGACCAATTTAGTTGGAGAGGATGTTGACTATCCATATTGTAAAATGGTTGAATCGTTAGAAATAAATAAGTTAAATAAGAAAGACTTTAAAATTATATTTTCTCCTAATCATGGAACAAGTTATGTTAATGCTATGCGAATTTTTAATGACTTAGGATATGAAATAATTGATGTAAAAGAATTATCTAATCCTGATCCAGAATTTAGTGGACTAGAAAGTCCAAATCCTGAAGATCCAAGAGCATTTTTAATTCCAATTGAAGTTGCAAAAAAAGAAGGTGCAGAACTAATTGTAATGACTGATCCAGATGGTGATAGAGTAGGCTTAGCATCTAAAGATAATAATGGTACTTATAATTTAATGACTGGTAATGAAAGTGCTGCATTATTGTTAGATTATATTTTGATGAATAAAATTTCTTTAAAAGAAGATTTATCTAAATATATTGTTTATAATACTGTCGTTTCTTCAATGATTGGAAAAGCAATTTGTGATTATTATTCAATTAGATTAGAATCATTTTTAACAGGCTTTAAATATATTGGCAATCAAATTGAACATTATAAAAATATACAAAATGGCTATAAATTTTTATTTGGTTACGAAGAAAGCTATGGTTGTTTAATTTCCGATGAGGTTAGAGATAAAGATGGAACTCAAGCTATATTACTTTATAGTGAAATGGCATTATATTATCATCAATTAGGAATGGATTTAAAGACTGCATATAATAATTTATGTATGAAATTAAAAAAATATTATAAATCTCAATTATTTAATATTTATTTTGAAGGAAGTGAAGGTCAAAATAAAATGAATGAGATTATGTATAAAATTGAAAACGATCCTTTTAAAGAAATTTTAGGGAATAAAGTAACAATAATAGAAAATTATTTTAAATTAGATAGAATTTATTTAAATGATAAAAAAGAAGAAAAAATTGAAAATTTGCCAAAAGGAGACTTAGTTAAATTTTTCTTTGAAGATGGATCTAATATTTCAATTAGACCAAGCGGTACAGAGCCTAAATGTAAATTTTATATAGAAGTTACTGATGATATTGCTGATGAAGAAAAATGTTTAAATAAAGGTGAAAAATATTTCGAAGAAATAAAAAAGATATTAAAGATATAAAAAAACAAAAACTCGCATTAATTGCGAGTTTTTTTAAAATTATGTTTATTAAATTAAATATTTTTAAAAATTTCTTTTAATTCATAATAAATACCATTATGATTATTATCTTTTTTTGTTATATTCGACGCATATTTTCTTATTTCTTTATTGCCGTTTCTCATTAAATATGAATTAGAAAATGTATTTAGCATTTCAATATCATTGCCTGCATCTCCAAAAACATAGATATTGTTTTCATCAATATTTAATGTTTTTGCAAGTTGCTTTAAAGCAAAAGCTTTATTTACATTTTCAAAATGAAATTCTCCATAAGGTGAATCATGCCAATATCTTAATCTATAATTGAAAGTTGATTCTTTTACTAATTCTTGAAGTTTTAATCTATTTTCTTTATTATCTTTATCTTTTTTTAATTTAATTACATAAGTGTAAGTATCTTCATTAAGAGAATCTTTTATATTATTAAATATATTCATGTTTCCTTTTTGGAAAAAAGTAAATAAAAAATCATCTTCTTTATCAATATAAATATTATTTTTACTTTCACACATTGTTATTTCAACATATTCTGAAAATAAAGAATAAATTTTTATTAATTTTTCATGATCAAATTGATAACTGATTTTTTTAAAATTATCATTAAATGGATTATAGGTAAGTGCTCCATTATAACATATCATAGGAGAATTTAATTTTAATTTATTGTAATAATTAATCATTGTTCGTGGAGCTCTTCCGCTACAAAGTACAATATTTACTCCTTTTTTATTTAATTTTTTTAAATATTTTTTTGTTAAAAAACAAATATTTTTTTTATTATTTAATAATGTACCATCTAAATCTAATGCTATCAAGTATTTGCTATAGTTATTTTTCATTATTTATCCTCGATTGGAAGTAGATTTTATCAAATAAAGACTCCAATTTCTACTATAAAATAGAAAAAATATAATTTAATTGTTATAATTTTAATACTAAAAAGGTGATAATATGAAAGTAAGATTATATAATTCATTAACAAATAAAATAGAAGATTTTAAAACAATAAAAGAGAATTAAGTTTCGATGTATGTATGCGGACCAACTGTATATAATTATCCTCACATTGGAAATATTCGTCCAGTTGTTTTTTTTGATACTTTAAGAAAATATTTAGAAAAAATTGGATATAAGGTTACATATGTTTCTAATTTTACTGATGTCGATGATAAGATTATTAAAAAAGCAAAAGAAGAAGGCATTACAGAAAAGGAATTAACCGAGTTTTATATAAAATCTTATCTTGATACTTTAGAAAAGTTTAATGTTAAAAAAGCTAGTGAAAATCCTAAAGTTACTGAATACATGGATAAAATTATTAAATTTATTGATGAATTAGTTCAAAATGGCTCAGCTTATGTAAATGATGGAGAAGTATTTTTTAATGTTGATAAAGATAATGAATATGGTGAACTTTCAAAAATAAATATCGATGATTTGATAAGTGGAGCAAGAATTGAAGAAAATTCAAAAAAGAAAAATCCTTTAGATTTTTTATTATGGAAAGATACAAAAGAAGGAATTAAATGGGGTTCTCCATGGGGAGAAGGGAGACCAGGATGGCATACAGAATGCTGTGTTATGATTAATTCAATATTTAAAGGAATGATTGATATTCATGGAGGTGGAAGTGATCTTAAATTTCCTCACCATGAAAATGAAATAGCTCAAGTTGAATGTCATGATCACAATCATTTAGCAAATTATTGGATTCATAATGCAATGATGAATATTGACGGTAATAAAATGTCTAAATCTTTAGGAAATGTTATACTAGCAAAAGATGCTATAAATGAATTTGGTGCTGATAAAACTAGACTTTTATTATTAAATGCTTCCTATAGATCTATTATTAATTTTAATGATGAAACACTTAAAAATTCAGAAGCTATTTTAAATAAATTAAGTGCAATTTATAAACAAAGTAATTTGCTATTAAATGAATTAAATATTGACTTATATGGGAATTCTAATAAAATTGAAAAATTTTATGAATTTTTAGCAGATGATATGAATATTCCAAATGGGATTACATATCTTTTAGATTTAATTAAAGAAAGCAATGCTGAGATTATAAAAAAAGATAAAGATATAGAAATTATTAAAAATAATTTCTATGCATTTAATGATATAGCTTATGTTTTAGGGTTACATTTTGAGCCAAAGGTTTTAAGCGAAGAAGAAAAAGTAATTTTGCGAGAATATAATCAATCAAAAATCGATAAAAATTTTGAAAAATCAGATGAATTAAGAAAAATTTTGATTTCTAAAGGAGTCTTATAGTTATGTATAATTTTATTTTTGATTCTTTGAATATCCTGGACGCCAAAGGGTTTGATGATGTAATTGTTAAATGGTTTAAATCTGGTTTTAATGGAGCAATCCCAACGTATTTAGGATTTTCTTTTTTAATTATTTTATCTCTTTTGGTATCTGTTTTATACTCTTCAATAATAGGAGCTCAAAGAGAAAAAAACGGTCATCCTGCTGGGTTTAGAACACATATATTAATTTCTTTAGGCTCTAGTTTATTAATGATTTTATCTCTATATGGAGCTGATAGTAGCGATCAAATGAGATTAGCTGCTGCTGGGGTTACTGGCATTGGTTTTTTAGGTGCTGGAAGCATTATTCAAAATGGTTTTTCTGTTAAAGGGTTAACAACGGCAGCAAGCATTTGGGTTACAATGGCTATCGGAATGTGTTGTGGAGCTGGATGCTTCATTCTTGCTACAATTGCATTAATAATTTGCATGATTTCTTTAAATACTTTTCAAAAAGTTAAAATTTCTACAAGTGGTAAAATTGCTTTTATTTTGGTAGTTACAGAAATTGATAAGCAACCAATTAAAAAAATTACAGAATTATGCGAAAATCTTAATATTGAATTATTAGATATTGATACAAGCTTGGTAAAAACTGATGGTAAAAATTATTTAAGATTAACTTTAAAATTAAAATCATGTTCCTCTGTATTTGGTGTAACTCTAATTTCT
>CAZDPH010000013.1:0-13648 GCA_964507285.1 uncultured Staphylococcaceae bacterium | reverse complement strand
TGGAACAGGTAATACCCATAAATTATTTAATTCATTCTTAGGAAATTATTTTTTATTATCTAATTCAAAATATAATTTTGCATCAAAAGATAGCTTTAAACTTAAAGCTAGTCATGCTGGAATTACTGAACAAGAATTAGAATTAAATGTTTTAATTTTTAATGATTAATGATTAATCTAATACTCATTAATATTATTAAATATAGTCCAATAATCGTTAAAGGGATTCCAATTAAAAAGCATAATAAAATAACATCTATTGTTTTAAAAAACATACATAGCGCAAGCCCTAGCAAAAATATAATAATAAGGATAAATAATTGTACAATATTAAACCAATGTTTAAATGAAACATGTTTTAAAATATAAAATTTAATAAAAAATAGTAAAGATATTAGCATAAATGAAACACCTAAATATAAACAAATAAATGTAGTAGCTGCAACAGGTGTAATAAAACAATAAACTCCACTAACTAATATTAAAGAATAGACAAAATATAAATAAAATTTTTCAGGAGTCTTAATAAATGTATAAATCGTTAACATAATACTAAGTACACACATAATTCCTGCAATAAAATACCCTAAAACATCTCCCATTAAAGAAGAGGAAGAAAAAACCATTAAAGGTATTCCACAAGCTAATAAAAATATTCCAATAAATAGTTCAATAATCGTTCTAATTTTTATATCTTTTTCCATAAAATAATTTTAAATTAAATAAATAAAAATCTCCATATCAAATTTAATGATATGGAGATATTTTTATTATAATTTTGAATCGATATCTGAAATTTCTTGTTTGTATTTTTCTATTTCAGCTTTATTTGCTAAAACAAAGTGACCTGGTAAAATTTCAACAAATTTAGGTTTATCAACACTATAATCGTGAACTTTTTGAGGATTATAAACAATTCTTTCTCTTTTCTTTTCAGTTAATGGATTTGGCTTTGGAATAGCACTTAATAAACTCTTAGTATATGGATGTAAAGGATGTTTAAATAATTCTTCACTTGTTGCCATTTCAACAATTTCTCCAAAATACATAACTGCAATTCTATCACAGAAATATTTAACAACTGATAAGTCATGAGCAATAAATATTAAAGATAATCCCATTTCTTCTCTTAAATCATTTAAAAGATTAATAATTTGAGCACGAATAGAAACATCAAGTGCTGAAATAGGTTCATCACAAATTAATAATTTTGGATTCATGATTAATGCACGGGCAATACCAATTCTTTGTCTTTGACCACCTGAGAATTCATGTGGATAACGAGAACAATAATCTTCAATTAATCCAACTCTTTCTAAAGCTGCAACAACTTTTTTATGATTTTCTTCTTTGTTATGGAATCCTTGAATATTTAATCCTTCAGAAATAATAGTTTCAACTGTCATACGAGGATCCAAAGAATCAATAGGATCTTGGAAAATCATTTGAATTTCTTGCATTAATTTTGGACTAACATGAGTTTGATCATACTTAATTTGTTTAATTTTAGCTTTTTGTAAATGCTTAACATTTTTTAAATATTCATTAGCTTCTTGAACAGATTTCTTATATTCTTCTTGAGAAATTAAACCATTTGATAAATCAGACTTCAATTTCTTCATTTTTTCTTTATGATGTACTTTAGAATATTTTAATTCTTTTTCATTCCATCTTGTACCAGCACCAATTCTATAACCTTTATAGTAAATTGAACCACTAGTAATATCATAAAGTCTAATAATGCTTCTACCAGTTGTAGTTTTACCACATCCTGATTCACCAACAATACCAAAGCATTCACCTTCTTTAACTTGGAAAGAAACATCATGAACTGCTTTTAATTTATATCTATTAGGTCCTTTACCAAAGAAGAAATATTGTTTTAAATGATTAACACTTAAAATAATTTTATTATCAACATATTCTTGTTTAAATTTACATTTAGAAAGAATATTGTGAGTATCTTTTTCTTTATCTAAGCTTCCTTTTAATTCATCAATTGGAGGTTCACTCATTTCATCGAAATTATGCTTACCATCTTTTTCAACTACTAAAGAGTTTTCTTCCATTTCTTGATAAAGATTTAGATTTTCTTTTGCTAAAGAAGCTTTAGAACTATCAATTTTTTTATCGTTATTTTCCATTTTCTAAGCCTCCAAAGTGAAATCAGGATTAATTTTCTTTTCATCCTCGATATTTTTTCTAATTCTTTCTGAAACAATTCTTGGCATGTCAACATGTGGTGCATTTTCATGCAATAACCATGTTGCAGCATAGTGAGTTTCACTAATTTTAAAGTAAGGTGGTTGATATTTAAAATCAATTGCTAAAGCGTATTTATTTCTTAAAGCAAATGCGTCTCCTTCTGGAGGATAAATCATATCTGGAGGAGTTCCAGGAATTGCTTCAAGTTTTTCTTTACTATCAACATCAGGAATTGATGATAAAAGTGCCCAAGTATATGGATGACGTGGATCAAAGAATACTTCATTAACTTTACCATATTCAACAATTTTTCCAGCATACATAACAGCAACTCTATCTGCCATATTAGCAACAACACCTAAATCATGAGTAATGAAAATACAACTTAAATTTCTTGTTTCTTTTAATTTATTAATTAATTCAAGAATTTGAGATTGAATAGTAACATCAAGTGCAGTTGTTGGCTCATCACAAATTAAAATATCTGGATTAGCAGTTAAAGCAATTGCAATAACAATTCTTTGTCTCATTCCACCTGAAAATTCAAATGGATATTGTTTGAATCTACGTTCTGGAAGAGGAATACCAACTTCTTTCATAACTTGTAAAGCCATTTTTTTAGCTTCTTTTTTAGTTATCTTAGTTTTGTTAATAAATTCTTCTTTTAAATCTAAAATTTCTTTTTCTAAATTTTTAATTTCATTTACTAATGAAACATAATGCTCATCTTTAATTTCAATTAATTCAATTTTATTAACATTACTAACTTTGGAAACATTAACATCATGATATTTTTTATTTTCTTTATCAATTTGTTTTTGTAATACTTTATTTTTAATTAAAATTTCAGAAATTTCTTTCTTTTTATCTTCATCTAAAGAATTAAAATATTCATTTAATTCTAATTTTTTAGAACTTAATTTTTCTTTTAATTCGTTATTTTTTAAAGTAAATTCATTTTTTAAAGATTCATAATAATCTGCAACTTCTTTTTTTGCTTTTCTTTTAGTATTATTTAAATCTTCTTTTAAAGGTTTATTTAATTCTTTAAATGATTTTTTATATAAAGATTTAATTTCAATTAATGATTTGTTTCTTTCTTCAAGATCTTCAAAGAATTTCTCGATAGATTCATCATTTAATTTATAAACAATTTTTGTATTATAAAATTCTAATTCATTTTTTAAAGAAGTTAAAATTAATTCTTTAATAACCGTTTTAGCTTCACTAGAAGAATCGTCTTTTTCATGTTTAACAATATCATTTTCAATTGAAGAAACTTTTTCTTGATGTTCTCTTTTTAAATTAATAGCAATTTCAAAGCAACTATTAATAAATTTATCTCTAGATTTAATCAATTCTTCTAAATCAGATTTTAAAGAATTGATTTTTTCATTAAGTTTTTCATTATTTTTTGATTCTAAAGCACTTATTTTATTTTGTAACTTTAAAGCATCTTTATTTAAACTTTCAAATTTAACTTTTAAATTTTTATTTCTTTCGAGTTCATTATCAATTTTACTAATATTAAAGTTATAATTTGCCTCATTATTACGGAAAGCTACTAATTCTTTTGAGATTAAATCATTATATTTTTTCTTTAAAATATTTTTATTAATCATTGTAGCTTCAATAATTTGTTTTCCAATTTTCATAACTGGATTTAAAGCACTTAATGGGTCTTGGAAAATCATACCAATTTTATGACCTCTTATACGATGGAATTCTTCTTCAGAAACTTTAACTAAATCTTCACCTTCATATAAAATAGATCCATTTTCAATAATAGCATTTTTAGCACTAATACCCATAATTGCTTTATTAGTAACTGATTTACCTGATCCAGATTCACCAACAATACAAAGTGTTTCACCTTTGTATAAATCAAATGAAACACCTCTTACTGCATGAACAATTCCCCTGTCAGTTTTAAAAGAGATAGTTAAATCTTTGACTTCTAATACTTTTTCTTTATTTTCAGCCATATTAATTTTTACCTCCTTTTAATGATGGGTTGAATGCATCTCTTAATCCATTTCCGAATAAGTTAAATGAAATTAAAAGTAACATCATAATAAATGTTGGAATAAATAATAAGAAAGACTTATCACCTTGATAATAGTTATTAGCCTCACTTAAAATAACTCCAAATAAAACTTGTCCTTGTAAACCTAATCCTAAATAAGCAATACTTGCTTCAGTATAAATAACACTAGGAATCATTAAGATTGATCCTGTAATAATTGTACCACTAGCATTTGGTAAAATGTGTTTAAAAATCAATCTTCCATCTTTAGCGCCTAAAGTTCTACTAGCCAAAACATATTCTCTTCCTTTATAACGATAGAATTGAGTACGAGTACGAGCACTAACACCCATCCATCCTGTCATAAATAAAGCAACCATTAATGCAATAACATCTGCAGCACTACCCCAATTGAATTCTCTTCCATAAAGAATACATAAAGTAATAATAACTGTTGAAGGAAGTCCAGAAATAATATCACAGATTCTTTCCATAATAATATCAGTCCATCCACCAAAGTATCCAGAAATAGAACCCCAGATTAAACCAATAACAATATTAACAGCACTAACACCAATAGCAATTAAAAATGATAATCTCATACCAGTAAACATTAATTTACAATAATCTTTTGCACTATCATTAGTACCAAATATAAATGATGGTTGACTTGAATATCCCATCTCTTTATATCCATAAATTTTAACTTTTAAAGTGTAAGCAGACCATTGCTTTTTACTAGTATCATATTGAGCATCTCCAACTTGTTCAACTACTTCTGCAATTGGACAATCTGAAGATAAAATTTCGAATCTCTTTGCTAATATATCTTTATCTGTAGTAGCTTTGCAATCACTACTTGTTAAATTTACTTTTAAGGAATTATTATTAATATAAACTAATAATTCTCTTGCACTATAAGTTTTATCTTTTTTACCATAAGCATATGCATATGGATCATAAGTAAAATCACAAACAGTGAAAATAACACCATGAACACTTCTTGCACCATTAGTTACATTCCATGCACCAAAATCACTATTTTGTCTTTGCATTACTTCGTTTCCATCTTTAAAACTTGTAACTTCAACATTATATTTTAATGAAGAATTAGAGCTTTCACTTGTAGCAATGAAATTTTCAAGTAAAATTGAACCAACTTTATTTTCGTTATCACTTGCTTTTACAATAAATTCAAATCTAGCATTTTTAAGAGTGTCACTTGTTACTCCTTGACTTTTTAGCATTGAAGTAACTTCGATATTAGCACTAGTTTTACTAGTTTCAAATGAAGATTCATTTCCTATTAAATAATATCTATTTTCACCATCATAAATAGCAAATTTATAACCAGTAAATTCATAACTTGCATACATATCAAGACTAATAGAATAGGAAACATTTATTTTACTAGTTAAATCAAAATCAGCACTCTTTGAATAGAAAGTAACATCAGAAGATGAATTAGCATTAACATTAACACTTCCTCCTCTTCCATATTCACTATAAGCTTCTTCAGTTTTTTCGTATGTTTTTAAATTAAAATAACTACCTTCAATATATTTATCACCAACTGGGCAATTATTTTCTGTATCATAAACAACACCAGTTCTTTTTACTGTTCCATCCCAAAAGCCAGTACCTGTAGGGAAAAGTTTTGGTGGTAAATCAGCTTCTACTGGTTTGCCTCCACCACTAGATGTCACATTATATACTCCTGTACCTGTACTTGATGATGTACACATAGGAATAAAAATAGCACCTAAAACTAAAAGTCCAACAATAACTCCACCTGTAACTGCAGATTTACTACGAGCAAATCTTTTCATTGCATCTTTAAAGAATGTTGTTGGCTTACCAGCAAATTTAACATCATGAATTTTTGAATCACTTTGAACTAATTTAAAATCGTCGCTAGAAATAGTAACTTCTTTTCCATTTCCGTCAACGAATACTTGTTTTTCGTTTTCTGCCATACTATTTCTTTGCCCCCATTCTAATACGTGGATCGATAAATCCATATGATAAGTCAACAATGATTGATGATAATAAGCCAATAATTGTATAGAATGCCATATCAGTCATTAATAAATCATAATCCTTGGAATTAAATGCAGCCATATAAAGTTGACCAACACCTGGAATTTGATATAAATTTTCTAGAATCATACTTCCACCTAAAATTGCAATAAATTCAGAAACAATTGAAGGTAAAACTGGAACCATTGAATTTCTAAAAGCATGACGTAAAATAGCTTGTTTTCTTGTTAAACCTTTTGTTCTAGCAAGTAATAAATAATCACTTTCTAAAACTTCACATAATTCTGCTCTAACAAATCTTGCATATCCATTGATTGAACCAATTGATAAAACAAATACAGGAATAATATAAGCAGCAACTTTTCTATATGTAGGGTCGGTTGATTGAGGCCACATAGATGGTAACCAATCAATATTGTAAGATAACATAATTAAATAACTTATGATAACAAATCCTGGAATAGAAATAAAAACCATAATAATAATTTGGAAAACATTATCAAATACGCTTCCTTTTTTCAAAGCGCATAATACACCAAGTCCAATTCCAAGTGGAACTGAAACAATAACACTTAAAACATTTAAACTAATTGTAGTAGGTAATCTTCCCATTAAAATACTAAAAGTACTTCTACCCATTTCAAACGAAGAAGAAACTCCCCAATCCCAACGTAAGCAAACATTACTTAACCAAGTAATATAACGATCCCAAACTGGTCTTTGATAAAAGAAATAATTAGTAGTATCTTTTCCTGAACCTGTTGAGTAACTCCAAATAGCACTTCCAAGTCCTTCAAGTTGAGAAGTAGACTCAATTAAAAAGCCTCTTTGAGCTTGATTATGGTAATAAGCAAACATTTGTCCTTCTGATGGAGCTAATATTTTATCAACCTTTAAACATGCAATTAAAATATATGTTAAAGATAAAACAATAAAACATACGCAAAAAGCTAAAAATATTCTTTTTATAACATATTTAGTCATTTTTATCCTCCTATAAACCAAAAATATAACCCTATATTTATATATTATATAGGGTTATAAATTTAAAATAAATAACTTTTTATTGCTAGATTAGAAAGCTTTTTTAACTAACCAATAATAAGCTCCAACAGATTTTTCTGAAGTTGTTCCTTCATATGTAAAGTCATATGTAACTTTGAAATCAAGATAGTGATATGTGCTATATGCTGAACCAAATTCAGCGCCATCAATAACAGAATCACCTGTGAATGAGAATGTTAGCATACCATTTTCAATTTTTACATCTGTAGCAGCAACATATGATTCTTTTTCATCTGTAATAGAATCTGTCCAAACTTTAATATTTGAAACATATTCTGTATTATAACTAATTGGCATAGATACAGTATATTTCTTACTTGCAACATCAGTATCTAAAGAAGCACTAGCTTTATCAACAATTAATGGATCAACAGATTTTCCTCTTTCATCTAATAAGACGCCTTGGTTGCCTGCATCCCATAATGTATCAAATGACCAATATTTTCCATCATAATAAACATCTTTAGAAACTTGTGAAGTATCTCCACCAAATGCGAGAGTAAATCCATTAGAATCATCTGATTTGAATTTTTCAACATTATTGAATGTATCATAAGCATTACCTGTAACACTATAGACGTTTTGTCCATCAGTTGTACCAGCTTTGACACCATTGTATAATAAGTCATTTTGCATTTGTGTTCCACTTGATTGAGCAACATCTTTCTTAACAACATTTAATGTAATTAATGGTTTTCCATTAGAACCAACCCATGGATTTTTACCATCTTCTGAGTGAGTAGTAACAGCTAATTCAAATGCATCTTTCCAGTTTTGTGAATAATTTGAGAAGTAGTAGTTAACTTTTGTAGCATCAACAGATGAAATTTGGAAGCTAACTTCTGTTGGAGAATCTTCTGTTCCAAGTTTATAATGGCCTGCAGATAATTCTTCTTCAATTGCTTTTTCAAAATATTCAGCAGCTTCTGCTTTCCAAGCACTTGCATCACTTAATGAATCACCAAATGCATATGAAACAGCACTAGAGTGAGCATCTGATGCTTTATATAAAGTAGCTTTTGGAGTAGCTTTAGCGATTGGTTCTTGAATATCATAAGTTGTTGTATAGTGACCATAATCAGCTAATGCTTGTCTATCAATACCAACAAATAATCCTTTATAGAAATCGTTATTTCCTAAAATAGGTTTAACTTCATAAGATGAATCAATTTCTGCAACATCTGCAGGATCCCAAGTTTCATCCCAGAATTGTTTATCATATGTATTTAAGAAAATTCCACCATTGAATGAACTACCTTCAACTTTCTTTCTTAATGGAGATGATGAATATTTATCCCAATAATCTGAAGGAATATTTGAAACATCAGTTAATCCTGCTTCAAATTTCTTAATGTATTCTGTAGCATCTGTAGTTAATGCTGTATTAACATTTAAATGGAAACCTTTAATTTGATATAATTTTCTTCCATATTTATCTTCACATAATGGCCATTCTTCATTTTTAGCAAATGCAATTGTTTTCTTTGATTCATATGTCATTGTATAGTAAGGACCAACACAAAGAATAGAATCTAATGGAGAATATGAATCACTTGATTGACCATAAACTTTACTACCTTGAATAGCATTACCATTTCCTAAAGTTTTTAAGAAATCTTCACTAATTGGGTTTGACCAAAGTCCGTCAATTTGATATTCAGCATAGTCTGGAGAAATTTTACCATTAAATTTAATTGTAATAGAATTATCTGAATGATCAATAGAAACACCAACTTTTGAACAGAATTCTTCATCACTTTCTAATTCTGTAAAATCTTTTGATGAATTGTAGTATTCAGCATATCCTTGAATTTGTCTATTTGCTGTAGATTCACCAGCTTGTTCTGTACCTCTATACCATCCAACAGCTTGTGTAGCCATTAATTTAAATGGAGTTAAATAATCTTCGAGTTTAATATCTCTCTTATCATAAGCAGCAATTTCTGGTTTTGTAGATGCTGTTCTATAACTTAATCCTTTAGTAACACCATTTTCACCATCAGCACTTCCACCTACTCTAACATAAATTTTATATGTATCACTAGCACCATTTTCATCTGGATCAACAGCTTCTGGAGCATCAAATCTAGAAAGATTAGCTTGATATTCACTACTTGTCATATCTTTATTTAAAAGAGTTGAGAAATATGAAGCACTAATATATGAATATAATTCATTAACAGTATTTGAATTTGAATTTAAATAGTTAAAGTTACCTTCATCTCCTGATGCATCAAATTGATCATGATAGAACCATTTATATGCTTCAGTTTCTTCACCTGCTAAAGCTGAATCAATTGTACCATATGAAGAAACGCCATATCCATATCCAGGAATATAATTTTCAGCATCAAGTAATGGAGAATGTAAACGACTACTATATAATTGATAACCACCATTTGCAGTTGTATTAATTGCAGCAACACCATTGCTATATAAGAATTGTTCTGCAACACCTGTCATTGTAGTTCTTTCATCACCATCTCTACCAGAGAAATCATAATAAGAATTTTTAGCAATTGTTCCACTTGGAACAACAGTAACATTTAATCCTTTTCTAATAACTTTAGCGTTAGCATCTTCACTTTCTAATCCATATAAATAAATTGTATATGAAGTTGATTCACTAACATTTGGGAATGTACAAACGCCATCATCTGAAATTTTAACTTCATCACTTGCATCATTTCCACTTGCGTCAAGAACTTTAACACCAGTTAAATATCCTTCTGGAATTTCATAAGCGTATAAGTGTGCACTTGTTCCTGCTTCAACTGTAGATTCACTCTTCATTGAAAGAATAGTACCATCATCATATGCTAAATAACCTGCAAAGTATTTTGATGAAGCTGCTTCAACTTTGAAATCATCACCAATTTCAATCATTTTACTTGGCTTATCGTTAAGAATCCATCCACTATTTTCACCTTGAGAACTTTCTCCACAAGAAGAAAGGCCACAAACTGTACCAAATACAGCTAAAGCGGATAAACAATAAAGACCTAATTTTTTCTTTTTCATAAATTTAAATATCCTCCGAACTTAGAAGATTGATGTAATAATTCTTCTAACTTCAATATTCTACATAAAACAATGTTTTTTTAAATTAAAGAAATAAAATCTTAATATTATCTTAATATCTATTAATGAAATATCGATAAAATAAAGAAAAAAAGAACCTTTATTTTAAATAAAGATTCTTTTTAAATTTAAAACTATTTAGGAATTATTGGTAAATAATATAAATTATAATAAATTATAAATATAATAAGATAAATAATTGCTACAAATAAATAAGAAGTAAATCCTAATCTATTTGTTTTTCTTTTTATTTTGTGAGCTTCAGTATAATCTACAACACTATCATATTTAGCATCAAAGTCTTTTCTAAAATGTACATTTATCATATTAGAAAATCCTACAGCAACTAAATCAAATGTTCCAAAATAATTTAATAAATTTAATAAACATGCTGTTAATGCTAAAACAAATCCAATAAATAAACCATCTACAGTGGCTTTAATTGTTTTTTCATATACAAAATACATAATAAAAAATCCTGCTGTAGAAATAATTCCAATTATTATAAAAGAAATTAAATTTCTTAAATTAAATATTTCAAATATAGAAAAAGTTTTTTTATTTTCTTTCATAATTATTTATATTTTTTCTTTGATTTCTTATTAAGAGTAATACCTGCAAATAAACCTGCTACTAAAATAGCTCCAGCACCAACGCATAATCCAGTAATTAATCCAGAATTAGAATTAGAACCATTATTACTAGAAGAATAATTTAATATTATTTTTTTATTTTTTGTAGTAAATGATAATACTCCATTGCTTAAAGAAGATTCAATTTCTTCTTTTTTAGAATCGTTAGTAGTTACTTTACATTCACTAACACCACTTCCTAATGCAATATAAACTTTAATTCCATCATTAATTTTTAAAACTTTTCCTGTTGAATCATAAACTCCAATTGTTAATTCTTCTCCAGAAGAAGTATTTTTTCTTATTAATTTAAATATTGTTCCACTTTCAATAACACTTCCTGTTGCAATAGCTTTTAAATCACTAGTCATAGATCCAATAAATAATCCATATGAATTTGAATATGCTTTGATTGTATATACTCCATTTTTATCAGGAATTAATGAATCTTTAGTAAATAAGAATTGTTTAGCACTCTTTTTAACACCTTGAACATCATTAATAGTAACTTTTAAACAATCACTAGAGAATGAAATTAATAATCCTTCACTAGTTTCTTCAAAACCAGTAACACTATTATCATCTTTTACTTCTTCAATTTCTAAAATATATGTTTTAGTTTGATGTGTTCCATCTACTAATTCATAATCAAATTCTAAAGTATATTCTCCATCTTCATAATAATTATAATCACCACTAGTATCTTTTAATGGAATGATTGTATATGCTCTATTAGCAATAATATAATCTTTATTATATAAAGTAGCAGTAGCTTTAGTTTTTACTAAAGGATGAGTAGATTCTCCATTATCATAAATTGCATTAAACATATGATCAGTTAATACAATAGAACCTTTACTATCTTTTAATGTAATTGTATTATCAATACAACTTCTATTGACGAATTGTTGAATATATAAAGTATCAGCACTTCCTTTATTACCTGCTTTAAGATGATAATAACCATCACTTTCTAAAGTAGCATTAATTCCCATTACATAATCAGTTAATTTTGTTTCATGTTTATAAATTTTAGATGAATCAAAATTATTTATTGAAGTACCAGTAACACCAAAATAACTTTCAAAGTCTGCTTTTGTTTTACCTGCAACATTTTGAGCTAAATCATTAACAATATCAGATCCATAAATTTTTCCATCTTCTTTTTCAAATTGGAAAGGCTCAACTGCTTCTTCTTTATAATAGTCTCCAATAAATCCTAAATAAGGAATAGATAATTCTTCTAAAGATGAATCATTGCTATCAAAAATAACATAACCTTCAATATTACATCCATTAGGGAAATCACTTAAAATTTCATTTACTTCTTCTTCAGTTAATTTATAGTTTACATGATAAGTTTGATCCTCTTTTCCTGATAAAGTGACATTACTTAAAGTAACTTTTTTAACTAATCTTTGATTAGTAGATTTAACTTTTGTACCTGCAAAATTTGGATTAGCTTCACTATCAACTTCAACTACTTCAGGAACACTAATATATAAAGTAGGAGTATAACTACCTTTAACTTCTTTAGTCTTTTTAAAAGTAACATCAAAATCTAAAATTCCATTTTTAATATTATCATTATTTTTTAATTCAACTTTAGATTCATTATTTGTTCCTTCAAGATAAACATTAGTTTTAATAGCAGATTCAACATCAATCATTCCAGCACCTTGTCTTCTTACACTTGTTGGAATATCTTCTCCTCCAATAATAGGATTTGCAGTAGACATAAATCTTTTCTTTAATGTTGCTTGATATTCTTTTCTTTCTTCCTCAGTAGAATAATCTCCATCTGAAAGAGCTAAAACATAACTTCCTGAATAATTAGGAGCAGCCATACTAGTTCCATCATAATATTCATAAGTATTATTTGATTTATTATCACAAACAGCACCAATAATATTTTGACCTGGAGCAGTAATTTCAGGTTCAATACTTAAACTTCCTGTAGCACCTTGAGATGAAAAATCAGTCATAAAGTTTCTTGATACTGTTATTTTTTTATCTTCCTGAGATGCTAATAAATTATAGAATTCTTTTGAAATTCCATAGGAAGGAATTTGTTGATTTGTATTAGTAAATGAAAAATATTGCATTTGACCTAATCCATCTTGATTTCCAACAATTACTGCAATTGCTCCTGCTGCATATGCATTTGCAATTTTATCTTCAAATGAAATAGTTCCTCTTTTAATAACTGCAATCTTACCTTTTACATCACAACTAGCAAAATCAGATTTTTCTCCAAGTCCAGGAACCATAACATATTCATAAGTTCCTTCTTTTTTATCTCCATTTAATGAATAAAATGGTCTTTCAGTTGTAAAAGAAACTGCTGTAGAGCCACTTGTTCTACTAATAACTTGATCATATCCATCAATAATTGTGCCATTAACACTTAAAATTGATTCACTTGAATCATCACTTGATAAAATACCTGCTGCAACTGATGTAGTAGTAGAATATGTAGCATAGCTTCCTAAAATACCATCTTCAACTGAATCCAATAAATCATATTTATAAATGCCAGTAGAACTCCAATTTCCTTTGCCATCATTACCAGCACTAGCATTAACATCAATTCCTTTTT
>CAZDPH010000012.1:0-14159 GCA_964507285.1 uncultured Staphylococcaceae bacterium | reverse complement strand
CAAAAAAAGAAAGAACTGAAAAAGCAAAAAAAGCATTAGAATCTGTTGGATTAAAAGATATTTATAAGAAAAAACCAAATCAATTATCTGGTGGTCAACAACAACGTGTTGCAATTGCAAGAAGTTTAATTAATAATCCAAGTATTATTTTAGCAGATGAACCAACTGGGGCATTAGATAGTAAAACTAGTTTACAAGCAATGGAAATATTAAAAGAAGTCTCTAAAGATAAATTAATTATTATGGTTACTCATAATGCTGATTTAGCGAGAGAATATTCTTCTAGAATTATTACTTTAAAAGATGGAGAATTATTATTAGATGAAGATATTTCTTCTAATAATTATTCTATAAATATTATAAATAAAGATATAAAAACTAATAAAAGTAAAACTTCTATGTCTTTTATTAGTGCTTTTAAAATGTCTTTAAGAAATTTATTAACTAAAAAAGGAAGAACAATTGCTACTAGTATTGCATCTAGTTTTGGAATTATAGGAGTTGCTTTAGTATTAGCAATTTCAAATGGATTTACTAATTACATTAATCAAATTGAGTCTCAAACAGTATCAACTTTACCAATTAATGTTGCAAGTGTAGTTCAATATTCTGAAAAAACTTCAAAAGATTTATTAAATAGTGACTATCCAGATGATAATTTATTAAGACCTGAAATTCCTACTACTACTGGTAATTATACTTATAAAGTTAGTAATATTAATTCTAAATTTTTAAATTATTTAGAATATTTAAAAAATGATGAAAAATTAATATCTACTTATTTTAAAATTTATAATACTTCTTATTCTTTAAACTTAGTAACTTTATTCAATAATGAAGTTAAAATTGTAGATAATTCTTCTAGTGATGGAGTAGTAGATTCTATTATGGGAAGTTATATTGGATTACCATCTACTCCATTTCATTCTTTATATGGAGAAGAAGAATATATTTTAGAATCTTATGAATGTATTTATGGAAATTATCCTTCAAGTAATAATATTAATGAAGTTGTTTTAGTAGTAGATGAAAAAAATCAAATTCCATTTTCTACATTACAAAAATTAGGTATTTATTCTGAGTATGATGATAAAGAAACTGCTAATAAAAATCCAATTAGTTTTGAAGAAATATTATCTAAAAAATATAAAATAATTTTTAATGATGCTTTATATTCTAAAAATTATAATGAATCTACATGTAAAAATTATTATTCTCAGAATGATTTAACTACTTTATTTAATGAAGATAATGAAAATAATTCAATAGAACTTAAAATAACTGGAGTATTACGTCCTAAAAAAGGAAGTACTGTAGAAGTTATGACTCCTGGACTTTGTTATAATTCTAAGTTATTAGAATATGTTGATAGTAAAAATTTAAAATCTCAAATTACTAATTCAATTTCTTCAAATATTGAAATTAATAAAAATATGATTTTATTAAATAATAATGATGAAGAATTAACATTATCTAATTTTAAAAATGAATTAAAAGAAATTATTAAAAATGGTACTTTTGGAAGTAGTCAAGTTAGTGAAGTAATTAAATTATTTACTCTTTATACATCTTCTTATTCATTATTTAATGGAAATATAAATAAAACTGCATCTACTTTTTATTCTAATATGTCTAAAGTTGGATGTGATTTAGGAGTTAACTCTTCTTCTATTGAAAAATTCTTTAATTCATTAGAATCCGAAATAGATGAAATTTTTTCTTTATATTCTAATTCTAAAGAAGAATTTTATAGTGAATTAACAAATCTTTTTGCGTATCTTTGTAGTTATTCTAAAATTAGATCCGTAGTTATTTTTCCTAGTGGATTAAATGAAAAATCAAAAATATTAGAAGGATTAGATAGTTATAATAATATATCTTCTTTAGAAAATGATTCTAAACACGCTACAAGTGAAAGTGAAAAAATATATTATATAGATATTGTAAGTGATTTAACTTCTTCACTTTCTATTTTAATTAACACAATATCTGCAATATTAATTATTTTTGCATCTATTTCATTAATTGTTAGTAGTGTTATGACTTCTATTATTACTTATGTAAGTGTTGTTGAAAGAACTAAAGAAATAGGTATTTTAAGAGCATTAGGAAGTAGAAAAAAAGATGTAGGAAGATTATTTAAAGCTGAATGTTTTATTATTGGATTATTAAGTGGATTATTTGGAATAATTGTTACTTATTTAGTATCTTTACCAATTAATTTAATATTAAATGCAACATTCCCTACATATGGGCTAGGATCAATTGCATCTTTAAATATAGGACACGCTATTATATTAATTATTGTAGCAGTTATTTTAAGTTATTTTAGTGGACTTGTACCTGCTAAAATAGCAGCTAAAAAAGATCCTGTTATTGCATTAAGGACTGAATAAAATGTTTAAGAATAAATTTAAAAAGAAAGAAAATGAAATTAAAAGATATAATGTAGATTTTCTTCATGGACTTCCTAATGATTTAGTAAATGAAAGAATTAAGGATGGATTAATTAATAAAAAAGAAATAAAAATATCTACATCTTTTTTAAAATTAATTATTAAAAATGTTTTTACATTTTTTAATATTACTTTAATTATTATTGGAATTATTTTAATTATATTTAAGCAATATACTTCTTGTGTATTTTTACTTATTTTAATTTTAAATACTGGAATAGGATTATTTCAGGATATACGTGCTAAAATAGCCGCTAATAAATTATCTTTAGTAGAAAAATCTAAAGTATGTGTTATTAGAAATGATAAAGAAATTGAAATTGATAGTGATGATATTGTTTTAGATGATGTTATTAAATTAAAAAAAGATGATAAAATTCCTTGTGATTCTATTATTTTAAATGGAGAAGCTTATTTAAATGAATCTTTATTAACTGGAGAATCATTACCTATAAAAAGAGAAGAAAATGATGAGATTTTTGCAGGTAGCTACATAATGAATGGAGTTATATATGCTAGAATTAATAAAATTGGTGATGACAATTACATTAATCAATTACAATTAAAATCAAAAGAATTTAAGCAAACTAAAAGTAGAATGTATATTCAACTTAATAGATTGTTTAAATCTATTGGTATTTTAGTTATTGTTTTAGGTATTTTAGAAATTATAATGTTTGGGATATCTGGATTAATTGATTCTAATACTAAGTTAGAAAATATATATGAATGGTTAGAAGGTGATGTAATTAAACAACTTAGTGGTGCATTAATTTCTATGATTCCTTCAGGAATGTATCTTTTAACATCTACTGCTTTAGCAGTTGGAGTTATTAATTTAACTAAAGAAAAAGTATTAGTAAAAGATATGTATTCTCAAGAAACTTTAGCAAGAGTAGATACTTTATGTATTGATAAAACAGGTACAATTACTGATGGGAATATGTCTGTTTTTGATTATGAACTTTTTGATTCTAATTTAAAAAAAGATAGATTTGAAGCTTATATGGCATCTTTTTGCAATGTTTTAAAAGACGATAATATTACAAGCTTAATCTTAGCAAAACATTTTAAAACTAAAGAAATATTTGATGTAAAAGAATTAATTCATTTTAATAGCGATAATAAATATAGTGCTGTTACTTTTAAAGATGGAGGAACTTTAATTGTAGGAGCCTTAAATTATTTTGATGCAATTAATATTGATGAAGTTAAAGATGAAGTTAATAAATCTTCTCTAGAAGGGTTTAGAGTTTTAGTAGTAGGATTTTCTTCTAATGAAATAAAAAAGAATAATTTACCTAAAAATATTAAAATTATTGGATTAATTAGACTTCAAGATCATATTAGAGATGATGTTAAATCATGTATTAAATGGTTTAATGAAAATGAGGTAAATGTAAAAGTTATAAGTGGCGATAATCCTTTAACTGTTAGTAAAATAGCTTACGCTAGTGGAATTAAAAATGCTTCTAATTATATTTCTTTAGATGGATTAAATGATGATGAAGTTAAAAAAGCTGCTTTAAAATATAATGTTTTTGGAAGGGTTTCTCCAAGTCAAAAAGAATTAATTGTTAAAACATTAAAAGAAAATAAAAAGACTGTTGCAATGGTTGGAGATGGAATTAATGATATTTTATCTTTAAAAATAGCAGATGTTGCTATTGCATTAGAATCAGGAAGTAAAGCTACTAAAGATATAGCGTCTTTAGTTTTAATAGATAATAATTTTAATAAATTACCTAATGTTATTTTTGAAGGTAGAAGAGTTATAAATAATTTATCTAGAACATGTATGTTATTTTTAACTAAAACTGTGTTTGCAGTTTTAATGAATATTTTCTTTTTAATTTATGGAATGATTACTACTTTTGGAAGCAAAGATTCTATTTTGTGGCCTTTTGCACCTAATAATTTTTATTGTTGGGAATTGATTACAATTGGAATTTCTTCTTTCTTTTTAACTTTAGAAAATAATAAATCTAGAATAAAGGGAGACTTTTTAAAGAATGCACTTTCTCAAGCGATACCTTTTGGATTTTCAATTGCACTTCCTATTATAGGTTTATATTTAACTTTCTTATTAAATAGATTTGGATTAGATAAACAAAATATTTTAAATATTGCTACATTATTTATATCTATTGCGTCATTTTTCCCATTATTTTGTTCATGTAAACCATTTAATACTTATAGAAGCATAATATTTGTAGGATCTATATTTTTAGCAAGTATTTTATATTTATTAAGTATTTATGGTACAAATTGGCTTTTAATTAATGGAGATAGTAATATCTATCCTAGATATTTAAAATTGGAAGAATTAATTTATACAGGAATACTTTTATTAGTATTTATTATTCTATCTTCTATTCCTATTATTTTAAATTTTATTAATAAAAGAAGGAAAATCAAATGATTTTAGAAGATAAAATACAAGAAGAATTATTAAAAGAATTAAAATCTAATTCTTTTAATAATATTTCTATTTTAACAATATGTAAAAATTTAAATATTACTCGTCAAGCTTTTTATTATCATTATGAAAGTATATTTGATGTTATTTTTTCTATTTATCTAAATAATCCAATAGATAATAATATTTCTAATTTAAATGAATTATATTCATCTATTATTGATTATTTATCTAAAGAATTAGAATTTAATAAAATAATTTATTTTAGTGATTCCAAAGAAGTATTAATTGAATTTATTACATCATATATTAATAAGTTTTTATTAAAATATTTAACTAAATTTAAAATAGATAATGAGAATATAAAATCAATATCAAGAATGTATTCAATTGGATTATCTAATGAATTATTATTTAATTATTTTAATGATTATAATAATGAATTATTAATTAATAAAATGAATTTATTATTTAATGATTCAATAATTAAAACATTTAAAAAATAATTAAGTCGTGTTATTATATTAAAAGATTAATCTTAATAAATACACTTCTTGTGATTTATAAGGAGAATAGAATATGAAAAGACAAGATATTAAATCAATATTTGTATACATATTAATGCTTATAATAGTATTTTTAGTTGCAATATTTGTTATTCAAAAGAATTTTAGTTATGTTTATAATAATTTAGGTCAATCAGGTGCGATATTATGTGTAGTTTTAAGTTTATTAATAGGCTTAGTATTAAATTCTATTTTAATTGAACTTGGACATATTACTGGTGCTAAACTAGGTGGTTATAAAATATATAATGTTACTATTTTAGGTTTATGTTTTTATAAAAAACACGAAGAAGATAAATATTTTAAATTTAAATTTTCTAATTTTGATGGATTAACTGGAGAAACTAAAATCTATCAAAATAAAGAAAAAACAAGTCCAAGATTATATATATTATTACCTATATTAATTATTTTTATTGAAGTTATTGTACTTCTTTCAATAATTTGTTCAATTAAAGATTCAAGCTCAATTGCATATATTAAATATGCTTCAATTATTGTATTAACTATTGGAGGAATTATTATCTTATATGATTTTATTCCTTTAGAATTAGATTCAAGTAATGATGGATATCGATATGTTATTACATCTAAAAAAGAAAATTTAGAAGCTTATAATGAAGAATTAAGAATTTTAAAAAATATTGAATATGGTAAATTAGATTACGATTATAAAATGTTTGATGAAATTACAGATTATACTGCTAAAATCAATTCTTATTCATTCTATCATTTAATTTTAGAAGATAAAGTAGATGATGTATTAAATATTGTTAATAAAACATTGGATAGTAAGATTAGTGATTTTACTAAAGAATATTATTCATTAACTAAATTTTATTTATTATGTTTAAAAAATGAAAATGTTAAAGAATATTATGAAAGTTTAGATTCTCAAATTAAAAAAGATATAAATTTATCAAAAGAATTATTAACTGCTAGATGTTATTTAGGATATTTACTTTGTATTGATAATTCTTCTAGTGAATTAAATTTTATTAAATCTAAGATTTCTAGTTTACATAAAAAATCATATGAATTATTTAAAGATGATGAATTAAAATTATTTAATAAATTATTAGAAAAAGAGCCTTTATTAATTAATTCTAATGATAAAAAAGAAGAAAAAATTGAAGATAATAAAGAAATAAATAATAAATAAAAAATAAATTCCATTACTTTTAAAGTGATGGAATTTTAATTTATTATTTAGAATCTTCTTTAATTTTAGAATCTTTACTTGCAAGTATTTCTTTAATATCTTTTAATAATTCAACTTCAGTAGGTTCTTTTTTAACTTCTTGAACTGGAATAGGTTTTTCTTCAGGATGATTTTTATAATATAATTCAAGTTCTTTGGCTTTTAATTCTGCTCTTTTCTTTTGTAAGAACGCAAAAGTTTTAACAACACTAAATAAGAAAACTGCAATAATTAAAAAAGCAATTACTGCATTAATTAAACTTCCCCAATCAATTGTAGCAGACATATTATATGTATAAGTAGTTCCATGTAAAGTATATTTGCTTGTTATTTCAGTTTTTACATTTTGAATAACAACAGTATCTACATTTTCATATAATGCATTTGCTCTTGCACTTGCTAAAGAATCTAATTCACTAGAAGAAAAAAATTGACCTAATCCATGAGCAACATCCATACCTCTTTGAGCATCATTTAAAGCAGGTAATACTGTTACAAGTCCATTTATTCCTCCTGGAACTCCCCAAGTGCAAATTGATAATAAAATATTAGTAACTGCTGTGACAATTGCAGAAAAAGAACTACCCATAATAACACCAACTGCCATATCAATTACGTTGCCTTTTGATATAAATTTTTTAAATTCTTGCCATAATTTAATGTTTTTATTTCTTTTTAACATAGTTTTCTCTCCTTTTTATTAATTTTTATTATAAAATTTTTAAAAACAATTGTTAATAAAAGAAATAACTTTTATAATTAATGAGAGGTTAAAATATGAATAAAATAATAGTAATGTGTGATTCTACATGTGATTTATCAGAAGAATTAATTAATAAATACGATATTAAAGTTGTTCCTTTACACGTTAGTTTTCCAAATGATTCTAAAGATTATTTAGATGGTGTAAATATTTTTGCTGAAGAAATTTATAAAAGATGTGAAGAAAATGGATTTACTCCTAAAACAGGTGCAATTAATATAGGTGAATTTATTAACTATTTTAAAAAATATATTGATGATGGCTTCGATATTATTTATACAGGAATTGGCGCAGAATTATCTTCATCTTATAATAATGCATTAGTTGCTATTAAAGAATTTGAAGAAGGAAGAATTGAAATTGTTGATAGTGAAAACTTATCAACTGGAAGTGGTCTTTTAGTATTAAAAATGTGTCAATTTAGAGATCAAGGTGATAACGTTCATGAAATTGCAAGAAAAGTAAGATTATTAACTAAAAATGTAAGTGCTAAATTTTGTATTAATACATTAGAGTATCTTTATAAAGGTGGAAGATGCAGTGGAATGACTTCTTTATTTGCAAGTATGTTAAAAATACATCCTATTGCTAAAATGATTAATGGGAAATTAACTGTATATCAAAAACCACGTGGAAAATATGAAAAAGCAGTAGATTTACAAATAGAAGAATTTATTAAAGATCTTCCTTGCATTGATAAATCTCATATATTTATTACTCATAGCGGAAGAATTGATGGAATGGATGAATATGTTTATGAAAAAATTAAACAATACGTTCCAACTGAATCAATTCATATAACAAGAGCAGGATGTGTTGTTTCAAGTCATTGTGGACCTAAAACAATAGGAATTCTTTATATTGTTAATAAATAATTAAAATTGAAGTATTTAATACTTCAATTTTTTTGTAAATAAAAAGGTTGATTATAAATCAACCTTTATTTTAATTATCCACTAACTTTTAAATTTTTAACAGCAATTGATGGACAATTTGTACTTGATAATGTTAATTTTGAATTATTACCTACTGCAATGACATCATTGAATAATTTATATAAATTGCCTGCAACAGTGAATAATTCTAATGGACCAGCCTTTTTACCATCTTTGACTAAGAATCCTGCACTTTGCAATGAGAAATCTCCACTTTGAGAATTTAATCCAGCATGTAATCCATTAATTTCAGTTAAATAAATACCATCTCCAATTTTTGCAAATAATTCATCTTCTGATAATTTACCAGGTTTTAAAACGATATTATTGAATGCAATACCCATTTTTCCACCCATTCTAGCACCATTACCAGTTGATTCAACGCCATCTTTTTTAGCAGTTTCTAAATTATAGAAATATGTTAATAATGTTCCATGATTGATAACTTTTTTATCTTTACATGCAACACCTTCATCATCGAAATATTGGAAGAAACAATTTTTTGTTAATGGTTTTTCATCAATTGAAATCTTTTTAGAGACAACTTGAGTATTTAA
Source organism: uncultured Staphylococcaceae bacterium (assembly GCA_964507285.1). Taxonomy (GTDB): domain Bacteria; phylum Bacillota_I; class Bacilli_A; order RFN20; family CAG-826; genus Onthovivens. The sequence continues at coordinate 5,262 of CAZDPH010000012.1, read as the reverse complement.
TTTGCCTTCTAATAAAGAAGTATGTTTTTGTACTGATTCAGCATCTAAATTAGAAAGTAAAGCATTTAATAAAGATGCTACTGTTTCTTGATTTAAAACAGCTTTTGTTTTTCTAGCTTTTCCAATTGGAGAAGCATGTAATTGAGAAATTGCATCTTCTACAATTTTTTCTGCAAATTTCTTTAATTCGAATTTTGAAGGATCACTATCTAAGAAAATATCTCCTGCAGTTTTAACTTCATCACCATCTTTAACTACTGCTTCTGCGTAGAAATAGAAATAATTACTTTTATTTTTTAAATTTAATCCGTGTGAATTAACTAAAACAGATTCTCCACTTCTTTCACTATAAGAAACTTGAACTTCACTAATACGTTTATCTAAAGTTTTCATATAGTCTTCAAGTTCATGCAATTTAGCAAGTTTATCTTTTGTATCCCATTCTTCTAAAGCTTTTGAATAAACATTTTTACGTGTATATTTTTTACTACCTTCAAAAATAATTGGTTTTTCATCTTTTTCAATTAAAACTGCATCTTTTTTTAATCTTTCTACTAAAACTTCTGGAGTATCTTTTTCATCTTTTTCAGTTCTTACTACACCCATTTTTCCTTTATAAATACCACGAGCAATAATTGAACTTGTAGATGATAATGAATAATTATCTAATTCACCATGAAATAAAGAAAAAGCAAGTTGTGAAGATTTACTTGAAACAATTTCGCACTCAGAAATATCATTTTCTTTAGCAAGTGCTATAAATTTTTTAAAATTCATCGATTGATCCTCCTCTTCCACCAACAACAATTTCATCAATTCTAATTGTAGGTTGACCAACATTAACTGGAATAGATCCACTTACAGATCCACACATACCTTCTCCAAATGCTACATCGTTAGCAACCATATCAATATGTTTTAAAATCTCTTTTGCATTTCCAACTAAAGTTGCTCCTCTAACTGGGCATAAAATTTTACCGTTTTTAACAATATATGCTTCACTACAACCAAAGTTGAAATCACCTGTAGTAGGGTTAACACTACCTCCACCAAAACTAACAGCATATAAACCTAATTTTGTATTAGCAATTATTTCATCTGGAGTAGATTTTCCTGCTGCAATATATGTATTTGACATACGTGAAGTAGGTTCATATTTATAAGATTGACGTCTAGAAGCACCATTTCCTTTTTCACCCATTCTTCTGCCATTAAAGTTATCAACTAAATATCCAGTTAAAATACCATCTTTAATTAATTCATTTTTTTGTGGTACTCCACCTTCATCATCTAAATCACCACTTCCCCATTCATTTGATAAAGATCCATCATCGTATGCACTAACAATAGGATTTGCGATTTGTTGTCCTTTCATTCCTGAGAAAACACTTAAACCCTTAGCAACTGAAGTAGCTTCTAATTGGTGACCACATGCTTCATGGAAGATAACTCCTCCCCAACCGTTTCCAATAATAACAGGGAATTTTCCACTTGGACATTCTTGAGCACCTAACATTAAAATAACTTTTTCAGCATGATTTTGAGCTAATTTTTTAACATCAATAGTTTTTAAGAAATATTCAAATCCTGCTTGAGTACCTGGACCATCGAATCTAGTTTCAATTTTACCATTTTCACTAGCAACACTAGCAAGAGCAAGTCTGCTATATTCTTTTACAGTATTCCAACATTTTCCATCACTATTATAAATAGTTATATTACTTGTCCAATTTAAGAAATTAGATTGTACTCTAATGATTCTTTTATCGTAATCTGAAACAATTTTTCCTGTTGATTTTAAGAAATCAATAATTTCACTTTCAGGAACTAAATGAGTTGGACGTTCAACTTTATGAATTTTTTTAACTTTAATTTTTTTGAATGAATCTATTTCATTAATAGATCTTTTTTCATTAAAAGAAGCTGATAAATCACGAGCTAATTTTAATAATGATTTTTTTGATAAATCGTTTGTGTAGCCATAAACACTTTGAAATTTATTTAAAAGTCTTAAACCTACACCATATGTTGTAGAATCATTAACACCTTCTACTTTGCCATTATCAACTGAAAAAGATTTTGAATTTGTATCTTCATAATAAATTTCAGCAAAATCAGCACCAGTACTTGTAGCAGCATTAATTACTTCTAAAGCTAATTTTTTACTTAACATATTTTAAAATGCCTCCAATGTTTAAATTATAAAATCATTAACTTTTTTGTAAAGATAAAATAATTAAATTTTGTAAAGAAAGTTTTACATTTTAAAAAAATATTCTTTACATTGATATATTTTAATAATATTTACTATTAAAAAATTACAATTTTAAGATTATTTACTAGAATATTAATTTTTAGGTTTAATTGTGATAAAATCATAATTAATAATAAAGAGGATTAAAAATGAAAGTCTTATTATATTTTGAAAATTATAATTTAATTACAAAAAGTGGAATTGGAAGAGCATTAAAACTTCAAATGAAAGCATTAGAATCTAATGGAGTTGAATACACTTTAGATCCTAATGATACATATGATATTGCACATATTAATACATATTGGAATAAATCATATAATGTATTAAAAAAATGTAAAAAAAATAATATTCCAGTATTAGTACATGGTCATAGTATTGTAGAAGATATGGAAGGAAGTTTTAGATGTTGGAAAACAGCATCTTTATATACCTCAAGACATGTTAAATTAATGTATAAAAATGCCGATTATATTGTAAGTCCTACTAAATTTTCTAGCGATGTTATTAGAAATTATAAAGAAGTTACTTGTGAAGTTACTCCTTTAAGTAATGGAATAGATTTAAAAGAATACGAATATAATGAAGAAAAAATTAAAAAATTTTATGATTATTTCAAATTAAATAAAAATTCTAAAATAGTTATTGGAGTAGGAATTCCTTTTAAAAGAAAAGGATTCTTTGATTTTATTGAAATAGCAAGAAAAATGAAAGATACTACTTTTATTTGGTTTGGAGGATTAAAAGAAATTCTTTTACCAATTAAAAATGTAAAGGCAATGCATAATTTACCATCTAATATGATTATGCCTGGATATATCGATAATGATATTATTAAAGGTGCATTTTTAGCATGTGATTTAACCTTTTTCCCTTCTTTATTAGAAACTGAAGGAATTGTTGCTCTTGAAGCTTTAGCAAGTCATTCACCTTTATTAATTAGAGATATAAAAGTATATGAAGATTGGCTAAAAGATGGAGTTAATTGTTTTAAAGGTAAGAATAACAAAGAATTTATAGATAAAATTAATTTAATTTGTTCTATGGATAAAGAAAAATTAAATGAAATTACTAATAATGGTTATAAAGTTGTTAAAGAAAGAGAAATAACTAAAATTGGAAGTGAATTAAAAGAGATATATTTTAAAATTTTAAGAAATTATAAAAAGAATTAAAAAAGTATTGATTTTTTTGCTAAATTTTTATATATTTTACACACAATGCTTTCTTTAATCATTGATTGATTAAGGCAGAAGGAGTAAATAAGTATGAAGAAAGATATTCATCCAGCTTATCAAAAATGTATCGTTACATGTGTCTCATGTGGTCAAACATTTGAAACTGAATCAACATTAAAAGAAATTAGAGTTGATACATGTAATAATTGCCATCCATTCTATACAGGCAAACAAAGATTTGTTCAAAATGATGGAAGAGTCGATAAGTTCAATAAAAAATACGGATTTAAAAAATAAAATAATACCTACGAAAGTAGGTATTTTTTTTATATAATTTCATTATGAAAAAAATATATTGGTGTATTCAACAACTTAATAATATCGGAGGTACTGAAATGGTAACTCTTCAAATTATTAAAATGTTAGAAAATGATTATGAAATTCATTTAATTCCGTTTTCTAAAATTGATACAAATAACATTCATTATAATTTACCTAAAAATATAATTTTAGAAGATATTAATTTTAAAGATGAAATATCTCAATTTAGTTTATATTTTTCTAAAAAAATACAATCTAAAAATTATTTAAAAGCTTTTAAATTATTATTTTCTTGCTTTAATGAATATGTAATTAAAAGAAGAAAATGGAGAAAGATATTAGAAAATATTTCTTCTAATAATGATATTTTTGTATTTTCTAGTCAAGAATTATTAGCATTTGGACCTAAAAATAGATTTATTGTTCAACATTTCCATTTTAATTCTAAATTATATAATTCTTTTACTTCTAAAATGTTAAGATTAATTTCTAAAAAACCTAACTATTATATCTTTTTAAGTGAATCTACTAAAGAAAACATAGATCCTAAAAATAAATTAAAATCTAGTGTTATTTATAATCCATCTAGATTTATTAGAAAAGAAAGTTATGAATATCATAATAATACTTTAATTTCAGTATGTAGATTTGAAGATCAAAAAAATCCAATGTTATTACTTAAAATTGCTCATGAATTAGATAAAAGAAATTTTAAATATAGTTTTAATATCTATGGAAATGGATCTTTAAAATTAAAGATGGAAAAATATATTAAAAAATATTCATTATCTAATGTTAATTTAATTTCTGGAATTACTAATTTAGAACCTTATTATTTAAATAGTGATTTATATATTATTACATCTAAATTTGAAGGTTTCCCTTTAACTGTTATAGAAGCTACTAGTTTAAGTATACCAATTATTTGGAAAGAAATGAAAGATCCTACTAAATCAATTATGAAAGAAGATATTAATGGATATATAATTGATTCAAATAATCCTTCTTTATTTGCAGATAAAATAATAGAAATTCTATCTAATAAAGAAAAATTAAAAAAATTAAAAGAAACTACTTATGAATCTTCATCTATATATGAAGAAAAAAATATTGAAAATAAATGGAAAGAATTATTTTGCAATTTATTTAATTTAATAAAGTAAAAATGATAAAATAATTAAGATTAGCGGAGAATTTATATGAATAAAAAATGCTTTTATATTACTACACCTATTTATTATCCAAGTGGTAATCCACATATTGGACATGCTTATTGTACTACAATAAGTGATATTATTGCTCGTTATAAAAGAATGAGAGGATATGATGTATTCTTTTTAACAGGTACTGATGAACATGGTCAAAAAATTGAAAAAAATGCTAAAAAAGCAGGTTTAGAACCTCAAGAATATGTTGATCAAATTGTTGCAAATTTTAAAACTTTATGGGAAAAACTTGAAATTTCTAACGATGATTTTATTAGAAAAAGTCAACCTAGACACATTAAAT
>CAZDPH010000011.1:0-14305 GCA_964507285.1 uncultured Staphylococcaceae bacterium | reverse complement strand
AAAGCAGAAGGAATTGTATATTCTTCTAAACCTTTATCCTATAATGGATATTTAATTGAAGATTTTTATATTAAATTTAAAAATGGAAAAGCTATTGAATGTAAAGCTAGAAAAAATGAAGAAATATTAAAAGAAATTATTTCTAGTGACTCTAATAGTTGTTATTTAGGTGAATGTGCTTTAATTAGTTATCATTCTCCAGTCTCCTTATTAAATACAGTATTTTTAAATACTTTATATGATGAAAATGCATCTTGTCATTTAGCACTTGGAATGGGTTTTTCTAATCTTTATCCAGATTATGAAAAATATTCTTTAGAAGAATTAGATAAATTAGGTATTAATAAATCTAATATTCATGTTGATTTTATGATAGGCACTAAAGATTTAAATATTATAGGTTATGATATTAATGGAAATAAACATCAAATATTTAAAGATGGAGATTTTGTAATTTAATGAATACATATTCTAAAACATTATTTATAACTACTAATGATTTAGATAGTAATAATGATTTAAAATTATCTTCTATTTTAAATTATGCTCAATATGTAGCAAGTAAACATGCAGATACATTATCTTTAGGATATGAAGATTTAATAAAAAAAGATTTAATATGGGTAGTAGTAAGAAATTATTTTGAAATATTAAAACCTATTAATAATTTAGATTATATTAAAATAAGTACTTATCCTACTAAAAATAAATTTATTGAGTATCCTAGAAATTATATTTTTTATAATGAGAATAATGAAGAAATTATTAAAGGTAAAAGTATATGGATGATTTATAACTATAAAACTAAAGAAGTAATAATGGATAATTTTAATGAATTAAATAATGATGATTTAAAAGATGTATTTGATTTTAGAATTAAAAAATTACCTATTTTAGAAGTTAGTGATTCTAATTTAGTAAAAGATATTTTAATCACAGAATCATTGCTTGATCATAATAAGCATTTAAATAATTCTAAAGCATTAGATTTTTATTTAGATGTATATGGATTAGATAACAAGAAAATTATTAAATCATTTCAAATTGAATATGTTAAGCAAGTATATAAAGGAGATTTAATAACTTTATATAAAATATCAAAAGATAATTTAAATTATTTATATGCTTATAGAAAAAATGAATTAGTTTTTTATATAATGGTAGTAACTAGTAAGGAGTAAATATATGAGACTTGGAAAAAATGTTAAAGAAGCATTAGAAAAAGGATTACCAGTTGTAGCACTTGAATCTACAATTATTAGTCATGGTATGCCTTATCCTAAAAATGTTGAATGTGCTTTAAAAGTAGAAGAAAAAATTAGAGAAGGTGGGGCTATTCCTGCTACTATTGGAATTATTGATGGAGAAGCAGTAATTGGAATGAGTGAGGAAGAAATTGAAGAATTTGGAAAAAGAAAAGGCATTTTAAAATGTTCTAGAAGAGATCTTCCTATTTGTTATGCTAAAAAATTATGGGGTGCAACAACTGTTGCTGCTACTATGATTTTAGCTCATGAAGCACATATTGAATTCTTTGTTACTGGAGGAATTGGTGGAGCTCATAAAAAAGCTAATGAAACATTTGATATTTCTGCAGATTTAGAAGAATTAGGTAAAACAAGTGTAAGTGTTATTTGTGCAGGACCTAAAGCTATTTTAGATTTAGGTTTAACAATGGAAATCTTAGAAACAAAAGGTGTTCCAGTTTTAGGTTATAATACAGATTGCTTACCTGCATTTTTTACAAGAACTAGTAAATTTAAAGTTGATTATAATTGTAAAGATCCTAAAGAAGTTGCAAGTATTATAAAAGCTAAAAGAGATAATCATTTAGATGGAGGTGTTTTAATTACTAATCCAGTAAGTGAAGAATATTCTTTAAGTGAAGAAAAAATTAATAAAGTTATTGATGCTGCTATTAAAGAAATGGAAGAAAAAGGAATTAAAGGAAAAGATGAAACTCCATTTTTACTTTCTAAGATTGTTGAATTAACAAATGGAAAATCATTAGAAACTAATATTGCGTTAATTTTATCTAATGCTTTATTAGGTGCTAAAATTGCAAAAGAATATAACGAATTAAATAAATAATTTTAAATACATTCATTTTTTAATGAATGTATTTTTATAACTAATTATTTAAAAAAAGAACAATTAATTAAAATAATAATGTATAATAAAATTAATCATTAAATAATTTATTAAAACTTTTAATAAAAATTAAAAAATAATGAAAAAAAACGTAAATAAAAAAATTTAACAACGTTTTATTATATAGAGGGTATAAATTTACTTTCTATTAAGGAGAAAAAATGAAAATACGAAGAGAGAACTTATTACTTTACTTTTTAGAACAAGAAGGACTAGATAATGTTAATGATTTTTTTAAAAAAGAAAGGATTGGATTTACTGTTTTAAAAAAAATGGAAAATTCAAATAACGAATATAAAAAATTAATAAATTTATATAATGATTTAACATACATTCATCATAATGGATCATCATATAATAAATATGCTTGTATTTTAAAAGAAATAAATAAACTTAATCCATATGATGTTTATGTTAAAAAAGAAATTATTTTTAATGATATAGATTTTTCAAAAGATTATAAAGATAAAAAATATTTAACTAAAGAAAACGAGAAAGATCTATTAAATATTATTATTAATAAGCAAATAAATGATGAATCTTTAACGGATGAAGAAGAAATTTTTTATGAAGAAACATTATCTAGAGCAAATAATATTAATAAACATATAGATGAATTTAAAAAATATTCAGAATCTATATTTAATGAATGCTTAAATGATTCTAGAATGTTTGAAGGTAAAGAATTAAAAAAACCATTAAGTGATTATTATATAGGAAGAATGTATTTAGAATCTTTAATTTTAATTTATAATTTAAATCTTTCTTTATCACTTGGAGAAATAAATTCTTCTAATTATAAAACGTTTGAAGATATCATTTTAAAAATAATGAAATATCAATTAAGTAATCCATATTATGAAGTTAGATTTGAATATTTAAATATTTTAGAAAAGGTTAAAGACTATTCTAAATTTAATAAGGTTTTAGATACTTTTGGAGATAAATCATTAACTCATTATGTTTACTCTAATTATGATAATTTAATTCATGATTTAGATAAAAAAGAATCAATTAAAAAATTATCAAGTGTAAATCCTTATTTTTTAGATTCTTTATTAATTGCAATATTCTCATATGATCCCGAAGATGAATGTTTTTCATTAGCATTTAAAACAGAATTTACTCGTGTTATAAATGATAAAGGATTAAGAGATAGTGTTGTTGCATCAAAATTTTTAATTAATAAATTATTAGAAGATTTTCATCCCTTTGGAAAAGAATTTATAAATGCATTACCTAATAATTTTGATGAGGCATTCTTAACTTATGGAGATGAAAATACATTAAAAATGATTAAACATCTAAAAGAAGTTTATTCTGACAATCATTTTATATTTCAATTAGATAGAATTGAAAAAGTATTTAAAACTTTAAAAGTAAGTGAAATAAAACAATCACTTTCTAATTTAGTTTCTTATAAATTCTTAGTTGATATAGGAGATGGTTCATATTGTTTCTCAAAAGAATATCAAGAGATACTAGCAGCATTTGAAGAAAATCAAAAATATTGTAATTCTTCGAATGTTAGTAATTGTTATGAGTTAATTAAATATTATATTAAAGATCTTGCAAATAAATATAATATGATTGAAAAAACTTCTAATAAAGAAAGTGCAGACTTATTTATGAAAATTAAAGATTTAGATGAATTTAAAAAAATGACATTAAATAATGATGTTGAAGAATTTGAAGATGATTCAAATGAAGATGATTTAGAAGGAATAGATCCATCTTCAATTGCATAGAAATTAAACTTTTATTATTTTTTGGTTAAAATTAAAATTTAATTACTTCTTGATAAATGAAGACGAAAAAATTTATTTTGCTAATTTAGTAATATTTTAGTATAATACCTAAGCATATTTAAAAATATGTTCTTCTCTACTCATTAAAAAAATGAGTCAGATGTCCAAAGGGAGGTTAAAAGAATGAAAAAGTACGAAATTATGTACATACTTACACCAACTTTAGATGATGCAGCTAGAAAAGAAGAAATTTCAAAATTACATGGAATTTTAACATCTAAAGGTGCAAAAGTTGGAAAAGTAAACGAATGGGGCCTTAAAGATCTTGCTTACGAAATTAAGAAAGAAAAGAAAGGTTATTATGTTGTCTCTAAAGTTGAAGCTGAAAAAGCAGCATTAGATGAATTCACTCGTCTTACAAAATTCAATAGTAATGTATTAAGATTCTTAATTACTGTTGATCACGAATAGTAAGGAGATAGAATAATGATTAATCGTGTAGTATTAGTTGGTCGTTTGACCAAAGATGTTGAACTTCGTAGAACACCATCAAATGCAGCAGTTGCAAATTTTACACTTGCTGTTGATAATCCAAGTTTTGGAAAAGATAAAACAAGTAGTGCAAGTTTTATAAGCTGTGTAGCTTGGAATGGAACTGCTGAAATTATTGAAAAATATTGTAAAAAAGGAAGTCAATTAGGAGTTGATGGACGTTTACAAACAAGAACTTATGATAGAAAAGATGGTACAAAAGCTTCTGTTACCGAAGTAATTGTAGATAATATTACACTTCTTGGATCTAAATCAACATCAAATAATGCAAGTAATTCTGATTCTAGTAATTTTATGCCTAATGATGATGAAAGTCTTGATTTAGGTAATGATGATATTGCTGATGATGATTTACCATTTTAAAGGAGAAAATTATGGCATTCGTTAAAAAAAGAAGTAAAAAGAAAGTTTGCTATTTTACAAAAAATAAAATCAAATATATTGATTATAAAAATGTTGAACTTTTAAAGAAATTTATTTCTGGTAGTGGAAGAATTTCACCTCGTAGATTAACAGGTACAAGTGCTAAATATCAAAGAGAATTAGCAAAAGCTATTAAAAACGCACGTTATATGGCTTTACTTCCATACGTTGAAGATTAATTTAAAAATTAAAGACTAGCATACGCTAGTCTTTTTTAGTTATTTTTTAAATATATTTTTCTATAAATTTGAAAAATGGTTTTTATTTATATTTAAGTATTTTCTATTGTATAATATTAAAAGGTGAAATTATGAAAAAATTATTAAGAAAAATTCAAATTATTGCATTATATATTACTATAGGTGAATTAATAGTTCTTGGAATACTTTATGGATTATATTTAACAAATACTTTTGAATTACAAAACTTTATTAGTTTAACTTTAATTGGATATATTACTCTTGCTTTTATTATTGCAAATATTGTTTTAGTATGGATTGCATCATTTTTTATTTATTTTAATCGTCAAAGAGATGATATTAAAACTGGCGATATTATTGGAGAAGGTATTGAAGCTAGTTATAAATTTGCTGCATTAGGATATATTATTGTTGATGAAGAAGATAATATTATTTATATAAGTGAAACTTTAAAAGCTAGAGGAATTAAAGCATTAAACCATAATGTTTATTCATGGAAAAGTGAATTAAAAGATTTAGAAAAATCTAATAAAGATTATGAAATTATTAATTTCGATGGATTATTTTTTAAAGTTTCTTATTTAAAAGAAAATAAATTATTTTTATTTCAAGATGTAACAGAATATGAATCTGATTTTATTAGATTTCAAAAGAATGCTGCATGTATTGGTATTATTCAAATAGATAATTATTTAGATATTGTTAATAATAATGAAGAAATAAATGAAATTATTCCATCTATTAAATCTAAAATTAATGAATACGCTAAAAGATTTAAATTAGTTTTAAGAGGTTATAAAAACGATACTTATTTAGTTATCTGTAGAAATGAAGATTTAATGGAAATGAAAAAAGATGGTTTTTCATTATTAAGTCAAGTTAGAAACTTAACTTTAAAAAGTGATGTAAAAACTTCGTTATCAATTGGATTTGCATATGATTTCCCTACATTTAATCAACTTAATGATATGGCAAGTAACGCAATAAGTGTTGCTATGAGTAGAGGTGGGGATCAAGCAGTTATTGCTCAGCTTAATCATGAACTTATCTTTATTGGAGGAAAAACTGAAGCAAGTGAATCTCATAATAAAGTTAAAGTTAAAGCAGATTCTAATGCATTATTAAATTATATTGAACAAAATGACAATATTTTAATTATGGGTCATTCTATGATGGATATGGATGCTTTAGGAAGTTGCTTAGGTGTTCAAGCATTATGTGAATATAAAAAGAAAAAATCTAAAATTATTTATGATCCAAATCTTACTGAAAAGAAAACTAGAGGTGCGATTCAAACAGAATTTTCTCCTAGCGAATTAAAAGAAAATTTTATTTCAATTGATGATGCTAATAAACAAGCAGATGGATCAACTTTATTAATTATTTGTGATGTTAATAATCCCGATCAATTTATGTCGAAGGATATAGTTGAAAAAACAGATAAAATTATTATTATTGATCACCATCGTAGAGGCGATAAATTTATTGAAAATATTATTTTCCAAGTCATTGATACAAGTGCAAGCAGTGCAAGTGAAATTGTTGTTGAATTAATTAAATTTGGAAGTAAATATCCTCCAATTAAAATTAACGAAAGAAGTGCTACTATAATGCTTAGTGGAATCTCATTAGATACTAATTTCTTTAAGAGTAAAACAACAGGAAGTAGAACTTTTGAAGCTTGTATGGTTTTAAAAGATTATGGAGCAGATTCTCAAAAAGCTGATTTATTATTAAAAGATGAATATGAAGAATTTGCAAAAGTTACTTCCCTCACATCTCAAGTGGAATCTTATAGTTATGGAATTGTATATTGTGTAGGTTCAAATACTGAAATTTATGATGCTGCTACACTTGCAAAAGCTGCTAATCAATGTATTGGATTAAAAGAAATTGAAGCTGCTTTTGTAATTGGAAAAGTTGCTGGGGATATGATAGGAATTTCATGTCGTAGTAATGGTAAAATTAATGTTCAAATTGTTGCTGAAAAATTAGGTGGTGGAGGTCATTTTAATGCATCTGCTGCTACATTTATGAATTTATCTATTGAAAAAGTTAAAGAATTATTAATTAATGCTTTAGATAGTTTAAAAAATGATATTGTTATTAAGGAGGAATAATAAAATGGAAGTTATTTTATTAAATGATGTTAAAGGAATTGGAAAAAAAGGTGAAACTAAAACAGTTAATGATGGGTACGCTAATAATTTTTTAATTCCAAAGAAATTAGCAGTTAGAAAAACTGAAGAAAGTTTAAAAGTTTTAGAAAAACAAAATGAACAAAAAAGATTAGAAGAAGAAGCTAAAAAAGCAGAAGCTTTAAAAAATAAAGAATTATTAGAATCAATTACTTTAGAATTTAAAGCTAAAAAACAAGCCAAAGGTCAAATGGCAGGATCTATTTCTACAAAAGAAGTTGAAGCTAAATTAAAAAATGAACATGGTATTATAATTGATAAAAGAAAATTTGTAGAAAAATATCCAATAAATGCATTTGGTTATACTAATTTAAAAATCGAATTATATAAAGGTATAATAGGAGTTATTAGAGTACACGTTAGTGAGGAAGAATAATGGATTATAAAAATCTTCATGATGAATTTTTAGAAAAAACTATTTTAGGAGAAATGATTAGTGATCCTTCTTTAGCAAGAACAGGAGTTGAAATGTTAACTCTTGAAGATTTTTATGTTGAAGATTTTAAAAATATAGCAGTTTTTAAAGCTCTAAGTGAAATCGATTCTCGTGGAGATATTTGTGATTCAAATGCATTAGTTACTCAATTAAAATTAGATAAAAGTTATGAAAAAATTGGTGGACTAGAATATTTAAGTGAATTACTTGATTCTTTTTCATCAAGTGTTAATTTTGAAGAACATGTTAATAAATTAAAAGATTTAACATTAATTAGAAAATTAGTAGAAAAATCTAATGAAATTATTAATAATGCCACTACTAAACCTATACCTAATATTAGTGATTTTTTAACTAAAGCAGAAAATGATGTTAATGATATTACTAGTAAAAGAAGAGTTAGTAATTTTGAAAGAGCTGATAAATTAGCAGCTAGTGTTGGTGCTGAACTTCAAAAAGCAACTGGAGAAGAGAAAGTAACTGGATTAAAAACTGGATATACTAAGCTTGATTCAATGATAAATGGACTAGGAAAAGGACAAGTTACTTTAATTGCAGCTCGTCCTGGTGTTGGTAAATCTCAACTTGCTTTAAATATTTGTTATAATGTTGCTAGAAATGAAAGAATAAATGGAAGAAAACCTACAATTGCATATTTTTCATTAGAAATGAGTAATAATGAATTGATGAAGAGATTGTTTGCAATTTCTTCTCGTACATCTCAAAGAAAAATAAATTCAGGATTTTTATCTAAAGACGATAAATTAGCACTTCAAGAAGCTCAAAGAGAAATTGAAGATACTGATATGTATTTTGAAGAATCTACAGCTTTAAATATTGATGAAATTTGTTTAAAGAGCAAAAAATTAAAAGAAGATAAAAAAGATTTAGCATTAATTGTTATAGACCATATTGGTATTATTCAAGAAGGCAGTAAAAAATTTACTAGTGATCAAGAAAAAATAGGATATTTTTCTAGAAGAATTAAAGTTTTAGCAATGGAACTTGATTGTCCTATTATTTTAGTTTGCCATATTAATAGAAAAGCAGACGAAACAGATTTTAGAAAACCTGAACTTTCTCAACTTAGAGGATCTGGATCGCTTGAAAATGATTGTGATAAAGCATTGCTTTTATATCGTACTAATTATTATAAAAAACAAGGTATTTCATTAAAATCAAAAGGAGAAAATTCTTCTGAAGAAGAAACTGAATCTCAATATCAAAATAAAGATAATGAAGGTGAAAAAGCTACTATTATTATTGCTAAAAATAGACAAGGTGCTCAAGGAGAAGTAAATTTATTATTTTTCCCTGCTTATGGTACTTTTGATAATCCTGATGAAGATAGTGATTTTTAATTATGAAATTTATTAATCTTTGTAGTGGATCTAGTAAAAACTCTTCATTAATTTATAATGAAGATACTTTAATTTTAATTGATTGTGGAGTAGGAGTTACTTTATTAAAAAAAGAATTAAAAAACATTAATAAAACTATTGATGATATTGATTATTGTTTTATTACTCATGAGCATTTTGATCACATTAAAAATATTAAATTAATAGATCCTAATAAAATTTATACTTTTAAAAAAGTATTAAAATCATTAAAAGAAGATAATTATTTAAAAGAATTTAAAGAATATTTCTTTAAATCTTTTAAAATAATTCCATTAAAATTATCTCATGATAGTAATAATATAATGGGATTATATATTTTAGATTTAAAGAATAATGATTCTTTAGGTTATATAACTGATACTGGTTATATTCCTTTTGAATCTTTAAAATACTTATATAATTTAAATTATTATTATATTGAAAGTAATTATGATGAAGAAATGGAAATTTCTTCATCAAGAAGTTATGAATTAATTTCTAGAAATATAGGAGTTAAAGGTCATTTATCTAATTCAATGAGTGCTATATACATTAATGAATTAATAAATGTTAATACATCTAATATCTTTTTAGCACATCTTTCTCATGAATGTAATTCTCCTATTTTAGCACTTTCTACATATAATGAATTATTAAAAAATAATCCTTATTTTAAAAATATTAAAATAGAATGTTGTAAACAAAATGAGGTTACTTATTTATGATAAAAATTAATTTATACGTAATAGGTTCTATTAAAGAAAAATACATGATTGATGAAATAAATGAATATTTAAAAAGATTATCCAAATATTCAAAAGTTAATATTATTGAATTAAAAGAAAGTAAAATTCAAAATAAAGATCCTTTATTAATTTTAGAAGAAGAAGGTAATGAAATATTAAAAAGAATAGAAAAAGATGAATTTTTATTCTTACTTGATCTACATGGTAAAATTATTAGTAGTGAAGAATTTGCTAGTAAAATATCTTCTTTAATAGATTTAGGAAAAGGAAAAATCTCTTTTGCAATTGGAGGAACTTTAGGAGTAAGTGATAAATTGAGAGAAAGAGCAGATTTTAAATTATCTATTTCTAAAATGACTTTTACTCATCAAATGACAAGATGTATTATCTTAGAACAAATATATAGAGCATTTAAAATAATAAATAATGAATCTTATCATCATTAATAATAATTATGGAATATAAATATTTTAAAGAATTAAAGAAAAATAAAGATGAAATATATGATAAATATTCTTCTTCATATTTAATAGAAGATAGTATTTTTTATATTGAACCAAATTTTTATACTCAATTATTATATTTAGAAAATGAATTTAAAGGAGATACATTTAATAAAATACTATCTTCTATTTTAGATATTTCAAAAAGAAATAAAAAAGTTATTTTTACAGGTAATTATAATAATCCTTTAATCATTAAGGAAGGATTTATTTATCGAGATATTAATGATATCTTAAATGAAAATAAAATAATTTTCGATATTAAAATAAATCCAGATAGTGATTATAAAGATTAACTTTAAATATTTTAATACTATCTTAATATTATATATGATATTATTAATTAGATATTAAAAAATATCGGGGTATATCGATTCAAAATGGTGAATCACTTCCAGCCTGAAGCCAAAGTATAGGGACTGCCTCATATAAACAAAGATTATTATTGAACTTTTTATATAAGTGTAAGTTTATTCGGCATTAGGATTAGGAAGATGTGCCGAATTTTCTTTATATAGGAGGTTTTAAAGATATGAAGAAAACTAAATTAATTCCAGCTTTTGTTGCTTTATTAAGTGTTGCTGGACTTGCAAGCTGTGGCGGTAGTGCTAAAACTTACGAATATGCATTAATTACTGACGTTGGCGATATTGATGATGAAAGTTTTAACCAAAGTGCATGGGAAGCTACAAAAGAATTTGCAGAAAGTAAAAATAAAACTGTAGCTTATTATAGACCTACAGAAGATAGCAATTCAGCTAGACTTGTTTCAATTGATCAAGCAGTTAAAAAAGGTGCAAAAGTTGTTGTATGTCCAGGTTACTTATTTGAAACTCCAGTTTATGAAGCTCAAACAAAATACCCTGATGTTAAATTTATTTTATTAGATGGTAATCCACATACAGAAGATTATGGTACATATAAAACTGAATCAAATGCAGTTGGTATGACTTTCCAAGAAGAAATTTCAGGTTTCTTTGCAGGATATGCTGCTGTTAAAGAAGGAAATAGAGATTTAGGCTTCTGTGGAGGTATGGCAGTTCCAGCTGTTCAAAGATTTGGAAGTGGTTTCGTTCAAGGTGTTGATGCTGCTGCAAAAGAATTAAAAGTTAATACAACAGTTAAATATTATTATGCAGGTGCTTTCCAAGCTACAGATGAAGCTACTGCTAAAATGAAAACATGGTATACAGGTGGTATTGATTGTGTTTTCGCAAGTGGTGGTAAAGTTTATCAATCAGTTGTTGAAGGTATTAAATCAGGTAAATCAACTGCAACATGGATTGGTGTTGATACAGATCAATCAAGTGTTGATACAAAAGTTTTAACTAGTGCTACAAAAGGATTAAAACAAGCTGTTACTTCTTCTTTAGAATGTTATTATAATGGTGCTTGGAGTGATATTGGTGGAGCATCTTACAATTTAGGTTTAGCAAGCGAATTTGGTAAATTAGATAAGAGAGATTATGTTGAATTACCTACTAGTGATAAAGCATGGAGATTCTCTAATTTTACAAAAGATGAATATAAAGCTTTAGTTGCTGCATGTAAAGATGGAACATACGCTATTTCAAATGATGTAAGCAAAGAACCAACTGTTTCAACATATACAACAGTTACTTACGAAACAAAATTTGCTAATTAATTTTATTTCGTAGTAGTCTAAATTAATCTTAATTAAGAGGGCTATTATAATTAGCCCTCTTTTATAAAAAAGGAGAGATTATATGAATGATAACGATGTAGTTATTGAAATGAAAAATATTACAAAATCCTTCCCTGGCATTAAAGCTAATAATAATATTTCACTCGATTTAAAAAAAGGAGAAATACACGCTTTACTTGGAGAAAATGGTGCAGGTAAATCTACTTTAATGAGTATTCTTTTTGGATTTTATCAACCAGATGAGGGTGAAATTTTACTTAATGGTGAAGTAGTTGAAATTGATGGTCCTTTAAAAGCTAATGAACTTGGAATTGGAATGGTTCATCAACATTTTAAATTAGTAGAAGTTTTTACAGTTTTAGAAAATATTATTTTAGGAGTAGAGCCTAATAAATATGGATTTTTAACTTATAAAAAAGCTAAAAAGAAAATTGAAGAACTATGTAAAAAATATGAATTTGATTTAGATTTAGACGCTAAAATCGAAGATATTACAGTAGGTGCTCAACAAAAAACAGAAATTTTAAAAATGTTATATCGTGATAATGATATATTAATTTTTGATGAACCTACTGCAGTTTTAACTCCTCAAGAAATAGATGATTTATTAAAAATAATGAAAAATCTTGCTTCTGAAGGGAAATCAATTTTATTTATTTCACATAAATTAGATGAAATTATGTCAGTATCTGATAGAGTTAGTATTTTAAGAAAAGGTGAATTAATTGCAACTTTAAATACAAAAGATACTACAAAAGAAGAATTATCTAGTTTAATGGTTGGAAGAGAAGTCTCTTTTACAAGTAACAAGAAAGAATGTGTTGTAGGAGAAACTATATTAAAAGTTAGAAATTTAGTAATGCCTGATAAGATTCATAAAGGTGTTGATATTGTAAATGATGTTTCATTTAATGTTAAAGAGGGTGAAATTGTTTGTATTGCAGGTATTGATGGAAATGGTCAAAGCGATGTAATTTTTGGAATTACCGGCCTTGAAAAAATTAAATCAGGTTCAATTACATTTAAAGATAAAGATGTTACTAAATTATCAATCTTTAAAAGAAATGAACTAGGAATGTCTCATGTTCCTGAAGATAGACATAAGCATGGCTTAGTTTTAGATTATGAACTTGATGATAATTTAGTTTTAGAAAATTATTATAAAGATGAATATAATCATCTTAAATTCATTATTAATAAAGACGCTATTAAAGAGCATGGCGAATCTTTAATTGAAAAATATGATATTAGAAGTGGACAAGGTACAAAATCTATTGTTAGAGGAATGTCTGGAGGAAATCAACAAAAAGCTATTGTAGGTAGAGAAATTGAAAGAGATCCAGATTTATTAATCTTAGTTCAACCTACTAGAGGATTAGATGTTGGTGCAATTGAAAATATTCATAATGCAATTATTGCACAAAGAGATGAAGGAAAAGCTGTTTTAGTAGTTTCATATGAACTAGATGAAGTTTATAATTTGGCAGATAGAATCTTAGTAATGTTTAAAGGTGAAATTGTAGGAGAACTTGATCCTAAAACTACTTCAAGAGAAGAATTAGGACTTTATATGGCAGGTAGTAAATTTAATTATAACTTTATTGATGAGGAGGAAAATATAAATGAATAACGAAAGATTATTTAAAAGAAGAGAAACTCCTTTTTATAAAACTGATGGATTTATTAAATTTTTATCATCAGTTTTATGTGTTATAGCAAGTTTACTTATTTGTTTTATAGTTTTAGTAATACTCGATATTCCAAATGGTTGTGAAAATGTTTTTTATGAATTCTTTAGTGTAATGTTAACTGGAGGACTTACTTTTAGTGGTTCTCAAGGGTTCTTTGATATATTAGCTAAAACTGCTCCATTATTATGCTGTGGATTATCAATATGTTTTGCATATAAAACTGGTATGTTTAATATTGGGGCTGCTGGTCAATATGTAATGGGTATGTTTGGAGGATTACTCTTTGCATTAAAATTTAATTGTCATTGGAGTATTTGCTTATTAATGGCAATGATATTTGGTGCTCTATGGGGTGCACTTCCTGGTATATTAAAAGCATTTTTTAATGTAAGCGAAGTTATTGGTGGAATTATGCTTAACTGGATTGGATTATTCTTTGTTAACTATTCTTGGCAAACTTATTTAAGAGATTGTTTAGATGGTACAAAAGGATATAAAACTTTATCAGTTGCTTATAAAGCAGGACATATTCCTACAATAGATTTTAAAAGTGGAGATACTTTATCAATTACAATTATATTTGCATTAATTGCAGCTTTACTTGTTTGG
>CAZDPH010000010.1:12295-14748 GCA_964507285.1 uncultured Staphylococcaceae bacterium | reverse complement strand
TTTTTCTAATTAAAGGTATTGAATAATAAAATTTATTAATAATAAATTCAATATTCTTAATTTTTAAATCAATTAATATTTTTTCTAATTTATTTTTGCTAATGTAATATAAAGATTCTAAATCTTTATCTAAGGAAGAATTTGATAAATAGTCAAACATAATTAAATCAGTAATATTTTTAATAAATGATTTAATTAATGATTCATTTATAACTACTTTATTTATGGAATTATCAAATTCTTTTTTTAAATTAATTAATGTTTTATTCATATTAAAATAAATTATCTACTGAGAGATATCTTTCTCCATTATCAGGTAATACAGTTACTATTACCTTATTTTTATATTTTTTAGCATATTTAACTGCCATAAATACATTACTACCTGAAGAAATTCCTACAAATAAACCTTCTTTTTTAGCAAGAATTCTTGTCATTTCATAAGCTTCTTCATCTTTAATAGTTTCTATTTTATCAACAAGCGATAAATTTAAAGTAGAAGGAATAAAGCCTGCTCCAATTCCTTGAATTTTATGAGATCCTTTTATTCCTTTAGAAACAATTGGAGATGATTCAGGTTCAATTCCTATTGAAATAATTGAAGGATTTTTTTCTTTTAAATATTTACTAACTCCAGAAAGAGTACCTCCAGTTCCAAAAGAAGAGATAAAAATATCAATATCTCCTTCTAATTCATCATAAATTTCTTTTCCAGTATATTTATAATGAGTTAAAGGATTAAATTTATTTTCAAATTGCATTGGAATTAAAGAGTTTTTAATTTCATTATGCAATTTATTAGATGCTTCAACGCATCCATTCATTCCTCCTTCGCTTATTAATCTACATTCTGCTCCTAAAGCTTCCATCATTTTAATTCTCTCTTTAGAACAACTACTTGGCATAAATAAAATACATTTCATATTTAAACTAGCACATATAGAAGCAAGACCAATTCCAGTATTACCACTTGTAGGTTCAATGATAACTGTATCTTTATTAATTTTATTTTCATTTAATAAAGATAGAATCATTTCTTTAGCAATTCTATCTTTAATGCTTCCTGTAGGATTACATCTTTCTAACTTACAATAAATTTTGCTATCTAAATTATATTCTTTTTCAATATTTTTTAATCTAATTAATGGAGTATTACCAATTACATCAATTAATGTTTTATCTTTATGTTCCATATTTAATTCTCCTTTAAGCTTAATAAATTATAAAAGTTATTATTAATTTATCAAATAATATGCTTTTATAAAGAAAAAAGTCTAGTAAATACTAGACTTATTTTAATATTTATGGCGGGAGTCAAAGGAATCGAACCCTTATCAACGGTTTTGGAGACCGCTGTTCTACCACTGAACCAGACTCCCAAATATATTAAGGCTTTTTATAAAGCCTTAATATTATAAACTTTTTAATACTTTATTTACAAGACCCATGTCGCATTTTCCTTGAAAATTTGTTTTAAAATGTTTCATGACATTAGGAATGGATCTATCTTCTAATTTTAAAATCTCTTCTTTAATTTCACTTTCAGACATCATTTTTGGAAGATATGAAGAAATAGTTGCAATTTGTTCTTTAATTTCTTCTACTTTTTCATTTCTATTAGCAGCTTCATAACCTGCTTTTTCTTCTTCTAATTCTTTTAATGTCTTATTAATAATTAAAACTAAATCAGTATCAGTTAATTCTTTTCCTTTAGTTCTTGCTTCAACACTTGCAAGCATATATTTATTAATAATAATACTATAAACTGCTCTTTTATTTGCTTCTTTATTTTTTAAAGCAAGCATATTTTGTTTTTTAATTTCATCAATTAACATATTTTTCTCCTTATCTTTCTTTACCTATAAAATAAATAGCAAGTGTACCAGGTCCACTATGAGCACCAATAACAGGACCAATATCATTTATTAATAATACTTTAATATTTGGTCTTTTTGCTAATATTTTTTCTTTAACAAATAAAGCTTCTTCTAAACAATCTCCATGTGAAATAAATACTATTCTATCATCAATACATTCTTTATCAAATCTATTAACTAAATCAATTAAAGATTTTTTTCTACCGATTGATTTTCCAATAGGAACAAGCTTTCCTTCTTTTGAAACATGAAGTAATGGTTTTAAACTTAATAAATTTGCAATAAATGCTTTTGATGCACTAAGTCTTCCACCTCTTGCTAAACATCCTAAATCATCAACAGTAAATAAATGTAATATATGATGTCTTAATTCTAAAGCTTTTTCATAACAAGTTTTAATATCATCTCCAGCTTTTTTATATTCATTAACTAAATAAACAAACAAGCCTTCGCCAAAAGAAGCACATAAAGAATCTACAATATAAATTTCATTATCTTTATATTTTTCTTTTAATTCATTTGCACAAATTGATAATGTATTATAAGTTCCACTTAAAGCACTTGAAAAAGATAATA
>CAZDPH010000010.1:0-12285 GCA_964507285.1 uncultured Staphylococcaceae bacterium | reverse complement strand
ATATTTTTATCTTCTTTTAAATATTTCTCAGCAGTTTCTTCAAAAGTTAACATATTAACTTGATTAGTCTTAGCAACTTCTTTATTTCTTAATCTAGAATAAAAATCTTTAATAGACATTTCTTTATGAGATGGATCATCTAAATAAACTTCCTCACCATTTTTAAAAGAAAATGACATAGGTAATACTACGATATTTTCACTATTTATAAAATCAAGTGATAAATCAGAACAACTATCTGTAAAAATTACAAAATCTTTCATAATTTCTCCTTTAACTTATTTATTATACTTTATTTTAAAAATAATGTTAATTTTTTTATTTTTAATACATTTAAATTAATTTAAATAATAAAGAATTTTTATATTATTAAATTTCAAAAAAAGATTTAGAAATAAATCTAAATCTTTTTAAATTAATAATTTTTTGATTCAATTTCAAAATAACTTTGTTCATGAGAACATGCAGGACATAATTTAGGAGCAACTTTTGAAACAATAATATATCCACAATTTCTACATTTCCAAACTGTTGGTTCTTCTTTTTCAAATACGGAAGAATTTTCTAAATTGTTTAATAATTTCAAATATCTTTCTTCATGATGTTTTTCAATTTCACCAACAAGTTTAAATTTTCTTGCTAAATCTTTAAATCCTTCTTTTTCGGCAGTTAAAGCAAATTCTTTATACATATCAGTCCATTCAAAATTTTCTCCACTTGCTGCAGCTTTTAAATTTTCTTTTGTAGAATTAATACCTTCTAATTCTTTAAACCACATTTTTGCATGTTCTTTTTCGTTATCAGCAGTTTCTAAAAATAATGACGCAATTTGTTCATATCCTTCTTTTTTAGCTTTACTTGCAAAAAAAGTATATTTATTTCTTGCTTGTGATTCTCCTGCAAATGCTGTTAATAAATTTTTTTCTGTTTTTGTTCCGCTATACTTTGACATATTAATCTCCTTTATTCTCTTTTTCTAAGCATTCTTTACAAACCCCATAATAAGTAATATTAGTTTTTTCAATTAAATTACCATCTTTATCATATTTTAAATGTTTCTTTTTATTAAAAATATCTATTACTTTATTACATTTAACACAAATAAAATGATCATGTTCATCTAATCGTGTTAATTCATATAAAATATTTTTAGTGTTAGCATCTACTTTTCTTATATAATTATCTGCTTCTAAAGAAGTAATATTTCTATATAAAGTAGATAAAGATATTTTTTTATTATTTTTTTTAAAATAATCTAATAAAGTATCAAAACTGCTATGACCTAATATGGATAATGCTTCTAATATTTCTTTTCTTTGACTAGTCATTCTTTCCATGTATTTATTATAAAGAATTTTTTGCAATAAGAAAAGAAAATTGTAGTTAGTTATTGCTAATATTTTTCAATAATAAATTAAATTATGATACTACCTAATTAAAAAAAAGATATCATTAAGATATCTTTTTTTATATTCATTTGGCGTCCTTAAGGTGATTTGAACACCCGACCTATCGCTTAGGAGGCGATCGCTCTATCCAAACTGAGCTACAAGGACATATATCTCCTTAATAAATAAGGAGATTTAAATATTAAAAATTAGTTAAATCAAATAAGGTTATATCATCATTTTCTTTTAAATTTTTTAAAGCACCATTTTGTTTTAAATATTTTATAACTTTATCAGGTATTTTTCCTCTTGTTTTAAAATCTTCAATTGTTTCGAATGGTTTTTTCTTTCTTTCTTCAATAAAATCTTTAACACCTAATTCACCTAAACCATCTAAAACTTTAAATGGAGGTATTAAAGCATTATTTTCATAATCAATTACGAAATTACTTGCATCACTTTTATTAATATCTATATTTGTAAATGTAAAACCACGTTCTGCAAATTCTAAACAAACATTTAAAGTGTCTTGTATTCCTTCTTCTTTTGTTGATAAAGCTTTTTCAGGATTTTTAGATTCAATTCTTTCTTTATAAGATTTTAATTTTTCATAAATTGCATCAATTCCTTTAACCATTGTTTCTAAATCATATTGATCACATCTTAATGTAAAATATGCAGCATAATAACTTAATGGATAATAAACTTTAAAATACGCAACACGAAGCGCCATAATAACATAAGCACAAGCATGTCCTTTAGGAAATAAATATTTAATTTTCTTACAAGAATTAATGTAATATTCAGGAACATTATGATCTTCCATATCTTTAATTTGTTCATTAGATAATTTTTTACCTTTTCTGACAGTTTCCATAATAGTAAAAGCATTAGAATTATCTAATCCCATTGATATTAAATAAGTCATAATATCATCTCTACATCCGATAACTCCATTAATATCAGTAATTCCATTTTTAATTAAATCCTGAGCGTTATTTGTCCAGACGTTAGTTCCGTGACTTAATCCAGAAATAATAAATAAGTCTTTAAAAGTTTTAGGCTTAGCTTCTCTAATTAATTGCTTAACAAAGTCAGTACCCATTTCTGGAATTCCAGTAGTTGCAATATCATTTTTAATATATTTATGTTTTAAATTTAATGCATCATTATTTTGGAATAAAGATAAAATTTTTGGATCATCAACTTTAATTTTTTTAACTTCAATATGAGCATCTTTAAAATGTTCATTTGTTAAATCTTGCATCATTTTTAAAGCTTGAGGATCAACGTGCCCTAGCATATCAAATTTTAAAATCGTATCATGAATACTATGGAAATCAAAATGTGTTGTTTTCCATGTTGCATCTATATCATTAGCAGGATATTGAACTGGAGTAAAATCATAAATTTCGTATTCTTTAGGAACAACAATGATTCCACCTGGATGTTGTCCAGTTGTTCTTTTACAACCAACACATCCTGCAGCTAAAAATCCAATATATGCACTAGAATATTTAGAAGAATCTTCTCCTAAAAATTCGCCAAAATATTGCTTTGAAACATTTCCAAATGCAGTTTTATCTTGTAAAGTAGAAATAGTTCCCGCTCTAAAAACATTATTTTCGCCTAATAAATCTCTTGTAAATAAATGAGCTGTAGATTGGAAATCGGCTGGGAAATTTAAGTCAATATCAGGGACTTTTTCTGCCTTAAAACCTAAGAATGTTTGGAAAGGAATATTTTGCCCTTCTTTTATCATTTCTTTATGACAATGAGGACATAATTTAGTAGGTAAATCATAACCAGAAGTTATTCCATCTTCTTTATAATCATGAAACTCAACATGTTTACAAATTGGGCAATAATAATGAGGAGGTAATGGATTAATTTCTGTAATTCCCGCACAAAAAGCAGCAAACGAACTTCCAACAGATCCTCTTGATCCAACGATATATCCTTGATCATTTGTTAACTTAACTAGTTTATGTGAAATATAATAAATAACACTATAACCATTTGATATAATACCATCAAGTTCTATTTTTAATCTATTTTCAATAAGTTCAGGAAGCGGATCACCATAAATTTCATGAGCTTTGTTGTAGCACAATTCTTTTAACAAATTCTCACAATTTTCAATTTTAGGTGGGAATAATTTTTCAGGAACAGGTATGATTTCTTCACATTGATCTGCAATTAAATTAGTATTAGTAATGACCCATTTATATGCTTTTTCATCATCATTTATCCATTTAAATGCATTAAGCATTTCTTCTGTAGATAAAAAATGTTGATCTGGATTTGGAAATCTACCATTATTATTTAATCTTTGTCTAGAACGTGGATTTAAAGGATGTCTTATTTTTCCTACTGATTCACTCGCAATCATAATATCACGATAAATTTTTTCTTCAGGATTACAATAATGAACATCTCCAGTAGCACAAATAATTTTATTTTGCTTTTCACTTTCTTCGATAATGTCTTTTAAATTAGTTAATAGACTTTCATTAGAATTTAATTCACCTGAATTAACTAGCCAAGAATAACATTCTAAAGGTTGTATTTCAATATAATCATAAAATGATATAGCATTGCTTAATTTTTCTCTATCTTTTCTAATAGATGCTTGAAATACTTCTCCATTAAAGCATGCACTACCTAAAATTAAGTTTTCACGATGATTATTTAAAATACTTCTAGGAGTTAAAGGAACACTTCCAACATAATCGCAATGTGAAGTTGAAATTATTTTATATAAATCTTTAAGTCCTTTTTGATTTTTACATAATACAATAACATGAAATGGACGTAAAAATTTTAAACATTCTTTTGGATATTCAAGTTTTGATAAATAATTTAAATCAACTTCTTTATTATTTTCTTCTAAAGTTGAAATAATATTCTCCATACAAGCCGCTAAAACCTTAGCGTCATAATCTGCTCTATGTGCTTCTTCTGCATCATAATCTATTTTATATCTTTTACACATGGATCCTAAATTATGTTGTCTATTTCCAGGATTTACAAATCTATCTATTGGTAAAGTATCAATACATGAATATGGCAAATGCTTTCCATCATTCATCTTTTCATATTCAATATTTAGCATATAAAAGTCAAATTGAGCATTATGTGCTACTAAAACTGAATCTTTTCCACACCATTTTAAAAAATCTGGTAAAACTTCTTTAATAGTTCTTTTATTCTTTACCATTTCATCAGTAATTTTAGTCTTTTCTTGAATATATTCTGGAATATGCATTTCAGGATTAATGAGTTCATCAAAAGATTCAAGTTGCATTCCACCTTTTATTTTAACAGCACCTATTTCAGTTATTTTGTCATATTTAATATTTAAACCTGTAGATTCTAAATCTAATACAACCATCGTGACATCTTTTAATTTTCTATTATCAGGATTGATACATCCACATAAATAATCATCAATTAAATTTAATTCACATCCATATAAAATTTTGATTCCGTATTTTTTTGCTGCTTTTTGAGCTTCAGGATAGCCTTGAGCAACCCCATGATCAGTTATTGCAATTGCTTTATGTCCCATATGTGATGCAACTTTTGCGTATTCAGAAATATCACTAACTGCATCCATTTCACTCATTTTTGTATGTAAATGTAATTCTACTCTTTTTTCTTTAAAATTATCATCTCTCAAAGGATCGTCTTCTAATTTTTCAATATAATGAACTTGTAAAAAAATACCTTTAGGATTTTTTGAAATTCTTCCTTTAACTCTTACATTATCCCAAGTTTTAATTTTACTAATTTCTTCAATTGGTAAATTAGTATCATTAGTTGTTAAATAGCAATTAATTGCAGCTTTAAAATTACCAAGAGTTAATGTGTAACTTTGTTGGCCGTCATTTCTATCTTTAGGAGCTCCATTAACAACTATTTTTCCAATAACAGAAACAGCATCGCAATTTCCATCTAAATCTTCTAAAGAAACTTCTTGATATTCACTTGCTAGCTTAAAAATTCTTCTTCTTTCATAATATGAATTTTTCTTTTCTTTTTCTTCTTTTTCAGTATTAATAATCTTTACTTGCGAAGATTTAACATTTTCTAGATGTTCTTCTTTTCTTTTATCTAAAGCGTTTTTTTCTTCTTCTTTAATTTCATTTTCGCTTTTACTTCCATCGATGAATTTAATTACATAATTTAAATTAATAAAATTAAAAAGTGATTTTAAATCATCTAAAATCATTGATTCAAATGTATTTTTATTATTTTCATAATTATTATCAAAAATTATATTTAAGTTATTAAATTCTAATTTTAATGAATAATTTATAGTTTCAAAGATATTATTAAAAATAAAATCATCTATAAAGGAGTGCAATTCTTCCTCATTAAAATTCTTTTCATACGAAAAGAAAATATTATATTTATATTTAATGTTATTTAAAGCATTAGAAAATATAATTAAATCCTTATATTTCCAAGGAGTATCTTTTTTAATAAAGTAGTTAAATGTATTATCAGCATCTTTTGTTATTTTAATAAAATCAATATCAAAATTAGAACAATCTTCTATTCCAATACTGTTAAGAAATTTAACCATTCTTTCGCTCATATTAACTCCTATTTAAAAAATATATCTTTAAGAAAAACAAGAGCCATAAATGCAAATAATATCACTAATCCAATGCCAGAAATAATATTTTTAACCTTTGAAGGTATTTTCCATTCATCACTATTGTTTTTACTAATTTTATCATCATCTTTTCCAACAACTATTGTATCTTTATCAATTTCAGTTGTATTATTAGTTTTAGCAACACATTCATTAATAACTTCTTTATTACTTGTAATTTCATTAGAATTATCTTTTTCTTTATTCTTTTTAATCTTTTTTCCATTTTTATAGAAAAT
This sequence comes from uncultured Staphylococcaceae bacterium, assembly GCA_964507285.1. GTDB lineage: Bacteria > Bacillota_I > Bacilli_A > RFN20 > CAG-826 > Onthovivens. The sequence goes on along the minus strand of CAZDPH010000010.1, from coordinate 5,995 downwards.
ATTTACAAATCCTTCAATTAATTCTACTAGTACTTGCCATCCATCAAGTCCAGGGAATGGAAGCAAATTAAATAAAGCTAAATTAACTGAAATAATTCCCCAAGTGTCTAAATAATAATTAAAATTATAATTAGATAAAATTTGTGTAGTTTGACTAAATATTGCAACTGGTCCTCCTACACTATTCTATGTAGTTTTATCACCTTTTATTAAATTAAATAAAGCATCAGTAATTTGAGTATTTGCTTTTACCCACTTTTTTCCTGCAGTTTCAAATGATTTCCAGCCTAAATATTCAAATCTAGCATAAGCTGACATTCCAGTTTCTACAATTTTACCATTTTCAACATTAAAATTTGCTATAACTTCCTTAGTGCTTTTGTCATTTATATTTCTAAAAATCATATGCGTTTGCAATTTATTATTAGAAATAGAATATTTTACTAATTCTTTACTTTCATTTACAATCGGTAAAGAAAAATCATAATCTTTTAAATATGATATTGGAGATGATTCAATATTTACATATTCTCCACTAGAATCTAAAACTTGAAAATTGCTAATTGAAGAATCAAATCTACTTTTAGCACTATAAACACTCATCATATAAGAATAATCAAGTTTTTTACTACCCCAATCACTTCCATATCCAAGAGCATATATATCGTTTGTTTTATCAGATGGTGATGAAATAATTAAACTTAATCCATTTACTGAATAAGTTTTAGATTCTCCATTAGAATCAGTTAATGTATAGTCATATTTAACAGTAGCTGCTAAAGTAACAAATTTTTCATCCATTACTAAAGTATTACCATCTAAATCAGTAAAGGTTTCATTAAACTTTGAACTATTTGTTACTTCGCAAATATTTACTGTAAAATCACTACTAATTTGAGGAAAGCAAGAAGCACTAATAAAAAAAATAATAAAAGCAAGAATAAAATTCATTGTTATACCTGCTAAAAATATTATTATTTTTTTCCATCTTGAAATTCCTTCAAGTGATCTATCTTTACTTATTGTAACTCCATCTGGAAGTTCTACTCCTTCTCCATACATTTCAACATATCCACCAAAAGGAACAACTCCTAAAGTAAATGTTGTTTCTCCATTTTTTCTTTTATGTTTAAAAAATTTAGGTCCAAAACCAATTGAAAATGTACTACAATAAACATTAAATTTTTTTGCAGCAATAAAATGACCAAATTCATGTATAGCAACTAATGCACTTAATGCAATAATAAATAAAATAATAGATAGAATAGTCGTCCAGATACTCATAATCAATATTCCCCTTTTTCTATAACTTTTAAAGTTAATTCTCTAACTTTTAAATTTTCTTCTTCAAGGTCTTGTTCTTTTAAAATATTTTTAAAAGGATATACTTTTAATATTTTATCAATTATAGAATTAATATCAAAATACTTAATTTTATTTTTTAAAAATGCTTCAACAGCAACTTCATTAGCAGCATTAACTATTAATCCTAAATTCCCTTTTTTATTAATAATTTCATAACCTAAATTAATTAAATTAAAAGTTTTATAATCAACATCATAAAATTTATAATTATTTATAGTGTCAATTTCTGTATCATTAAATTCATTTAAGTTAGTTTCAAATAAAGATAAACAATCGTTGATTTGAACATGCATATCAGGTTTTCCAACTGATAATTTAAAATGATTAGATTTAGTTTCAATAAAGCTATGAACATAACTATTTCTATCGATTACAACTTTAATTTGATTTGGATTAACTTTAAATAAATAATAAGCCTCTACAATTTCAAAAGCCTTATTCATTAAAGTTGAAGAATCAATAGTTATTTTCTTTCCCATTTTATATGTTGGATGATTTAATGCGTCTTTTAATGTTACTTTTTTTAAATCTTCAATATTTTTATTAAAAAAAGGTCCACCAGAACAAGTTAAATAAATGTTTTTTAAATCATCTTTTTTAACATTTTTTAAACATTTTGTTACTGCAGCGTGCTCACTATCAATTGGATATATTTTTAAATTATTTTGATTTATAATCTTTTCAATTATTTCACCAGCCACAACTAAAGACTCTTTATTTGCAAGTAATAATGTTTTTTTAAGTTTTAATGCAGTTAAAGTAGGAAAAACTCCACTAAATCCACTTAAAGCATTTATAACATAATCGCAGTTACTTTCTCCAATAATTTTATTTAAGCCATCTTTACCATAATAAAAATTAATACTAGAATATCTTCCCTTAAATAATAAAAAATCATTATAATTTTTCAAACAAACAAATTTTATTTCGTTATTATTAATAAGAAAATTTTCTAAAAAAGCGATATTATCACCAATAGATATCGCTTTTATTAAAAATTCATCTTTTCTATTATTTATACAATCAATACTTTGATTACCTATATTGCCACTTGCACCTAGCAAACAAATACTTTTTTTCATATTAAATAAATAAATTCCATTTATTAATCATTACTAAAACAAATAAAGCAGTAGAAATTGAAACTAAAATTAATGAATCAATTCTATCTAAAATTCCACCATGACTTTTTAAAATTGTTCCAAAATCTTTAATATTAAAATATCTTTTTATACTAGAAAATAATAAATCACCCATTGTGCCTATTAAAGGATTAAATATTGCTAAAATTAAAATATTGTACCAATGATCTAAATCTAATACTCCTTCTAAAATTGGAATTCCACAAGCACTAAAAATTATTCCATATAAACTTGTTAAAATAAATGAGAATATTATTCCTCCAAAAAAGCCTTCCCAAGTTTTTTTAGGTGAAATAGATGTCATTTTATGTTTTCCAAATAAAACACCTAAAACATATGCACCAATATCATTTCCAAAAGCAGAAATAATAACTAAAAACATTAATAATGAACTACCTAAATATTTAAATATATATTCATTTGAATTTAATGTTGTAGTAATTTCATTATTAACGACTGTAAAAGGAACATATCTTAAATACAAAAAACATTGCATTCCTAATGAAAGAACAAAGAACATTGTTATAAAATAAAAGGCATCACTAATAGTAAAATCTTTATCAAGTAAAACTAATAAGAAAAAGAAGCCTACATTTATTGCAAAACAAGATACAGATAAGCTAGGTTGAGGAAAAGATTTTTCTAGATTAAAAATAAATCCATCAAAATTGCCATTTACATGATAATAATTATAAAAATCCATTAAATTATTTTTAAAAAACATCCAAAAAGTTAATGAAAACATCATAATATAACTGAATACATAAATAATCCATTTATATTTTTCCATCCCTTTTTTAGGAGTATTAATAAGTTCATGAGTAGAAACAATAAGCAAAAATACAACTAAAGCAAACCAAAACCATCCACCAAGAATAATACAAGGTACTAATATTAAAACTAAAATAATTGCAACAATTATTCTAGATTTAAAATTCTTTTTTTGATTATCATTAATTTCATTAACATGTAAATGATTATCATTTCTTTTTATTTCTTTATCTTTATTTTCCATTTTTAATAATATTAAACTGTCATTATTTCATCAGTTTTCTTTTTTAATATTTCATCAACTTTTTTGATTGATTCATCAGTTAATTTTTGAATTTCAGTTTCTTCTTTCTTTCTAGAATCTTCAGTGAAAGAATCATCTTTTTTAACTTTATCCATTATATCTCTTCTTACATTACGAATAGAAACTTTACATTCTTCGCTATAAACTTTAGCTTTTTTAACTAATTCTTTTCTTCTATCTTCAGTTAATGCTGGAAAATTTAATCTAATTTGTTTTCCATCGACAACTGGATTAATTCCTAAAGAACTATTATTAATTCCTGCAACAATTGTTTTAACGTCACTTTCATCATAAGGTATTACTAATAATTGTCTAGGTTCAGGAACCTTTACTGCAGCAATGTCAGTAATATTAGTCATTTCACCATAATAATCGCATTTAACATTTTCGATAGCAGAGGCATTTGCTCTTCCAGTACGTAAAGTATTTAAATTATTGCTAAATGCTGAAATGGATTTTTCCATGTTTTCTTTACATTCATTTAATATTGTATCCATATTTACTCCTTTGTAACTGTTGTTCCAATATTTTCGTCTCCGTTAAAAATTTTATTAAAATTAGAATAATCATCCATTGAAAATACTCTTAAAGTAATATCGCTATCTTCTAAAAGTTTAATTGCACTTTCATCCATAACTTTAATATTTCTTTCTAAGACTTCTTTATATGTTAGATTTTTAAGGAATTTTGCATCACTAAATTTATTAGGATCTTTGTCATATACTCCATCTGTACCATTTTTAGCAGCTAAAATTAAATCAGCGTTAATATCTATTGCTCTACTTGCAGAACAAGTATCTGTTGTATAAGTTGGTAATCCTATACCTCCAGCAAATAATACGACATAGCCTTTATTTAAAAATTTATTAGCTTCTTCCTTACTATATTTTAAAGTAAGTTTCTCAGTATTTAAAGCACTTAAAATAATATTTTTAATATTTCTTTTATTTAAACATGCAGAAATAGCTTTACAATTAATAATTGTTCCAACCATTCCCATATAATCTCCATCTTCATATGAAAAACCGTTCTCCTCCGCTATTCTTCCTCTAAAAATATTTCCAGCGCCACAAACGATACCAATTTCTTTTCCTTCATTAACTAAAATTTCGATTTGATCAATAATTAAATTTAATTTTTTTGAATCAAAAATTTTATGATTAATTTGATCACCTAGTGCTTCTCCACTTAATTTAATGATTGCTCTTTTATATATTTTTTCCATAAAACCTCAAATATCTCTAATAAAAAGCCTCAAAAATTGAGGCTTTATAAAATTAATTATTTAGCTTGAGCCATAACTTCTTCAGCAAAATTATCGACTTTCTTTTCTAATCCTTCACCAACTTGATAGCGGATAAAAGAAACAACTTTATTGTTATCTTCTTTTAAAGCTTGAGCAACTGTTTTACTTGGATCTAAAATAAATTCTTTATCTTCGAGTGATAATTCACTGAAAACTTTATGAAGTTTTCCTTCAATAATCTTTTCTAAAGCAGCAGCTGGTTTATCTTTTAATTTTGAATCTTCTTTAGCTGCAGCAATTTGAACTTCTTTTTCTTTAGCAACAATTTCAGCTGGAACATCATTAATTGAAATATATTTTGGATTACCTGAGCAAATTGATAAAGCGATGCCTTTTGCTAAATCAGCGTTTTCTTTTTCTAAAACTACAACAACTGCAATTTTTCCATTTCCATGGATATATGAACAATATCCTTGTCCATCTTTTAAAGAAATAACTTCTTCTCTTCTTAAAGATAATTTTTCACCTAATTTAACAGTAGCATCTGTAAATAAAGGAGCAACTAAGTTATTAATTTCATCTAAAGATGATTCACTATGTTCTAAAATAGTTTCATTAACTTTATTTACTAATTCTCTAAAAGGATCACTATTTGCAACGAAGTCTGTTTCACAATTGACTTCGCAAATTGCAATTTTTCTACATTTTTCGCAAACTTTTGTTAAGACTAAACCTTCAGCAGCAATTCTATCAGCTTTTTTAGCTTGTTTTGCAATACCTTTTTCTCTTAACCAATCGCAAGCTTTATCGACATCATCACCACAAGCATCTAATGCATTTTTACAATCCATCATGCCTGCACCAGTTCTTTCACGTAAAACTTTAATTAATGCGATATTTGCCATATGTAATTATTCTCCTTTTTCTTCAGCATTTTCAGCTGTTTTTTCTTCTTTTTTAACTTCTGGTTTTTGATTTAAACGATTTTGGAATCTTGCTTTTTCTTTTCCATTCTTTCTTTTTGCATTTCTCTTCTAGCAGCTAATCTAATAGCATTTTCTCTATCAGCTTGGTTAACTGCATCTTTCATAGTAGCTTCAGAACCTTCATCTTTACTATAAGCAACTTCTGGTAAACCACCTTTTGCTTCAACCACAGCATCACATA
>CAZDPH010000009.1:11609-15657 GCA_964507285.1 uncultured Staphylococcaceae bacterium | reverse complement strand
ATTTACTACTTCTTCTTTATTAGCATTAAAAGAAAAATATCCTCAATTAAAATTTAATAAAATAGTAGTATCTTTAAAAAACTTAAATTATGATAATGATATTACTTATCTTCCTATTTATATGACATTTTTACTTTAATAATTAAATAATAAATAAAAGATTGTATTTATTAAAATACAATCTTTTAATTTTAATCATCTAAACTATCTAATAATTTCTTTATTCCTTTTTTAGAATAATGACTAGAATCCATATTTTTAATTAAATAAAATTCATCTAAAGGTAATAAATCTCTTAAAGCATCATCCATATTAATTAAAAATTTATCAAATATATTTTTAAAATCTTTTTTATATATAAATGGATAGTTATTTTTAAAAGCATTACTATCTATTTCATAATTATATAGAAAGTTAATAGCACCTGAATATGGATAATAACTAATAGAATTATCTTTCCAAGAATTTAATAATAATTCTTTAGAAGAGTCTAATCCTTCATATTTTAAATATTCATATTCAAAATAACTTGCTAAAGATTCTTTAATTATTTTAGAAGTATAATCATTTCTAGATAATAACTCTATATTATTATCATTATAATTATAATGATAATAATGAAATAATTCATGAATAAAGACTTGTTTTATCATATCTTCAAATAAGATATTATTACTCTTTGAATATTCATAAATATTATTAATATATAAAGTTATTGTTTTATCTTTAGGAGAATAATCTCCTAAAGATAAAAATTTTTTATTTCCTATGTTATTTACTAGTTTATTAATTACATTTTTAATTTTATTATAGATATCTTCATTATAGTTATCTTCTTTATTAGAATATTTACTAGCAATTACACCTACTATTTCTAAATAACTTTCTTTATTTAAACAATCATCTAATAATTTTTCATCAATATCCCATTTATTCTTAATATATTCTTTAATATCTTTTAAATTATAACATTTGTTTTTTGTTAAAGGCTTCTTAGATGATAATTTAATATTAATATCGTAATAATCTAAATACCGATTATTTAATTTTAATTGATTTAATAATTCGTTAAAATCATTAATTGAATTATTTAATAATTCCAAGTAAACATAAGAATTATGATATTTAGAATCTATTTTTGAATTAATTTTATTTAATAATGCTATATTATTTATTTTCATTTATTTCTTCATATTCTAGTTCATCAAGGAAATAAATCATGTAATATCCAAAATATAGATTATACTTGGATTTATTTATTTCACAAGAATCTCCATTATTTTTGCATTCATCCCATAATGCAAGTTTACTTTCATCATTTTCAGATCTTTCTTCTAAGAAATATGATTGATTATCATGTATATCAATATATCCTGGAAAATATTCTTCTCCATCTGATTGTATTATTTTTAAACAGAAGGAATTTTTATTAACAATCCATAAATTTCCAAAAGGTTCATCAACACTAATCATTCCATAATTATCATCATTTAATGATTCATCATAACCATAATCACTAGGATCGCATAAATCCCACCAGAAATCAGTTTCATCGTATCCGTCTACAAGTTTATCGTTTTCCATAACTCCAAGATCAAAATCACCTTTATATTGAAAATTCCAGCCATCCATACGATTAATATAAATATTATTTCTATTATCTAAATCAATTAATTTTCTTAAATTAGTAATTTTATTATAATCTGAAATATTACTTTCTAAGCCTTCAATAAAATATCCTCCAAGAGGTAACTTATCATCTCTAATGAATCTACATCCATATTCTAATTTCATTGGAAAATATTGTGATAATATTAAAGCTTTTCCTTTTTTAATTTTAGCACCATTCCATGTACTATAAAAATTTTCATAAAATGTTATATTATTATCACCATAAAAAACACAAATGCGTTCGTCATCATCGTCTGCTTTTCCTTCTTCAAATTTTTCAAAATCAATTTTTTTAACTACATTCCAATTATAATCAATATCTTTATTATCTTTATCTTTATAAAGTTCTTTTAAAGATATTTTAGAGCCTTCTTCTACTTTATCAAAATCAATTTCAGTTAAAATTTTATCCATATTATTCATCCTTTAAAGCTCCTCTTAATTCTTTAATTTTATTTTTAGCAAAATCAATTTTTTCTTGTCTATCTTTATCGTCTGTTTTATATGTATTATTTTGAATATTAAATGGTCTAAACCGTTTATTTATTTCTTTTTTTTCTATATCATCAAGAACATCTTCATCAAATGGATAATAACAAAAATAACAACTATTAAGAGCTTTTTTATAATCCTCACCTAAAACAGCTTTTAATGTTTTAGAAAATGTAGAATTATCTTCATTACCTTTAGAATGTTGTTTATATCTTTGATATAAGTTATCTTCACCTTTAGCTTGACCTACATATAAAACTGTACCATGTATTCCTTCAAAATTTTCTCCATAAAGATCTATAAAATTAATATCTTCACAGGAGGACCATAAATTTGATCTACCACCCAAAATATCAAGTATTTTCTCACACCATTTTCCATCTTTAATTGCAATTTTATAAATACCACTATTTTCTTTTAATTTATCTTCGACATCTCTTAGTGAATTTTCTAAGCCCAATTTAATTCTTTCATCAGTAAATGTAACAATTTTCATAATTTTCTCCTTTTTAAATCAATAATAATTAATAACTAATCATCATTAGTTATTACAATAACATAAAATAATAAATTAGATATTTCTTTTAATTTAGTATCTTCTCTATTATCTATTACATATCCATCACTTAATAAATAGATATGATTTTTAACTAAGTTAGATAATAAATTAAAATTATCTATTATTACTACTAATTTATCTAATGATGATAATTTATCTATTTCATCACTACTAAATAATTGACTAGATAATTTTAAATCATTTTTAATAACTTCTTCATTTAAAGAAGTTACTTTTTTTAAATAACATCCATCTAAATAATAAGGATTAATTTTATCTTTATGTTCATCAATCCATTCTCTAATTACTCCAGTTTTTCCAATTCCTGTAGGACCTTCAAATAATAAATTAGGACGTTCAATATTAGACTTCCCTACAACTGTTTTAAAATTAGAAAGCAATAAACTATTATCTAATTGAGATTTTATTTCATCAACATCTATATGTTTATAATCATTATTATTTTTTTCCATATTATTTTAATATTTCTTTTAATTCATCTTCAGTAATAATCTTAATACCTAATTCTTTAGCTTTTTCTAATTTACTACCTGCTTTTTCTCCTGCAATTAAAATATCAGTACTTTTAGAAATTGCACTAGGACATGTAGCACCTAAATTTTTTAATATTTCTTGAAGATCTTCTCTTTTTTGGTAGTCTTTAAATGATCCAGTAATAACAACTTTCTTGCCTTTAAAATCTATCATAATATCTTTCCTCCTTTTTTATATTTTATTATATATATATATATATATAGAAAGTCAATAAGAAAAGGTGAACCTTAAAATATAAAAGAAACTATTAAATTGTTATTTTAATTAATTATAATTCATATATTTTAAAATTAAATTAACTTTAATTATAAGTTAAATTAATACTTTAAAAATTATTTAAAATTATGAAAGATTAATTATCAATAATTTTTCTTATTTATCATTTTTATTAATTTTTATTAAAAATAATAAAGACCAGCAAAAGCTGGTCTTTTATATAATTCTAAATTTTAATAAAGTTTTATTAATAAAAATCAAATATTAATAATAAGCATAAAAAAAGATCAAGATTAAATCTTGATCTTTTTATTAAATTTTAATTATTGAACTATTTTTTACTTACATTACCAATTAATGTTTTCATTAATTTAGCCCATGAGTCAATACCATAAGTTGTAGTTGTACCTTCGATATCTCCCATTTGTTTCTTTGAGAATGTAACTTTAGTTGCCTTATCATTAGTTGCCTTAACAAATGATGTAGCAGAAACTTTAGTTGCATCTTCAAATTTTGTATTATCAACATAAACAGTTAATGTATCACCTGTAAATG
>CAZDPH010000009.1:3465-11599 GCA_964507285.1 uncultured Staphylococcaceae bacterium | reverse complement strand
TAGCCCATGAGTCAATACCATAAGTTGTAGAAGGTGTACCTTCGATATCTCCCATTTGTTTCTTTGAGAATGTAACTTTAGTTGCACATCCATCAACTGATGTAGCAGAAACTTTCGTTGCAGTTTCAAATGTTGTATTATCAACATAAACAGTTAATGTATCACCTGTAAATGATAATGTATTCCAAATTTCTACAATTTTAGCAGCTTTACTAGCTTCACCAACTACTTCACCATTTGTAGTATTTTTTAAATCAACTAATGTTGATAAAACACTTTCATAATAGCTAGCAATATCTTGAGCATATAAATCAGCTAAATTACTTGTAGCACTAGCAACACTTGTTCCACCTAATACTGATTTAACCATATCAGCAATAGCTTTACCAAATACAGAAGTTGTTGTATTTAATGAATCACCTTTAAGATAGCTAGCCCATGCTTTATCTTTACTAGCATCACTTGGAGTTTCTAGACTTGTTGTTTTATCAGAATATTTTTTGCCTTGAACAAATTCATAAATAGCACCATCTAATGCTTCTAAGTTAGATTTATTAGCAAATGCTTTTTGAGCAACTTCTAATAAATTACTCCAACCTTCAACATCTTTAGAATATTCATCTAAAGCAGTTGTAGAAACATATTGTAAAGTATCTAATGATTTGAGATAAACTTCAGAATCTAATTCGCCTTTAAATTCTTCAGTTGCAGCTTTATAAATTTTTTCGAAATCGCCTTTATGTGCAGCAGCAAATGCATCAATATTAGATTTATTCCAACCTTTAATATTAATATTACCATTAGATTTAACACCAACTAATTTACTATACCAATCAGCTGTTGAATAACTTAATGTTAATTTAACATCATTATTAACAGTAGTTTCAACACCATTTATTGTAGCTGTTTTTAAAGCACTTTCACTACTAACAACAACGTTATCAACATCGTTTTCTTCTTCAACTTTACCTAATGAAGTTACATATTTACCATCTGTACCTTTAGTAATTGCTTTTTGATATAAAGTATCTGTATATCCAGCTTTTGCATCTTGATAAGCAGCTTTTAATGTAGCTTCAGCATCTTTCCATGCTTCATCTCTACAATAGCTTTGGAAATCAATAACAGCTAAATCTGATACATCTTTACCACCAAATACATATTCTTGAATTGTACTATTTAAACCAGTTGTATCATTTAATATACCTAATAAAGTAGTATTACCAGCTGCATAGTTACTAACAGCATTTGCTAAACCAGTTTTTAAACCACTAACTGTATCAGTTTTTGGAGCATATGAAGATTTAGAGAATCCTTCAATTAAATCATACCAATCATCATAAACTGCATCAACAACTTTCTTAATAACTTCTTTTTCTAAGCCTTCAAGTTCTTTAATTCCTTCATTAGCAAGAGTAGTTAATCCTTGTGTAGAAATAGAACTATCATTTTCTACATATGTGAAACTTCCTTCACCTGCAGCTTGTAATTTAGCTAAATATTTATCATAAATAGTTTTTGGATTATCATTAATTCCTAAAGATTCTAATGAAGCTAAAGTTGCTTTATAAGAAGTTTCAGTTGAAGTATTATCACTAAATAATTTATATGTTTCACCATAAGCAGTCTTTAATGCACTATATCCTTTTTCTTTTAAAACTAACCAGTTATCAATAGATTTACCATCAGCAACATAAGCATCAGCTTTTGTTTTTGAAATTAATGTAGCAATAGCTTGAACACTTGTACATGCATCAATTTTTGCTTCTGCAGCAGTTTTATCAGCTGTTTTATCATAAACATTTTTATTGCTAACTTTACCAGCAGCAGTTTCAACATCACTTAATAATGTAGCTAATGTAGCTTTTGCTTCAGTTTTTGCTTCACTTAAAGCTTCAGCATATTTTTCTTTAATTTTAGCTTCTTTTGCTTCAATATAAGCTTTAGCAGCAGCAACTTTTTCACTTGCTGTAGCATCATTATCTAAATCTTTAAATGCACCTGTAGATGAGTTAGACATATTATTTAAAGCATCAAGAGCTTCACTAGCAACAGCACCTAATTTTGTAGTTGCATATCCACTTGCATTTGATACAGTAGTTGATTTATAAGCATCAGCTTCACCAGCTTTCTTTTCTTTTACTAAAGAAATAGTAGCTAATTGATTATCATTTTCTACTAAATCACTATAGAATTCTAATAATTCAGAAGCGATATAATTTTCTTTATTTGTGAATTCTGCATAAACTTGGTATCCAGTTGCATCAACTGTTGATTCTGGACTCCATGATGTTGCACTTGGATCAATTGAAACTTCTTCTCCGTTAACAACAAATTTTGAAACGATATCGTTTCCTTCGTCAGCTTTAAAAGTTAATGTGAAAGATTCACCTGGTTGAATGAAGTATTTATCTTGTTCAATAGAACCACCGACATTTTTCCAATCTTTAACTAAAATAGTTAAATATGTCTTACCATCTTCACCTTTAGCACCTGTTTCACCTTTGTCACCTTTGTCGCCTTTTTCACCTTTGTCACCTTTAGCACCAGTAGCACCATCAGTACCTGCAGGTCCTTGGCAAGCTGTAACTGTTAAACCAAGAGATAAACATAAAGCAGTAAGAGTTAATAAATTTCTTTTTTTCATTTTTATAATCTCCTAAAATTTATTTGTTAGAAAAACTTTTATTTCCTACCAATTAAAAATTTTTCTAGAAGTATAATAACTCTATTAAATTAAAAAAGTCAAGTTTATTATATTTAAATTGATTTAAATAACCTAAGACTAATAAATCTAATTTAAGTATTATACGCCTATAAATATATAGACACTTATATTTTAAACTTAAATAAATAATAATGCTAGTAGTTTTTTAGTATTTATTTAAATTTTTTAAGATTTTTTAAATTTTTAATTGACTTTTTAAAAAGAAATCATTATTTAAATTAAAAAAAGGAGAGTAGCTCTCCTTAAATTAATTTAAATCATATTCTTTTTTTAAAGATTCAAATGCTTCTAGATAAGAAGCATATTCTTTATAAGTAGGAAATTGATGTTTAAAGAAAGTAATTTGTCTTTTAGCATAATTCCTTGTATTCTTTTTAATTAATTCAAATACTTCTTCTTCAGTTAAGGTATTATTAATTAAATAATTAAATTCTTTATAACCTATCGCAGATAACGCTAAAGGATTAATACTTTTGTACTTATTTAATAAGTTTAAAGCTTCTTCTTTTAATCCTAATTCTTTCATTTTTTCTACTCTTAAATTAATGTTAGAGTAAAGATCACTTCTTTTAGGATTAATGAAAATGAAATCAGTATCTAAATAAAGTAATTCATTAGATTTATTTTGATTGATCTCACTTTTATTTTTTCCTTCTACTTCATTAATGAATAAGCTTCTTAATAATCTTTTTCTATTATTAACATGTATTTTTTTACTTGCTTCTAAATCTAGCTTCTCTAATTCTTTAAATAATTCTTCATTAGAATAATTAGACTTATAATCACTAGGCATTTTAATTTCATCTTTAGAGAAGATGTAATTAAATAATGCTGCTTTAATGTAAAGTCCACTTCCTCCAATAAAGATTAAAGTAGAATCTTTATTAGAATCAATAAAGTTTCTAGCAAGTTCTTGATAAAAATAAATGTTATTATCTTGAGTAATATCTAAATAATCATAAAAATAATAATAACCTTTGTTTAGTTCTTTTCTAGATGGCTTAGCAGTACCTATATTCATTTCTTTATAAATTTGAAAGGCATCAAAATTAACTATTTTACTAGAAGGGATTTTTTCATGTAATAACTCTCCTAATTTAGATTTATTAGATGCAGTAGGTCCTAGTAGCACAATAATGTGAGGTAATTTCATTTTATTTATCTCCTAGTAGCAATAAGTTTTTAATTTCTAAAAGATAATCATTTACTTCTTTTTCAAGTAAACGATAATTAGAAATAAAGATATCATTATCTAATTCTTCTTTTAATTTTAAATACTCTTTAGAATCTTCTTTATTATTAGATTTATAAAAGTTCATTTCATTTATCTTATTTTTGTAATAAGAAGAATTTACTATTTCTTTTACTTTTTTGTATTCTAAAATTAAAGAAGAGGATTGAACCTCTTCTTTTAATTTTAAAATATCATCTTTAATATTTTGATTAATCATTAACTACTTCTCCAATTAAAGAATAGGTCTTACTTTCTATTATTTTAACATTAATTATCTTACCAATTAAAGATTTATCTCCTTTAAAATTAACTGTTTTAGAATTTTCTAAAGTACCACTTAAGATATTTTCATTAGTTTTACTTACTCCAGTTACAAGTAAAGGAAGAGTTTTACCTACAAGTTCATTAGCTTTTAATGAAATTGATTCTTCCATTACACTTTGAAGTTCTTTAAATCTTCTTACTTTAGTTTTGTAATCAATTTTATCATCTATTTTACTAGCAGGAGTTTTTTCTCTAGGAGAATAAATAAACATAAATGCACTAGTATAACCTACCTCTTTTACTAAAGACAAAGTATCTTTAAATTCTTCTTCAGTTTCATTTGGAAAACCTACAATGATATCAGTAGAGAATGCAATCTCTGGAATTTCTTTTTTAATCTTATTTACTAAGTCTAAATACTCTTCACGAGTGTATCTTCTTGCCATTCTTTTTAAAACTGAATTAGATCCACTTTGGAAAGGTAAATGAATGTATTTCATAATGTTAGGATATTTTTTCATTACTTCAATAACATTATCTTTAAAGTAATTAGGATAAGAGGTTAAGAATCTTACTCTAGGAATACCAATTTTAGCAACTTCTTCTAAAACAGTTGCAAAATCAATATCACCTTCTAAATCTTTTCCATAACTATCTACATTTTGACCAAGTAAAGTAACTTCTTGATATCCTTCTTTCTTTAATAATTCACATTCTTTAATGATATCTTTTAATGCTCTACTTCTTTCTTTTCCACGAGTTAAAGGAACAATACAATAAGTACAGAAATTATCACATCCAAATGAGATATTAACAAATGCTTGATATTTATTATTTCTAGAAGATGGTAAATCTTCTACGATATCTCCTTCTTTACTAGAAACATTAATGATTCTAAGATTACCTTCATTTAATACATATTCATCAAGTAATCTAATTAATGAAGATATTTCATGAGTACCAAAGATAATATCTACATGAGGATAAACATTAATAACTTTATTTAATGTATCTTCAGTTTCAATCATACATCCTGCTACCATTAAGATTAAATCTTTCTTTTTAGCTTTTAAATGCTTAATGTCTCCAAGTTCTGCATATACTTTATCATTAGCATTTTCTCTAACACTACAAGTATTAATACAAATAATGTCAGCTTCTTCCATACTTTCTGTTCTTTTTAAACCTATTTGATTTAAAATACCTGAAATTACTTCTTCATCTCTTACATTAGCTTGACATCCATGTGTTTTAATAAAATATAATTTATTCTTTAATTTATTTACTAATAACATAGAAGGATCATAAGTATATCTTAAAGTATCAATATCTCCATTTCTTTTAATACTCTTTTTAAAATCTGGTTTTTCAATGTATTTAATTTCTCTCATTTTTATTCTCCTTCTAAGTAAATAGGAATAATTTTAGTAGGCATAAAAGTATAATCATCTATTTGAATTACTACTGCAGAAAATACATAAGGAGCATCATCATTTAAATTCATTACATTATTTTTATGTAATAATTGTTTATTAATAACTGATTCTTCTTCAAATCCTAAAATACCATTTTTATCTCCACACATTCCACAATCAGAAATGTATGCAGTTTTTTTATCAATAATAATAGCATCTTTAGTTTGAACATGAGTATGTGTTCCAATTATTGCAGTTACTTCACCTTTAAAAGCATGTGCAATAGATTGTTTTTCTCCATTAGCTTCTGCATGGAAATCAATAATATGAATATCACTATAATCATTTTCTAATAATTTAGATATTGCTTCATAAGGAGGAATTACTTCTTCTTTCATGAATACTTGACCTAAAACATTAGTAACTCTAATAGTAATTCCATTATCCATTTCAAATACTCTAGATCCTTCTCCCTTTAAAGATTCATTTTTAATATTTAAAGGTCTAACAATATTATCATTATCAATAAACATTTTAAGTTCTTCTAATTTATCTACATAATGATTACCTAATGTAATACAATCAATATCTAAATTAGTTAAGAAATTATAATGTTGATTATTAATACCTCTTCCATTAGAGATATTTTCTCCATTAACAATAGTAAAATCAATTTTATACTTCTCTTTAATAAAAGAAAGGTTTTCTTTCAAAGCCTTTCTTCCTACTTTACCAACTACATCTCCAACAAAAAGTATATTCATAACTATTTTGCTGTTTCAATAGCACGATACTCTCTAATAACATTAACTTTAATTTGACCTGGGTATTGCATTTCATTTTCAATACGATCTTTAATTGTTTTAGCGAGTTTAAATGCTTCTAAATCATTAATCTTTTCAGGAATAACGTTAACTCTTACTTCTCTTCCACTTGAGATAGCATAGCAATTTAATACTCCATCATAAGATTTACAAATTGTTTCTAATTGTTCAAGACGTTTAATGTAAGTTTCTAATGTTTCACTTCTTGAACCTGGACGAGCTGCACTTAATGTATCTGCTGCAATAACAAGTGAAGAAATAACAAACTTAATTGGAGCGTCTCCATGATGTGCTTCAATTGCATTAACAACAATTTCATTTTCTCCACATTTTTTAGCAAGTCTTGCACCAATTTCAACATGGCTTCCTTCAACTTCAAAGTCACTTGCTTTTCCAATATCGTGTAATAAACCTGCTCTTTTTGCAATTTGTTGATTTAATCCAAGTTCAGCTGCCATTGCTCCACAAAGTGCTGCAGTTTCAATTGAATGTTCTAATTGATTTTGCCCATAACTTGTACGATATTTTAATCTTCCGATATTCATAACAAGTTCTTTATCCATTTTACCAATACCAAGTTTGAATATAGCTTCTTCACCAGCTTTTTTAATTGATTCATCAACTTCTTTTTTGCATTTAGCGACTACTTCTTCAATTCTACCTGGTTGTATTCTTCCATCTTTAATTAATGTTTGAAGAGCTTTAGAAGCAATTTCTCTTCTAATTGGATTGAAACATGATACTGTAATTGCTTCAGGAGTATCATCAATTAAAATATCTACTCCAAGCATTGCTTCTAAAGATTTAATGTTTCTTCCTTCTCTTCCAATAATTCTACCTTTCATTTCATCACTAGGAAGAGCAATAACATTTACTGTTCTTTCAGTAGTAACTTCTTGAGAGTGTCTTGCAATTGCATTAGCTAAAATGTCTTTAGCTTTATCATCAGCAGTTTCTTCTGCTTCTTCTTCTCTTTCTTTTAAATATTTTGCAATATTATTTGATTCTTTTTCTTCAACTCTTTTAAAGATCTCTTCACGAGCATCTTTTTCAGTTAAATTAGCAACTTTTTCTAATTCTTCTAAAATTGAATTAATTTTTTCATCTAAAGTTTTTTGTCTTTTCTTATTTTCTTCAATTTGAGTATCAATTAATTTTTCTTTTTCTTCTAAGACAGTTTCTTTCTTTAATAATTGAGCGTCTCTATTATTAATTAATTCTTCTCTTTGATCTAATTTCTTTTCATTAGAAATTATATCTTGTTTTCTTTCTTTAATATCTCTTTCTGCTTCAAGCTTTAAATCTGCTACTGTTTGTTTAGCGTCTAATTGTGCGTTCTTTTCAATGTGTTCTGCTTTAATTTCTGCATCTTTGATGATTTTACTTGCTTTACTTTCTGCTCTTTTCTTAGAAAAATAAGGCATAAAATAACAAATTAAAAATCCTAAAATTAAAGAAACAATAAAAACAGAAACGACAATTAAAATAACCATTAAATTATCCATTTTTGTCTCCTTATTAAAATTATATTTTAAATGTAAGTATTTAAATTATTTTTATAAAAATATGTATTTATATTATTAATTTTATTAACTTAAATTAAATATATTATTGTATCTTACACTGATACATATTTAATTATAATGAAAATATCTTCTAATTTCTATAT
>CAZDPH010000009.1:0-3455 GCA_964507285.1 uncultured Staphylococcaceae bacterium | reverse complement strand
AAATATAAATAAGAAGTAACTAAAATTAAATTTTATCCAAAAAAAGAATGTATTTATTCAAAAAATACATTCTTTTTAATTTATTATTTTAATTATTCTGCTTTATATCTAGTAATACCATTCATAATTGTTTCATAAATTTTAGCAGTATGAATTTCATGAGGATCTAATTCAAATAAGTTTTTATCAAATATTACAATATCAGCATATTTTCCAACTTCTAAAGAACCTATCTTATCTTCCATTCTCATTTCATATGCGTTAGATAATGTGTATGCTTCAATTACTTCTTCTAAAGTTAATCTTTCTTTTTCATCATGAATGAAGCCATTTTTATCTCCTAATTCTTGACGAGTAATTGCAACTTCCATATTAGGAATTGGAAGAAGTGCATGAGCATCTGTAGGGTAATCACTACTTAATGAGATTTTACTTCCAGAAGTTAAAATTGATTTCATTGGATATGCTTTAGCTTGTGTTAATGATTCAATTAATTTTTCATCACTTTCTGAACATGCTGCAAACCATAATCCAGTAGAATTACCAATAACATCATATTTACCAAATAATTCTAAATCTTCTGGGAAAACATATGCTGAATGAGAACAAATAATTCTCATATCCTTATGACCCATTTTTCTTAATTCTCCAGCGGCTTCTAAAAGTTCATGAATTGTAACACTTCCAATAGCGTGAACATTTAAATCAAGTCCTGCTTTTGCAGCTTTATCTCCCCAATAAACTAATTCATCTTTAGATAATGTAGGTTTAACTTTATCTGCTCCTGGATATGAATTTGGAATAGCAGCAGAGAAATTTTCAACTGTTCCATCATTTAAGATTTTTAAGAAAGTACATCTAAACATATCAGACATATATTTAGAATGTAATTTTTTAGCCTCTTCATATGCTACATTGATATTTGTGTTATTAGCAATAACTCCACAAAGATCAACTCTTACAGGGCAATCAACATTATCAATTTCTTTCATTAAATCATCATTAACAATATGTTCAAAGAAATCATAGTTACCACAATCAAATACAGAAGTTAATCCAATTGATGCACAATATTTTCCAAGTCTAACTGCTTCTTCTCCAAGCATTTCAAGAGGAGTAAAGTTAGCACTTGATAAAATAATATTAGTACAAACAGTTTCTTTTACATAACCTGTAGGTTCATTATTTTCATCTCTCATAAAGAAATGACCTGCACTTCTATCTGGATCTTTGAAATTCTTATCAATATGAGCACCTTCTAATGCTTTTGAATTACACCATCCACAATGTCCACTAGCACTAAATAATGCTAAAGGTTTATCTTTACAAATTTCATCTAATACTTTCTTATTTGGACCAATTTCTCCAAACATTCCGTCATTCCATCCCATACCTAAATATGCAGGAAGATCAGGATGTTTACTAATATAGTCTTTACATGTTTTACAAATTGTCTCTAAGTCCATAGAAGCATTTAAAACAATAACACATCTTACTAAAACTGCCATTAAAGCATGAATATGTCCATCAATTAATCCTGGAGTTACTAATTTTCCTTTTAAATCTTCTTCAATTACTCCACTTGATAAATATTTTTTAGCACCTTCATTATCACCAACATAAATAATTTTATTATCTTCAATTACTAATGCTTCAGCCCAAGGCTTATTTTTATTAACAGTAAAGATTTTACCATTAACAAATACTCTTTTTGACATAATTAATCTCCTTTTATTAATAAATATTTTATCACTTTAATTAAATAGTAAAAATGAATAATTAATCTAAGTATTCAATTTCTAATTCATTATCAATAACTTTACAATTAGCTTTCTTACCGTTTAAGATTGGTAAAGAAGGATTAAAGTGACCTAAAGTTACATCTAAAACGATTGGTAATTTTAGCTTTTTTAAGATATGAGAAACTGCTTTTTTTCTATCGACATTAAATTGTTTTTCATCATAATGTAAAGGTTTACCAAAAATAAATCCTTTTGAATATTTAAACCAACCTGCTTCTTTAAGTTGAAATAAACTTCTTTCAATACCTAAAGGAGATAAATCACATGCTTCTAAATACCAAATAATACCTTCATCTTTATATTTTTCAATGTATTCTTTAACTTTATCATATTTAGTGCCACATAATAAAGTTAATATATCTAAGCATCCTCCAAGCATTATCCCTTTAACATTAAATTCTTTTAAGTTTATTAAAGTTAATTTACTTTTAGATTCTAAAGGTAATTCCTTTAAAGGATTAAGTAATGTAAAATCATGATTAGAATATTTATTCCATTTAGGATATCCTTTAATTTTATTTACTTTATTAGTAATTAAATCTAATGTATCAAGACAAGGTCTAGACATTATTTCATTTCCAAATGTAGGAAAACATGGCCCATATACACTTACTTGATTAGTTAAAATAGTAAGTAAGAATGTTAAATTAGTATTATCTGAAAAACCAATAAATAATTTAGGAGGTAATTTATTAATTTTAGAAAAATTAATGTATTCTAAAATTTCAATCATTGTTTCTCCTCCACCAACACTAAAAATAACTTTAGCATCACTTTCAAAAGCAGACATTATTTCCTTAGCACATTCTTTTTCAGTATTACTTCTAACATGTCCTTTTTGAAGATAAATATTTTTCCCTTCAATAACTTCATATCCTAAATCTTTAAATACTTTTATTGCGTTTTCTAATCTTTCTTTATAAGGAGTTAAAGTACATCCAAAAGAAGGTGCTACTAAATAAATTTTATCTCCTTTTTTTAAATAATTAATCTCTTTCATATTTTGTTTATCTAATGAAATTAGTGTATTTTCCACTTTCACTTTCTTCCATTCCTATTTCTTTTTTACCTAGTTCAATTGATTTCATTAAAAATACCATGTTAGATGCTAAATTTCTAACAGTTTGTAATCCTTCTTCATCTTGAGTTACTTCTCCTATTTTTCTTCCATATACCATATTCCAATAAGTAGAAGTAACAATAGGCATTTCATAAATAGAAAAATATTTATTTAATACATCTAAAGAAGAAGAATTTCCTCCTCTTCTACAACAAGTTAAACTACATCCAACTTTCATTTTTAAATCATAATTACAAGAATAAAATAATCTATCTAATAATGAAATTAATGTTCCGTTTGGAGAAGAATAATAAACTGGAGAAGCAATTACTATTCCATCTGATTCTTTTAAAATTTCATTTAATTTATTAACATCATCATTAAAAATACATCCTCCATTTAGATTATCTTTTTTATGGCAATGATTACATGCAATACATCCTCTAATGTCTTTTCCTAATACTTGATACTCATTAAATTCAATATTATTTTTAGTAAAAATTTTTTTCATTTCATTTAATGCAATTGATGTATTTCCATTAATTCTAGGTGATCCATTTATTATTAATACTTTCATATTTTCTCCTTTTAAA
>CAZDPH010000008.1:0-15797 GCA_964507285.1 uncultured Staphylococcaceae bacterium | reverse complement strand
TTTATAATATATTTTTAGAAGTATTTAAAAATCATATTGAATATTATAAGATCTTATTAGAATTTGATTTATATTTATTAAATAACGATAATTTAGAGTTAGATAATTACGAAAATGGCATTGAAAAATTTAAAGAATATTATCTTAAATTTATAAAATTAGGAATTGAAGATAAATCAATTAAAAAAGATTTAGATTATGAATTATTTTTTAATTCTTCTTGTCATTCTTTGCTTGCATTATCTAAATATTTATCTATTGATAAAGCGTTAATTAAGCAAGATTTAAATTTAAATAAAATTAAAGAAATAGAATGTTTAATTTCATCGTTTATAAACTATATTAAAAATTAATAAATACATAAGGAGATTTATATGAAAAGATTAACAAAAGGGCAAATGTGGATATTTGCAATAGGTCAACTAGGTTGGAGTTTACTTGGAGGTATTATTAATACTTGGCTTGTAACATTTTATTTACCTACTCAAGGAGATATTGATAGTGGTGCGATAAGTTATATTCAACCTGGATTAATTATAGGAGGAGTTTTAACTTTATTGGGATTAATTACTTTTATTTGTAGAATTTTTGATGCAGTTACTGATCCACTTGTAGCAAGTTTAAGCGATAGATGTAAATCAAAAAGAGGAAGAAGAATTCCTTTTATGCAATTAAGTGCTATTCCATTTTCAGTTTTAACAGTATTAGTATTTTGTGCTCCAATTGAAGGAATTAGTTATATTAATTTCGCATGGATTTTAATTTTCTTAATTTTATTTTATTTATTTATGACTTTATATTGTACTCCATACAATGCTTTAATTAGTGAATTTGGTAAAACTCAAGAAGATAGAATGTATATTTCAACATCTATTTCATTAACATATTTCTTTGGATTATTACTTGCATATACTCCATTTGTTTTTGCAGGATTTTTAAAAGAATCAGTAGGATTCGCTTGGAGTTATAGAATTTGTTTTATTGTTTTAGCAGTTATTGCATGTATTTGTATGTTACTTCCTACATTCTTATTAAAAGAAAGAGAATTTGTAGATAATCCTCCAGATAACACAAATGCATTTAAATCATTAAAATCAACTTTTAAAAATAAAGATTTTAGAATATTTGTTGGAAGTGACATTATGTATTGGATTGGAATTACTCTTTTCCAAACGGGTCTTCCTTTCTTTGTTAAAGTTTTAATGGGAGATAGTGATGGATCTACAACTCTTTATTATATGGGTGCTATGACTGTATTAAGTGCGTGTTTTTATCCAGTTGTTTCTAAACTTGTTAAAAAATTTGGTAAGAAAAAATTAACTATTCTTGGATTTATTGGCTTATCAATTGCATATATTCTTGCAACAGTTTGTGGACTTGGTGGATTTGATATTAAATTTGGAGAATTTTCTTTAATTGGTATTTTAATTGTTGTAGTTGCTGCCTTCCCAATGGCATTACTTGGAATTATTCCTCAATCAATAGTAGCAGATGTTGCTGAATGTGAAGCTATTAAAACGGGAGAAAATAGAGAGGGAATGTTCTTTGCTGCTAGAACTTTTTCAATGAAACTTGGTCAATCTTTAGCAACTTTAGCATTTACTTCTTTAGCAATTATAGGAGCAACTCAAGTTGCAGGAAGCAATGATATAGTTGCAAGTGAATTAGGTGTTAGACTTGTTGGAATTGTTGCAATTGTATTTTGCTTACTAGGCGCTTTAATTTTAGCTTTCTATAATGAAAAAGGAGTTAATTCAACTTTAGCAAGTAAAGAAAAAATAATTTTAGATAATAATAAAGAAGAAACTAAGGAATTAAAAAATGATTAACTTAAATTTAATTTATAAAGTTTCTGACACTCAAAAAAATAGTTCTGAAATAGAAAATGAGGACTATGCATTAAAAATTAATAATGTAAATAATGAAACAATTATTAAAATTTATCCAAAAAAAGAAATTAAATTAATTTCTTGTTATATTGATATACCTTATAATTATAAAAAAGATGAATGTATATATTTAAATGGATTTCAATCTTGGACGGATACAAGAGAATTTGATATTAACGAAGAATTGAATTCTCTTGATCGATATAAAATTTTTAAACATATTAAAAAAAGAAATTTTTTACATAAAATGATTTTAAATAAATTTCATTTTAAAGAATATGGAGATGAAATATTTAAAGAATATAAACTTCATTGTTTACATGGTTATACTTTTTCATATATTAGAAATAAACTAAATAATGAATCTATTTTAATTGGATCTAAAAATGAATTTAATTCTTATTTAATTATTAATCATTATGTTAAAAAGAATTTTATTAGATTAGAAAGTGATATAAATGAAAGAGTATTATCTAGTGAATTTACTTTATTTGATTATGTAACTTTTAAAGGAAATTATCTAAAAATAACTAAAGATTATCTTTCTTTATTTAAAACTAATAGAGAAATTAATAATTTAAGAGGTTATACTTCTTGGTATAATCATTATCAAAACATTAATGAAGAAATTATTTTAAAAAATTTAGATTCTATCGATTCTTCTTCATATGATTTATTTCAAATTGATGATGGAAGTGAAACTTATGTTGGGGATTGGTTAGATATTGATAAAAATAAATTTCCTAATGGGTTAAAACCAATTGTAGATAAAATACATTCAAAAGGATTAAAAGCAGGAATTTGGTTAGCGCCTTTAGTAGCAGAAAAAAATTCTAAATTATATAAAGAACATCCTTCTTTCATTTATAAAGAGAATGAAAAAGAAATATATGCTGGATGCAATTGGAGTGGTGATCTTGTTTTAGACATAAGGAAACCTGCAGTTATCGAATATATTAAAAAATGTTTAAGACTTTATAAAGAAATTGGTTTTGATTTTTTTAAATTAGATTTTCTATACGCTGCAACTTTAATTAAAGATAAAGATAAAACAAAAGCAGAAATGATGAGGAATATTTTAGAATTAATTCGTGAAGAATTAAAAGAAGACTCTTTAATTTTAGTTTGTGGAGTACCTTTATCTTCATCATTTTTATTGGCGGATTATGCTAGAATTGGACCAGATGTATCTCTTAAATTTAATGATAAACTTTATATGAGATTATTTCATAGAGAAAGAATATCTACTAAAATTACATTAGTTAATACGATTTATAGAAACTATTTTAATAATATAGTATTTAAAAATGATCCTGATGTTTATTTATTAAGAGATGATAATATTGAACTAAATAGTAAACAAAAAGATTCTTTATTGATTTTAAATCATTTGTTAGGTTCTTTATTTATGACTAGTGATGATGTTTCTTGTTATAATGCTATTAAAAAAAGAAAATTAGAAGACGCTAGAAATCTAATAGGCTCTGAAATTATTGATATTAGAAAAAATAAATCAATTATAGATTTAGATTTTATAAATAATGAAAAAAAATATACATTAAGATATTTAACTAAAAAAGGAGAAATAAAATGGATAAAACCTCTATAATTTTTAATAATAAAATTGATAAAAGAACAATTAAACAAGCTAATAAATCTAAAAATAAATTTATAAAAGAATTTGGAGATGATTCATTAAAAAATTATAAAATCGGTTTTAAAGATAATAAAACTTTATCTTTTTTGGGCGTTAAAGAGGTAGTTTTTAAAGAAGAAAATGAAGAATTTGATCCAAATGCATTAATTGTTGGAAATATTAGAATGGGATTTGGTCATTATAGAATTTCAATTGCTTTAGCAAGTTGTGCAAAAGCAATGGGATATAATCCTTATTGGTTAGATTTAGCTTCTTTTGATGCTACTGGTTCTAAAATGATAAGAAAACAAAATGATATGTATTCTTTGGCAAGTAAGATTTCTCAAAAATCAAAATTATTTAATCATCTTATCTGGGAGCCATTAAATTCTGAGGGTTTTAAAAAAATTGAATATAACGCTAAAGATCAAAAGAATTCTGAATTATTAGTGCCTATTTTCGATAATATACCTAAAAATATACCTTATATTGCAACTCATGTTTGGCCTTCTCAAGGTGCAATTCATGCAGGAATGGAAAATGTAGTTAATGCAGTTCCAGATAATTGGCCAATGGCTTTACATCTTAGTGAAGGCGCAATTCATTGTGTTCAAACTCCATTTACATATTATGGATATAAAACGTTAAATGGATTCTCTAAAAAAGAATTAAATGGAATGAAAGATAAAGATATAAAGGAAGTAGGATGTTTTGTTGACCACGAATTCTTAATTAATTTAGAAGAAGATTGTCTTAGAAGATTAAAAAGAATAAATGAAAACAAACCCTTAAGAGTTCTTTTAAGTGTTGGAGGAGCTGGAGCAGGTAGCGATTTATTTATTTCTCTTGTAAAATTTTTGCTTCCTTATATTAAAGAAAATAAAGTTTGCTTATTTATGAACTTTGGAGATCATAAAGATGTTTATAATTTAATGAAAAAGAAAATCAAAGATTTAAATAGCGTAGATTTCTTTAATAGATATGATGATATATTAAAGTTTGTAGATGATATTAGAGATAAAGATTCAAAAGGAATATATACTTTCTATAATAAAGATATTTTTGAAGCAGTTTATTCTACTAATTTATTAATGAGAGTAAGCGATTTATTAATCACAAAACCTAGCGAATTAGTATATTATCCAATTCCTAAATTATTCATGAGACATATTGGAGGACATGAAGTATACGGAGGAAGATTTGGTCATGAAATGGGAGACGCTTTTAAAGAATGCGAAGATTCTAAAACATTAGAAAGATCTTTAAAAAATATAATAAATGACAAAGATTTATTAAGATTTATGATTAATAGAATTAATGAACTTAAAAAAGAAGGTCATTACGATGGTGGTTATAAAATTTGTGAAATTTTAAAACAAAATCAAAAATAAAAGGAGATTTTCTCCTTTTTTTATTTGCAAAAGTAATCACATAAAAATATATAAAATTTTTAAATATCATAAATTATTTAAGTTAACATTTATTGATATTTTGATATAATAAGATTGAGGTATTTTAACTATGGAAGAAAAAAGAAAATATCTAACAAAGATTATTGTTACTTTAGTTGGTGGAGCTTTCTTAATTGGCGGGCTTTTATTATTTTTAATTCCAATGAATACTACTCCAAATTATGAGATTGGATATAATGGGAAATTATATTCTTATAATTCAAGTTATGTTGATAACAACAATAATTTTTTAGGATACTCTAAAGAAGAATTAGGAACATTAAATGAATCAAAAAATGGGTATTTAATTGATTTAAATTTTATTAAAAACGATAATGATGAATTATCGTTAAATGAAGAATATATCGATTTAATTTTTAAAGTAAGTTATGAAACCACATCAAATGCATCAAAATATGCTTCTTTTGAAATTAAAAATGGAGAAAATACTCTTATTTCTAATAATAAAATTTTAAAGGGTACTTATACATTTAGTAAAATTAATATTAAAGATTTAAAGAATCTAGAGTTAATCGAATCAAAAGGATTAACTTTAAAGGGTGATGATTCTAATGAAAGTGTAATCAGTTTTTCATCATTAGATTTCAAAATAGTTTATTATGGGAGATAGAAAATGGATATTGTAGAAAGATTTAAAGATTTAATTAGTTTTGATACGATGAGTAATGAAAATTCTTCGTCATATCCTTCAACATCATCTCAAATAGAGTTTGGTAAGAAATTATTGAATATATTAAAAGAAGAAGGAATTAACAATTCTTATCAAGATGAATTTGGACTTATATATGCTAGAATAGATAATGGTTCAAAAGAAACTATTGGACTTATTGCTCATATGGATACATCTCCAAGTTTAATAGGTGGAATTAAAAATGCACGTATTATTGAATCTTATGATGGAAAAGATATTGTATTAGATGAAAAATATACAATGAAAATTAATGATTTTCCTTTTTTGAAAGATTTAATTGGTGAAAAATTAATGGTTACTGATGGGAAACATCTTTTAGGTGGAGATGATAAAGCAGGTATTGCTATTATTTTAGAATTTGCTAAATATTATGTTAATCATAAAGATGAATTTAATTTTAATTTAGCAATTGGTTTTACTCCTGATGAAGAAATTGGTGCTGGTGCATTACATTTTGATCCTAAAAAAATGAACGCAAATGTTGCTTTTACTCTTGATGGAGAATCGATTTATGAAGCAAATTATGAAAATTTTAACGCTGCACACGCTAAAGTTACTATATTAGGAGTTGGTGTACATCCCGGCATGGCTAAAAATATTATGGTTAATGCTGCTCAACTAGGAAGTGAATTTGTTATGGATTTACCTTCAAATATGGTTCCTGAAAAAACAGAGTTAAGAGAAGGCTTTATTCATTTAACTGATTTTAAAGGTGATTGTGAAAAGTGCGAATTAAGTTTTATTTTAAGGGATCATGATAAAACTTTACTTGAAGAAAAGAAGGCTATTTTAGAAAAAGAAAAAGAAAAACTTGAAAAGAAATATCCAAAAGCAGAAATTAAATTAGAAATTGCTGATGATTATAGAAATATGTTTGATTACTTTAAAAATGATATGAAAGCAATCAATTTAATAAATAAAGCATATTTAAAAAAAGGTGTTAAAATATCCTATACTCCAATAAGGGGAGGCACTGATGGAGCTACCATCACATATCTAGGTCTTCCATGCCCAAATCTTGGTGTAGGTGATTTTTCTCCACATGGTAGATTTGAGTTAGTCTCAATAACTCAAATGAATATTATGGTGGAAATATTAAAGGAGTTATTTAAGTAATATGGATGATAAAAAAGAAGTTTTAGACACAAGTGTTAATAATAGTAGTGATTATCAAAGTCTCAAAGATCATTACAAAAAAGCACTTACTTTTATTGAAAAAAGAGATTATGTAAATGCTAATGAAGAATTAGAATTTATTTATAGATTAAATCCAAATTCTCCATATTTTTACATTGCAAAATTATTAATTGAATTTGGCTTTACTTCTGTAAATGAATTAAAAGAAAAATCTGATAGTAGAGTTACTTCTAGTCAATTTTTCATAAATGCAGAAAAATTTGCGGATGGAAATGTTAAAAAGTTTTTAGATTCTTTAAAGCATGAAGTTGTTCTTAAAACTAATAATGAAAAATTAAAAGTATTGTCTTTAGAACAATTATTAAGATTATATAAAGTTCAAAAAGACAATAATATTGATTCAAATCAAACTTTTTTAGTAATTAATCAAAATTTAAATAATAAATTCCGTTATGTTAACGCAGATTTTATTAATCAAAACGGATTAGATGAAGCTTTCTTTGCAAGACTTAATACTGCTGATAGTGCTTATGAAGAATGCTTAAATTATTTAAAAAATTATTCTGATATTAGTGATATTAATGATTTAGCAAACCAATGCGAAGAAGAAAATAGCGTTAATAAGCGTTATATTTTAAGTTTCATTTCTAAAAACTTAGAAGCTTATCAAGAAATGGGTTGTTTACAACAAGCAAAAGATTATATTTCAAGAAATTATATGAGTTCAGATTCTGAATTTTTACTTCAAAGAATTGATGGATTATTATCTACTAGGGGAGATGGCCAAAATAAATTAAGAGGTAAACATTTAGGTTTGATTGTAACTACATCTGTACTTGGAGTTAGTTTTGCTTCCTTAGCTTGTGGTGCTGGAGCTTATTTTGTTTTAACAAATTCTACAACTGTAGATGGAGTTAAATATGTTAAAAATGATACAGGATATACAATTTCTTCTATTGATAATGATTATTTAACTAAATATAATGGAATTATTACTTTAAAGAGCGAAATTGGTGGAAAGAAAGTTACAGAAATTTCAAGAGATGCATTTTATTCTACTAATGTAAAGGAAGTAAAAAATTTTCCTGATACAATAACTTCTATTCCTGATAACGCATTTTATAATTGTAGTTATTTAGAAAGAGTTGAAATTACTGAAAATTCTTCATTAGAAGTTATTGGAGATAGTGCATTTGCTAATTGCCCTTTATTAACAACTTTAACTTTACCAAATAGTTTAAAGAAGATTGGTGCTAATGCATTCTCACATTGTGAAGCTATAGATAATTTAATCATTCCAAGTAGCGTTACAACAATTGGAAATAATGCTTTTAACGATACTGAAGAATTAACTCATTTAATTAATAATTCAAATATATCTTCGAAAGAAGGCGCTAGAGTTGGATTAACTTTAAGAACTATTACAATAGTTCCTGGAGAAGGAGGTTCAACAGTTACAAGTGCTCCTTCAACATATTATTCATGGGATACTATTTCTTTACCATTTTGTAATACTCAAGATTATGGAACGTTTAAGACTTATGATATAGATGGTTTTTCAGGTGAAGTTTCTAGAGAAGATAATGTTATTACTTTTAGACCAAGTGGATTGAAATCAATAACTGCAACTGCAGTTTATGATTATAAAACCTCATTTACTTATAAAAATGTTACTTATAAATTATCTACTGATCAAACTCATTATATAATCGATAAAGTTTCAGAAAAAGATGAAAATAATAATTCAATTACTAATATTACGATTGTATCTAATTTTGGAGATAAAAAGGTAACTGAAATAAATCCTGATGCTTTTAAAAATAATAAAGTTATTAAAATTATTTCTAATATGTCTAGTAATATAGAAGAAATTCCTGATTATGCTTTTGAAGGATGCTCCTCACTTACTAATATTACTTTTGCATCTGTTGAAAATTCTAAATTAACTAGAATTGGTACTAATGCATTTGCAGGTTGTACTTCTTTAGAAGGAATTGAAATTCCTAAATCAGTTACATATATTGGACAAAATGCTTTTTATAACACTCCTAACTTATTAAGTTTTACTAATTATTCTAATATGAATTTATCAGGAAGCTTTTTAGGATTAACATTAAGAAATATAAATTATGAATTAAATAATATTGATTATAGTAAATCTACTTTAAAACAATATTATTATGTTTGCGATGGAGAAATTGAAATTGCATTACCTACTCAAGATTTAAAGAAGATTGCAACTTTACTTGTTAATGAAGTTAACGAAACTCCTGATAGTAATAATGTAATTAAAGTATCTACTTCAAATAAAGAATCAATTTCAATTGTTGCAACTTACGAATATAATTTTACTCCAAATGAAAGAGGCAAGAATGATAGTAAATATGGATTACGTATTTGCTTAGATGGTGCATCTAAATTTACAGGATCAACAGTAGAGTTTAATTATATAGTTTCATTAAATAGAGAAAGAAATAGTTCTCAACAAATCGCTCTTTCTGAATTTGGAGACGTTGAAATCCACGTTAATGGAAATGATGGAACTGAATATAGCGTTACAATTGATAAAACTACAGGTAAATGCTCATTTGTTGCAGGTGGTATTGATAACATTACAATTACTGCAAAAATTAAAACAAAAATTTCTAATCAATTTTTAGATGAAGATACAAGAACTTTAAGTATTGTAAATGAAAATTAATATGGATAATAATATATTAAATTGGGATGAATATTTTATGGGGATAGCTTTGCTTTCTTCAAAAAGAAGTAAAGATCCTTCTACTAAAGTTGGTGCTTGTATTGTAGATAATGAAAATAAAGTAGTTTCTATTGGATATAATGGAATGCCAAGAGGATTAGATGAATCTAAATTATCATGGAATAAAAATGATGGATTAGATAGTAAATATTTATATGTATGTCATGCTGAATTTAATGCAATTTTAAATACAAGAAACGGAAGTAGTTTAAAAGGATGTACAGTTTATGTAACTTTATTTCCTTGTAATGAATGTGCAAAAGCAATTATTCAAACTGGAATTAAAAAAATTGTTTATTTATCTGATAAATATCATTTAACTCTTAATACTCAAGCTAGTAGAAAAATGTTAGAATTAGCTGGAGTTGAACTTGAAGAATATAAAGGAAGATATAACCAAATTGAATACAAGTAATGAAATTTTAAAAGTAGAAAATTTAACATTTAGATATGAAAAAGAAGACGTTTTAAAAAACGTCTCTTTTGTCGTAAATAAAGGAGAATACGTTTCATTAATTGGAAAAAATGGAAGTGGAAAATCAACACTTGCTAAAATAATTATGAGAATTCTTATTCAAAATGAAGGGAAAATATATTTTAACAATGTTGAATTAAACGATAATAACATTGAATATTTAAAAAGTAATGTTGGAATAGTTTTTCAAAATCCTGATAATCAATTTATTGGTGGAACAGTAGAAGATGATATTGCTTTTGGATTAGAAAATAGAAACATACCTACAAAAGAAATGAAAAAACTTGTTAAAGAGTATTCTAAAAAAGTTGGTATGGAAAAATATTTAGAAAAAACTCCTGATGAACTTTCTGGTGGTCAAAAACAAAGGGTAGCTCTTGCGGGAGTTTTAGCACTTTCTTTAAAAGTAATTATTTTAGATGAAGCAACAAGTATGCTTGATCCTGAAGGAAAAGAAGAAATTAAACAATTGATTTTTGAAATGAAGAAAAATGATCCTGAATTAACGATAATTTCAATTACTCATGACATTGAAGAAGCTTATTTAAGTGATAAAGTTATTATTTTAAGTGAAGGAAAAATTATTAAAAACAATATTCCTTCAGAAGTTTTTAAAAATAAAGAAGAAATTTTAAATTTAGGTTTAGATATTCCTTTTGTTTTAAAAATAAAAGATGCCTTAAAAGATTATAAAAAAATAGATGATAATATAAACGATTTAGAAGGATTAGCAGCATATTTATGTCAAAATTAGTAGAATTTAAAAACGTCACTTTTAAATATTTAAAAAAGGATAACAAATATGGTAATGCGTTAGATGATGTTTCTTTTACAATTGATAAAGGAGATTTTTTTACTATCGTTGGAAAAACTGGAAGTGGGAAATCAACATTGATACAAACTTTAAATGCTTTGCTTTTACCTACAAGTGGTGCAACAATTGTTGATGATTTTGTTGTAACTGAAGATAAAAAAATTAAAAAAGATTTAATTAAATCTAAAAGAAAAAAGAAAAAAGATTTTAAAAATTATACTTTTCTTAGAAAAAAAGTTGGTATCGTATTTCAATTTAGTGAATATCAATTATTTGCTGATACAATTTTGAAAGACGCTATGTTTGGACCAAAAAATTTTGGTATGGGCGAAGAAGAGGCAAAAAATAAGGCTACCTATTATTTAAAATTATTAGGAATAAATGAAGATATGTTTTCAAGAAGTCCTTTTGAATTATCTGGTGGTCAAAAAAGAAGAGTTGCTTTTGCGGGTATTTTAGCAAGTGAACCGGATATTTTAGTACTTGATGAACCAACTGTAGGACTTGATCCCAATGGAAAAGAAGAAATATTAAAAATTATTTTAGATATTGCAAAAACTAATAAGACTGTTATTGTAGTAACTCACGACATGGAGCTTGTTACTTATAGTAAAAAAGTTGCAATTTTAAAAGATGGTAAATTATTAAAATTAACAACTCCTAATGAATTATTTAATGAAGATGATATAGAAACATATTCATTAGAAATACCTACACTTTTTAAATTTAAAAATTATTTAAAAAAATATGGGTATAAAAAAGATTTAAAAAATGTAAATGATTTCGATAAATTAATAGAGGTTTTAAAAGATTAAATTATGAATCCAATTTTAGGGAAATATCAACCACTTAACACTATTTTGCATAGACTTGATTCAAGAATTAAATTTTTTGGATTAATTTTAATTATGGTTGTTATTTTTCTTCCATATGGAAACTATACTACGAGATTTATTATTCTTGGATTATTAACATTATTTATTGCCATTTTAATGATATTAGGAAAAGTATCTTTTAAAAATTTCTTTTCATCTTTAAAAATGATGCGGATGATGTTTATTTTTTTAATTATTTTTATGTTTTTTATTCCATCAAGCAATTATACTCATATTTTATATGATTTTAAAAATGGCTATGTTTTGTATTATGATGGATTATTACAAGTTGCTTTTATAGTATTGAGATTAGCATTAATGGTTGCTTTAACTGTAATTTTAACTTCTACAACTACAAATATGGAAATTACATATGCTTTAGAATGGTATTTAACACCTTTAAAATTATTTAAATTTCCTACTCAAATTATTTCATTAACAATTTCTTTAGCATTAAGATTTGTTCCTACTTTATTAAATGAATCTCATAAAATAATGAATTCTCAAAAATCTAGAGGAGTAGATTATAATAAAGGATTTCTAGTAGGTAAAATTAAATCAATTACTACATTAATAATTCCTTTGCTTGTAAGTTGTTTTTCTAAATCTGATGAACTTGCTATTGCTATGGATTCAAGAGGCTATGATCCTTATGGAAAAAGAAGCA
Source organism: uncultured Staphylococcaceae bacterium (assembly GCA_964507285.1). Taxonomy (GTDB): domain Bacteria; phylum Bacillota_I; class Bacilli_A; order RFN20; family CAG-826; genus Onthovivens. The sequence goes on along the minus strand of CAZDPH010000008.1, from coordinate 3,380 downwards.
AATATAGAGAATTAAAATTTAAATGGAGTGATTTATTTTTATTTATTTTAATTATTATAATTGGAGGACTTTTTATTACTGCTTCAATTTTAATTTCAAATAATGAATCTTTACAAGATATAATAAATTATTTCTTTGGAGTTAAAACATGGTAAAAAGATATAAAATGATTATTTCTTATGATGGAAGTAATTTTTATGGATATCAAAAACAACCATCAAAAAGAACTATTCAAGGTGAAATTGAAAAAGTTTTATCAATGATATTATCTGAAGATATTAAATTAATAAGTGCAGGTAGAACAGATAAAGGAGTACATGCTTATTATCAAGTAGGAGTGTTTGATACTAATAAAAAAATAGATTTATATAAATTTTTATATTCTTTAAATAAATTACTTCCTGAAGATATTTTTATTAGAAAAATATCAAGATGTAAAAATGATTTTAATCCTAGATTTAATGTTAAATATAAAATTTATGAATATTACATTAACTATAAAGAATATAATCCTTTAAAAAGAAATTATGAATTATTTTATAAAACATTTAATAAAGAAAAAATTGAAAGCATATTACCATTATTTATTGGAAAGAAAGATTTTAAAAATTTCACATCTAAAGAAGAAGATAATGATTTATTTTATAGAACAATTTATGATTTAAAATTAATAAAAACTAAATCTGGATATAAGTTTGTTTTTAAAGGTAATGGATTTATGCGCTATGAAATTAGAAAAATTGTAGGAACAATTTTAGCTTATAATGATAACAAAATTTCAATAGAAGAAATTAAAAATTATTTATATAAAAAGGAAAGAGATATCGTTCCTTTTCAAGTAGATTCTAAAGGTTTATATCTAAAAAAGGTAATATATTAAAATATTTTTAGTAAAAATAAAAGAAAATATTGAATAAATTAATTTATAAGTAGTAAAATTATTAAGTATAAAAGGAGAATACTATGGGAAGACATTTTGAAGTTAGAGCTGCTTCTATGGCTGCTACTGCTAAAAAGAAAAGTGCAATTTATATGCGTGCCTCAAAAGAAATTTATATGGCTGCAAAAAGAGGTGTTCCTGATCCAAATAGTAATTTAGCTTTAAGAAGTGCTATTGAAAAATATAGAAAATCATGTCCAAAAGATGTTATTGATCGTGCTATTAAAAAAGCTCAAGGTGGAGATGCAACAAGCTACATTGAAGGTAGATATGAAGCATTAGGACCTGCAGGAACTTTATTAATTGTTGATACATTAAGCGATAATTCAAATAGAGCATTAGTTAATGTTAGAACTATTATTACTAAAAAAGGCGGACAATTAAGTTCAGTTGCATATAATTTTGAACACGTTGGAATTTTAGATTTTGAATTTAAAGGAAGTGCTGAAGAATTAGAAGAAGCATTAATTTTAGGTGAAGTTGATGTTAAAGAAGTTTCATTAGAAGATGGAATTGCTGAAGTAATTACTACTCCAAGCGATTTTGCAAAGGCTAAAGAAATTTTAAGTGGACTTGGCGTTAGTGAATACGAAGTTGCTGAAATTACAATGCTTGCAAATGATAAAATCACTTTAGAAGGTGAACAACTTACTAAATTTAAAGAATTATTAGATCAATTAGATGATTGTGAAGACGTTCAAAACGTATATCACAATGTTGAATTATAATAAAATATTTAATAAATATTGGTATATTCTTAATGAATATACCTTTTTTATATTTTTTATACAAAAATATTTGATATAATAAAAGTATGAAAAATTTAAATGTTGAATATGCAGTTATTCCTTGTGCTGGTCTTGGAACAAGATTTTTACCTATAACAAAAGGTAGTTCAAAAGAAATGCTTAACATTATTGATCGTCCTAGTGTTGATTATATTGTTGATGAGTGTGTCGATAGCGGAATTAAAAATATTGTATTTATTATTAGCGAAGGGAAAGATGACTTAATTAAATACTATAAAGAAAATAAAGCATTAGAAGAAGATTTACTTAAAAAAGGAAAAGATGAATATGTAAAAATGTTAAGAAAAATAAATTCTAAAGCTAATTATTATTTTGTATATCAAAAAGAATTATTGGGTTTAGGGCATGCTGTTTTACAAGCAAAAGATATTATTAAAGATAATAATTTTGTTGTTTGTTGTGGCGATGATGTTAATACATATGATAAAGTTGCTCCTATTGCTCAATTAATAGAAGCTTTTAAAAATACAAATGGTTCTATTATTGTTGGTGGACAAAAAATAGAAGGCAAAGACATTTCTAAATATGGCTGCATGGATGTAAAAGAGTTTATTAATAAAGATTTGGCTTTATTAAAAAATATTATTGAAAAACCAAAATTTGAAGAAGCGCCTAGTGATTTAGCAAGTTTAGGTAAATGGGTTTTTAATAGTAATATATTTTCTTATTTAGAAAAAACTCCTTTAGGGAAAGGGGGAGAAATTCAACTTACTGACGCAATTGCTCTAGCAATTAAAGAAGAAAATGTATATTTTAAATCATATGAAGGGAAAAGATATGATTGTGGAGATAAGTTAGGATATTTAAAAGCTATTGTAGATTTTGCATTATCTAGAGATGAATTTAAAGAAGATTTTTTAAATTATATTAAAACTAAAATATAAAACTATTGACATTATTAATTTTTAATAATGTCTTTTTAATATCAATTATTGTAAAAATAAAGTATAATATTTAAGATTATGGAGAAATTATATTATGGGATTTAAAAAGGAAGAAATTAAAGTTCAAGAACCTTTAAAGGAAGTGAAATCTTTAGATAATGAAGAAAGTGAAGAAGAAACTATAACTCTTTTAGATGATAATGAAACTAAAGAAATTATTAAATCTATCAACGAAAAAAGAGAAGACTTTGCTAAAGTTCAAAAGAAATGGAGAATTTTAGGATTAGTTGGTACTGGAATTTTCTTAATTTTTATTATTGCTGGATTTATTTTAGTAACAAGCTTTATTAAAAGTGATAATTATAAATGGCTTTCTTATGTTGGGTTTGGACTTGTTGTAATTGGCTTTGGTGTTACTTTGCTTTTTTCAAAACTTCAAAAAAATAAGGTAGCTGCTGCTGCAAGTATTTATGCTGATTATTATTATGAACAAAAAGCAAAATTATTATTTAATATTGAAGGTATTAAAGATGTAAAAGCTGCAGGGAAATTTGATAATAAAGAAGAATTTTTAAGAGCTAAATTTTATAAAGATATTAAAACAGTTAGAAGTAGATTTGGTGTTAATTTTTCATATGATGAAAAAAAATGTGTATTAAGTGAAACTGCTGGATGTATTTTGGTTAAAAATAAAACTAAACCTATGTTTTTAGGTAAATTTTTTATATGTAATCTAAAATATGAAAA
>CAZDPH010000007.1:0-16099 GCA_964507285.1 uncultured Staphylococcaceae bacterium | reverse complement strand
CCTGCTATGTATATTGGCAGCACAAATACATATGGATTACATCATCTTGTATGGGAAATTGTTGATAATTCAGTTGATGAAGCTTTGAATGGCTATGGAAACAAAATTTCTGTAATTATTCATAAAGATGGGAGTATTTCAATAACTGATGAAGGAAGAGGTATTCCTTGTGATATTCAAGATCAATATAATTTACCAGCGATACAAGTAATTTTGACAACGCTACATAGTGGTGGAAAATTCAACAATAAAGCTTATCAATCAAGTGGTGGATTGCATGGCGTTGGAAGTAGTGTAACAAATGCTTTAAGTGAATATTTTGATTGTGTTATTCAAAGAGATGGCAAGATATATCATATTTCTTTTGAAAAGGGTGGTAAATTAAAAACACCATTAGAAATAATAGGACAAAGTTCAAAACATGGTACATCGATTACTTTTAAGCCAGATAAATCAATATTTTCCACGACTGAATTTGATTATCAAAGAATATCCAATCATTTAAAAGACAGCGCTTTTTTACTTAAAGGTGTTCATTTTATATTAATTGATGAACGAACAAATAAAAAAGAAGAATTTAATTATGAAAATGGCATTATTGATTATATTAATGAATTAAGTATTGGAAAAAAGTCAATTTGCGAACCTATTTATTTTACTGGTATTGATGGAGATATAAAAATTGAAGTAGTTTTTCAATATTTTTCTGATGTTTATAATGAAGATGTTAAAAGTTATGTTAATAACGTCAGAACAATTGATGGCGGAACACATGAATCAGGTTTTAAAATTGGATTAACAAGAGCTGTAAATGAATTTGTTGAGAATAATAATTTAAATAAAAATAAAACTAAATTAGAAGGCAATGATATCAGAGAAGGTTTAATTGCAATTGTTTCAATTCAAATCGCTGAACCTGAATTTGAAGGTCAAACAAAAGCAAAATTAGGTAATCAAAGTGCTTTAAATGCTGTATCAAATTTGATTTATAATAAGTTCACTTATTATTTAAATGAAAACAAAAATTTTAGTAATGACTTAGTTAAAAAATGTTTAGAATCTCAAAGAGTTAGATTAGCTGTTAGAAAAGCTAAAGAAGATGCAAGAAAAACAAAAAAAACAAAAGAATCTATTATTTTGAGTGATAAATTAACACCTTGTCAATCAAAAGAATATAAATTAAATGAGTTGTTTATTGTTGAAGGTGATTCAGCAGGAGGTACTGCAAAAAAAGGAAGAGATCCTAAATATCAAGCAATTTTGCCTTTAAGAGGTAAACCTTTAAATTGCAATGAATTAACAATTGAAAAAGTTTTAGCTAATCAAGAATTAGCAACAATTATTAATACAGTTGGAGCTGGTTTTGGAAAAGATTTTGATATTGATGATAGTCATTACGGGAAAATTATTATTATGACTGATGCTGATACTGATGGTGCTCATATTCAAACTTTATTATTAACTTTTTTTTACAATTATATGAAACCTTTAATTACTGAAGGTAAAGTTTTTATTGCTATGCCTCCATTATATAGGGTTGCAAAAAAAACAAAATCAGGTATAGAAGAATATTATTGTCATGATGATAAAGAATTATTAGAAGCAAAAAATAAAATTGGAAATGGATATACTGTTTCAAGATATAAAGGCTTAGGTGAAATGAGCGATAAACAATTAAAATATACAACTATGGATAAAGAACATAGAAAACTTCTACAAGTAAATATTAATGATTTTAATGTTGTTGAAAGAAAAATAGATGTTTTAATGGGAAATGATTCAAAAAAAAGAAAAGAATGGCTAGAAGAAGCTGTTGATTTTAGTGAAACTGACAACTTTGAAAAGGAGATGAAATAATGAAAAAACAAGAAGTTAATATTATTGAAAACATTGTTTCTCAACCAATGGATGAATTAATGAGCGATAGATATGCTATTTATGCAAAATATGTTATTCAAGATCGTGCCATACCTGATGCTAGAGATGGTTTAAAACCTGTTCAAAGAAGAATAGTTTATACAATGTATAATACAGGTAATACTTTTGATAAAAATACAAAAAAATGTGCAAAGATTGTCGGAGATGTTATGGGGAGATTTCATCCTCATGGCGATACTTCAATTTATGATGCGTTAACTAGACTTTCTCAAAATTGGAAAATGAATCAACCATTAGTTTATTTTCAAGGCAATAATGGTTCGATTGACAACGATCCTCCAGCTGCATATCGTTATACGGAAGCAAAATTAGAAGAAATTAGTGAATATTTAACAAAAGATTTAAATAAAAATACTGTTGAAATGACATTAAATTTTTCTGATGATGAATATGAGCCAACTGTATTGCCTGCAAGATTTCCTAATTTATTTGTAAACGGAAGTGAAGGTATTGCTGTAGCAATTGCAACAGCAATTCCTCCACATAATTTAGGTGAAATGTGCCTTGCTACAATTGAAAGAATAAAACATCCAGATTGTGATGTCGATGATTTATTAAAAATTGTTCAAGGGCCTGATTTCCCTACTGGTGGAATTATCACTGGGCTTGATGGAATTAAAGATATGTATCAAAGCGGTAGAGGTAAATTTCAAATTACTAGTAAATATGAAATTAATGAACACTCTGATTATAATGAAATAATTGTTAGTGAAATTCCTTATGGTGTTGTAAAAAATGATTTAGTATTCTCTATAGATAAAATTAGAAAAAATAAAGAAATTGATGGTATTATAGAAGTTAAGGATTTATCAAGCGGTGATTTAATAAATATCGTTGTTGATTTAAAAAAAGAAATTAATCCTAATGTTGTGTTGCAATATTTATTAAATAAAACTAATTTGAGGGTTAATTATAGTGCTAATATTGTTGCAATTTGTGATAAACATCCTGAAACTTTATCTCTTTTAAGATATTTAGATGTTTATATTGATTTTTTAAAAGAAGTTAATATCAAGCAATATAAATTTGATTATGAAAAAAATAAAAGCAGATTGCATATATTAGAAGGATTATTAAAAGCTACTGATATAATTGATGAAATTATAAAAATTATACGTAATAGTATTAATAAAGAAGATTCTAAACAAAAATTAGTCGATATCTATAAATTTTCTGATGCTCAAGCAGAAGCTATTTTAAATATTAGATTATATAAATTATCACATACCGACATTAATATTTATTTAAATGAAAAAAAAGAATTAGAAGAATTTTGTTCTTTTGCTGAAAAGGTGCTAAATGATCCAAAAGAATTAAACAATGTTATAATTAATGATTTAAAAAACATTGTTAAAACTGTTCCTTCAATTAGAAAAAGTAAAATTGAATCTGAATCAAAAGATATTGAAATATCTAAACGTGACTTAATTTCAAAAGAAAATGTTTATGTTTCTTTAACTAGAGATGGTTATATTAAAAGATCTACATTAAAGAGTTATAAGGCAAGTGATTCAGTTTTGCCAGGAATCAAAGAAGGTGATACATTAATATTAGCTACTATATGTTCTACGTTGGATTATGTATTAGGTTTTACAAATCTAGGCAATTATATTTTCATTCCAATTCATGAAATTTTAGAAAATAAATGGAAGGACGAAGGAAAACATATTAATTATTTAACTAATTTGCCATTAAACGAATATTTAATAAAGGCTATTGTTATCGAAGATTTTAATAAAGATATTTCTATAGGATTAGTTACAAAAAAAGGTCAAATTAAAAAAACTTCGTTAAAGGAGTTTTATGTACAAAGATATTCAAAGCCAATTCAGTGTATTAAATTAATTGGAGATGATGAATTAGTCGATGTTTGCTTATTAAACAATAATTCAAATATTCTTGTTTTAACTTCAAATGGTAATTGTACTTATTTTAATGAAAATGAAATATCTAGGACTGGAATTAAATCTAGCGGAGTAAAAGCAATTTCTAAATTAAGCGAAAATTGGATTGTTAATATGATTTCATTCAATAATAATGAAAATGATAAATTTTTGTTATTTACTGATAATGGCTGCTATAGATGTTTCGATTCTAAAAATTTGATTATTACATTAAGATTAGGTGCTCAACAAAAATTATTTAAAACTTTTAAAAGTGATCCTCATAACTTAATATATACTTATAAAATGAATAATAAAAAAGAACCTTTAGATTTTTATTTTGTTTTAAAAAATAATAGAGTTATAAAAGAAAATATAAATGATTATTCAATTACACCAATTGATAAAAGATGTAAATATAATTTAAATAATCTTCCTGAAGATATATCTTCGAAATTTATTTATGTTTTTAATACTTTAAGAGTTGATGAAAATATGGTTGTTGAACCATTAAAAACAAATGAAAAAGAAAAAGAAGATGAAAAAATTGAACAATTGGAATTGTTTAATTGATTATTATAAAAATAATAGAAATAAATAAACATATTATTGCATAGATTTTATTAAAAAAAGTATCTTTATTTTTTATTTTAAGCGGAAATACAAGTGTAATTATGAAAAAAGGTATTGATAAAAGAGGTGAAAACATTAATATAAAAGCACCTGTTAAATTAATTAATCTAAAAATTTCTTCAATTTTATTTTTATTCATATCTATTATTATATCAAAAAAATAATTATAAAATAATTAATTGTTATAAGTTTAATATTAGTTAAAAAATAGTATTAAAATAGTTGTTTTTATATTTAATAAATATTATATAATATTAATATGTATAAACATAAAATTATTAAATCCCCAAACATTTATAAAATTAAACAAGAATTTTATTTAAAAAATAATATTAAATATATTTTATGTGATTTAGATAATACTTTAGATTCTTTTGATTGTAAAAATCCTAGTATTAAAACTTTGAATTTGGTAAAGCTTTTAAAAGAAAATAATATTAAATTAATTATCTGTAGTAATAATAAAAAGAAAAGAGTTGAAAGTTATGCAAATTGCTTAAATGTTGATTTTGTTTATAGATGTTTTAAACCATTTAAATATAAGATAAATAAATATTTAAATAAACATTCTATAAATAAAAACGAATGTATTCTAATTGGTGATCAATTTAATACAGATGTTAAATGTGCAATAAAGCTTGGAATTAAAGTTATTTTTTGTGAAGAATTAGTTAATAAGAATGCTTTGATATCGAAAATTAATAAAAAATTAGAAAAATTAAATATTAAAAAAGCATATAAAAAAGATATGATAATAAAAATGGAGGAAATATATGTCAATAAGTAAAAAAGTTAAAAGATGTTCTCATTGTGGAAGTATTTTACAAGACTTTGATAAAAGTGGTGAAGGATATATAGATACTGAAATTTTAAGAAAATATCCTGATGGTGTACTATTGTGCAATAAATGTTTTGATGAAGAAAAAGATCAAGATAATTCATATTTAAAACTATCTGAAGAATATAAAGTTATTTTAAATAAGATTAAGAATGATAATTCAATTTTATTATATATTATCGATTTATTTTCTTTTGAAGGCTGCTTCCCATCCAGTTTTAATGAATTAATGGGAGATACTGAAATTTATGTAATTGCAACAAAACGTGATTTATTGCCTAAAGATACTGATGATACATTATTAAAAGAATATGTTTCTCATCGATTAAGGGTTTCTAATTTAAAAGTTAAAAATGTGATTTTAACTTCTAAAGATATAGATAATACTCAATTATATAGTTTTATTATTAATAATTTTAAAAATAAGAATATTTATTTATTAGGACCTGCTACAGGTGGGAAAACAACATTAGTAAATGATTTTTTAAAATTTTATAAAAATAACACTAAATTACCAATTGAGTCTAATTTTAATTTTGAAGGAACGAATTTGAATGGTTTAAAAATTCCTTTGACAACAAAAACTTTTATTTATGAATTACCTAGTTTGCCAATTAAAAATAGTATGTTAGGTGTGTTAGAAAAGCCTATTTATAATTCAATTATTCCAACAAAAGAAATTAAACCAAAAGTTTTATCGATTTCTCAAAAAAATTCATTAATGATTTCTGGCTTATGCTTAATTCAAGAATTTAGTGAAAATAAAACAACAATTTATTGTTATTTTAGTGAAAAATTAGATTTAAAGCAAAAAAGAGGAGATTCACTAAAAGCTTTTAAAACAATTTTAAATAAAGGAAATCAAAAAAATACAAGTTTTAAATTTAGAGATTTAAAAGATTTTGATGCTTTTGATATTGAAATTACTGAAAAAGGTAATAGAGATATAGGTATTTTAGGATTAGGATGGATAAGCTTTTCAGGCAATAATCAAAAATTTAGATTATTTGTTCCAAAAGGAGTTTATGTTTATTCAACAAGGAGTAAAATTATTAAAAATGTTAAATAATAAAGAGAAGAAGTTTTTAAAAAAATATTCATTAGAAAATAATATTTTAAAAATTAATATTGGAAAAGATTTAATTGATGAGAATCAAATTAATAATATTAATAATGCTTTAAAGGCTCATGAGATAATAAAAATTTCATTATTAAATAATTCTTTTGAAAATAAAGAAGATAAAAATAAGATTTTTGTTAATTTATCTGAAGCTTTAAAATGTGAAATTATTGAAAAAATAGGAAATACATTATTGGTTTACAAGCAAAATTTAGAGTTAAAAAATCATATTGTTATACCAAAAAATTTATAAGAATGAATTTATATGGATACGAAATAACCGTTAATGATGATCATTTTATTATTGACGAAAAAATTGTTAATTTTGTTAAAAATAATTTAACAGAAAATCGCTATAACCATTCTTATAGTGTAGCGATTTTGTGCTATGAAATTGCAATTAAGAATAATTTGAAAGATCCTTTAAAATATTTTTTATTAGGCTTTTTACATGATGTAGGAAAATATACTAATGATGAAAAATCAATTAAAATAATGAAAAAGTATTTTAAAGAATATCTAAATTTACCAAGTTATACCTATCATTCTTTTGTTGGATCTAAAATGATAGAAGATGAACTAAAAATAAACGATGAAGAATTTTTAGAAGCAATAATGTTTCATACAACAGGTAATTCTAATTTAAGCGATTTGGCTATTGTTTTATTTGCTGCAGATAAAATAGAACCTACTAGAAAATATAATTCTTATGATTTAATATTAAAAATGTTTAAAAATTACAAAGTTGGTTTTAAAGATGTTTTAATTGAAGTAAACAAATTTTTGAAAGCACAAAATTGCGAAGATAACGAATTATCAAAAAGTATGTATAAATTTTATATAAAAGATGGAGAAATGAATTAAAATATGGAAATAAATGAAAAAAATAATATAATTATTAAAGCAATTGAAGATAAAAAAGGTGAAAATATTAAGATTTATAATGTAAATAATTCTATTTGTGATTATGTTATAATTGCAACAGCATTAAATGATAAAAATGCTGAAGCTATATCAGCTAACGTTATTGAAAAATTAGAAGAAAATAATTTAGATTATAAAAATATTGAAGGTAAAAATACACATTGGATTATTATTGATTCATATGATGTAATTATTCATATTTTTTCTTCATCAGAAAGAGAACATTTTGATTTAGACTCTTTTTTAGAGACAAAAAAATAATTTGTTATTAAATTTGTTTTAAAAGAATAATATAATTTTTATAATATAACAACTTCGTATAATATCTATTATGTTAATTTTTTTAACAAAAAGAAATTGGATCAATTAAGGTATATGATTTTAAATTGATTTCATTAATTAAATTAAGATAAACGCGTAATATTTTATCATAAAAAATATCTAAGATTTTTCCATAAGGCTCTTTTGAATTTTTAAAATCTTTTGTATATAAAGAATTTTTGCTAATAAAACGAATTCTTCTTATATCAGCAACGTATTGTGTATTTAAATTGATTTGTGGTAAATATCCAACATTAATAAAACCATCATGTTTGATATTATTTATAGATTCTAACGGACAAATTAAAATATCGTTATGATTTTTAAAAACATCATTTAAAATGACGCAGTAATCATAACGATATTCTTCAAAATTATAAAATTTACAAATTGTATTTGGCGTGTATTCCAATATGTCAAAATTTTGATTTTTTTTAGAGTCAAAAATTTTATCAATTTTATTGAAAGTATTATTTTTTTTGAAATTATTAAAATAATAAATATGTTCACATTTTTTCATAAAGTAAAATTCTCCTTCCCTTTACTATTCAAGATGTGATTAAATTTAAAAATTATCTTAATTATTTAAAAAATTATTCAAAAATTTCATTTATAGTTTCACCAATCATTGAATTATCTTTTTTAAGATTGAAATTTGTTAAAATTGTATCGCCAATACAGCCAAATGATTTAAAATCACCTAGATATTTGCCGTTTTTAATACTTTTTGAATAGCAAATTAAAGGTACTTTTTCTCTAGTGTGATCGCTACCTTTCCAAGTAGGATCATTACCATGATCAGCTGTAATCATTAAAAGATCATCTTCTTTTAAATATTTAATTAATTCATTTAATTTAACATCAAACTCTTCAATACAATTTCCATATCCTATTGGATTTCTTCTATGACCAAATTCACTGTCAAATTCAACTAAATTAACAAAGCAAAAGCCATTATTAAAATTTCTATCATTTATTAAATCAATAGTTTTATTCATGCCATCTATATTAGATTTAATTGATATAGTTGTTGATACTCCACTTCCATTAAAAATATCATTAATTTTTCCAACACATCTTACGGGAATATTATTATTTTTTAAAATATTCATTGCAGTTATTCCTGATGGAGAAACTGCGTAATCATGTCTATTTGATGTACGCTTGAATGTATCTTTTGTTTTACCAATAAATGGTCTTGCAATAACTCTTCCCACAAACCATTCATCTTTCATACATAATTCTCTAGCAATATGACAAACTCTATAAAGTTCATCTAAACCAACTGTTTCTTCACTTGCACAAATTTGTAAAACGCTGTCGCTTGAAGTATAAATAATCAAAGCACCTGTTTTAAGCGACTCTTCACCTAAATCTTTTAAAATTTCAGTACCACTTGCAGCATAATTTCCAATAAATTTATAACCAGTTTTATTTTCAAGTTCTTCAATTAATTCTTTAGGAAATCCAGTATCTGTAAAAGTTTGAAAAGGCTTTGTTGTATAAATACCCATCATTTCCCGATGACCAGTCATTGTATCTTTTCCTTCACTTACTTCGTTTAATTTGATTGAATATGAATTTTCATGTTTAACTATAGATGTACCTTTAATTTCATCTAAATCACCTATTCCTAATGAATTTAATGTTGGAACATTAAGCCCATTTTCAAAAGATTCACTAATGTGTTTCCATGTATTTGAACCTTCATCATTAGTTAATTTATTTTGATAAAATCTTGAACTATCTTTAGCATGTCCAATCCCTGCACTATCCATAACAATCGTAAATATTCTTTTAAATTTATTCATAATTATATCCTTTTTAAAAATTATAATCTATTTTTTGTCCCAATACAAATCATATACCTTTAACTTTTTATCTTCACTAATATGTGTGTATATTTCGGTAGTTTCAATATTACTATGTCCTAGAATTTCTTGAACAATTCTTAAATCTGCACCATTTTCTAATAAATGTGTTGCAAAAGAATGTCTTAATGAATGTGGAGAAATATTTTTGTTTATTTTTAAATCATTTATAGCCTTTTTAATTAAATTAAAAATATATTGTCTAGAAATTTTTTTGCCTTTTTTATTTAAATATAAAATATTTTTATCAACAATTTTAATTTTATTTCTAATTTTTTTAACATATTCTTGAATAATACATAGACAATTATAATTGATAGGTACTTCTCTTTCTTTACTTCCTTTTCCTTTGATTTTTATTAAGTTTTCAGACAAATTAATATTTTTTATTTCTAAATTAATTAATTCTGAAACACGTAATCCACAAGAATACATAGTATATATTATTGAATAATCACGAAATGAATTATCATTTTTTAATGAATTATTTTTAAAATATTTTAAAAAAAGATTTACTTCATCAATAGTCAAATATGATGGCAATTTTTTTTCTTTTTTAGGAGATTCGAATGGCTTAATTATATCATTTTTAATTTGTTCTACTTCTAAAAAAATAAAAAAATTTTTAAGTGATGATATTCTTCTTGCAATCGTTTTTGATTTCATTTTTTTCTTTGATTCAATAAAAATAAAATTTTCAAGTGTATTATATGTAATATCGTTAGTATCTTTTATATTTTTAAAACATTTTAAAAATTCTAAAAAATCAAATTTATAACTTGATATAGAATTAATAGATAAATTTTTTTCTACTCTTAAATATTTTAAATATTTATCAAAAGCTTCATTTATTTCCATATTTTTTTAAATCACTTGCTCTTTTAACTACTTCTTTATTAAATTTTCTATTAATTTCATTTATTAATAAATAAGTATCTGACTCTTTTTCATGTTCTTTATAATTATCAAAAGTCATTTGTGTAAATGCATTATATCTCTTTTTAAGACCTTTAACACTAAAACCAATCATTCTAATTTCAAAATTTGTATATACATTATTAAATTTTTTTAAAGTTTCTTTTAAAATAAAATCAAGATTATCAGTATAATCATTAAAGCTATGAGAAAAATTATAAACCTTAAATCCTTCATTACAACTTGATGATTTTAAAATAATATTAATTGTTTTTGTTAAATAATCATTTTTAATCATTTTATTAATTACTTGTTTAGAAAGTTTTGTTAAATATGATCTAATATAATCTTTGTCGCTTGTGTCAAAATTTAATGTTGATGTAATACCAATAGATTTTGATTTTGGTATATAATCGTTTAATTTATTAGAAGTATTACCTTCTAAGCAATCCAGTATGTGTTTTTGAAAATCGTTAGATAATATATCATAACTTATTTTATTTTCTTTGATAGAATTATATAAATCACCGATTGTTTTGATATTTATCTCGTATAATTTTGGAGCTGTTTTTTTACCAATACCATAAAAATCATCAATTTTTAATGGGAATAGTATCTTTTTTACATCTTTTTTTCTAATTATTGTTATTCCGGATGGTTTTTTGTAATCTGATCCCATTTTTGCTAAAAATTTAGTAGGAGCTATACCTATTGAACATTGTAATTTTGTTTCATTATATAATTTTTTTTGAAAATTTTTTAAAAAAGAAATTATATTAAAATTTTTATATTTTAAAAAATATTCTGTTATATCACAATAACATTCATCACACGAAACTTGTTCAATTGACGAAGAAATAGATTTAACATGATGAATAAATTCGTTTGAAAGTAAATCAATAAAATTAAAATCGACTTCTTTTATAATTAAATCTTTACATAATTGTTTGGCATAAAACATAGGCATTCCTGAATGAATCCCATATTTTCTTGCTTCATAACTGCATGTTGAAACTATTCCACCTCTTCCGTCCGCTCCAATTGCTAAAGGAACGTTATTTAAGGTAGGATCTAAAATTCTTGCACATGTTACGAAAAATTGATTTAAATCAATGTGTAATATAACTTTACTCATATTAAAAATTATTCATTTTCGATAATTTTTGCTTTAGCTTCTTCAAGTTCTTTTGTTAATTCTTTTATTAATTTTTGAGCTTTATCGTTTAATGAAATCATATCTTCAAGAGATACACTATCAGATTTCATTTTGGAAACGATTAAATCAAGCTCTTCCATTTTTTCTTCAAAAGTTTTTGCATTTTCCATATAATCATTCTTTATCCTTATTTATAATTACATTTAATTCTTTATCATAAAAAATAATTTTTGATTTTTTATTAAATTTAAGTTCATTACTTCTATTAACGATATTATTGTTATCATCTTTTATTATAACATATCCTTTTTTTAAAACTTTTTTAGGGTCTATATTTATTAACGTATTATTATAAATATTTAAATTATTTTTAATTTTTATAAAATATTTTTCATTAATATCATAAATATCTTTTTTTATAGATAATATTTTATTTTCAAATTTTATATATAAACTGTTAACATCCTTAAAAATCTTATCTCCTTTAATCTTATTTAAATCTCTTTCTAAAGTCGTTATTTTATTATTTAATAAATTTGAAATATATGAACTTAATTCACCTAAATTTTTAATTATTTCTTCTTTATTAGGAACTGCAAATTCACATGCAGCTGTAGGTGTAGAAGCATATTTATCTGAAATTAAATCAACGATAGATTTGTTAATTTCGTGCCCAACCGCACTAATAAAAGGAGTTTTTATAGATGATAATACTCTTATTAATCTTTCATCATCAAAAGCTTCTAAATCTTCCAAGGAACCACCTCCTCGAGAAATAATTAATAAGTCTAAATTTGAAGATTCAGCTTTATATATATTATTAATTAAATCATCTACAGCAGCCTTTCCTTGAACTAAAGAATAATAATAATGAATTTCAATTAAAGGCCATCTTCTAATTAAGTTATATTCTAAATCTTTACTTGCTGCACTATTTTTTCCAACTATTAAGCCAATTTTAAAAGGATAATTAGGTATTTTTTTCTTTCGTGATAAATCAAACAATCCTTCTTTATTCAATTTATTAATCAAGTCTGCTTTTGCCTTTAAAATATCTCCATAACCGCTTTTTTCAATTTTTTTAATTATTAATTGATATGATCCAGATGGAGGATAGACAGATAGATTACCAATTACCGTTATCTCATCACCATCTTTGATATTTGTTTCACAATAAAGTGAATCGTATTTAAAAAGAACACAAGATATTACACTTGTGTTATCTTTAATTTTAAAGTAATAATGTCCACTATTATTTTTCCCTTTAAAATTAGAAACTTCCCCTTTGACTGAAATATTTTTAAAATATTCACTACATTCGAAAATTTCTTTAATTAAGTTGTTTAATTCATTTACAGAATAAATTTTATTTTTCATTTGTAAGACATTTATCTAAAACTGCATTAATAAATTTATAATCTTCAGAGTCACCGTATTTTTTTGCTAATTTAATTGCACAATCAATAACAATAGCTTTTTCAACATCTTTAACATAATAAAAATTTGTATAAGATAATATTAATATTGAACGTATACAATAATTTAATCTTTCAAATTTCCATTTGTTTAAAAAAGGTTCTATTTTACTTATTATTTCTTTTAAGTTTTTTAAAGAATAAATTATTATTTGTTTTAATAATAAAGGAACGTCGTTATATGAAACTCCTGTTATATTTTCAATTGTGTTTTCAACATCAATTTCTACATCACTATCTACGCAAATTAAAAAAGATGTTAAACTTTGTAAAGAATATTCGTAAATTTTATTTCTTGATATTTCCATAATTATTTAGTTACCCTTTTATTTAAAAATTTGTATGAAATTTCAAAAGAAATACCATCTAATAATGTTAACATCTCATCAGTTAACAATTCATAAATTTCTTTTTTAACGATTTCTTTATTAATATCTTTATTTTTTAATGTTAATGAATACGTAAAAGAAATTTTATTAAATAAAATTGATATATTGCAATAATTTTTGCTAATATTATCTTTTGAATCTAATAAATCGTCATCAATTTTAGATAAAGCTTTTAAAGATATTGTTTCAAATACTTTTTTAGATAAACCTAAATTGCAATTTTTGTTATTTTGTTCTAATAAATAATAATTAATCATGCTTATCCTCCAAGTTATTTAAAATAAAATTAGCAAAATCTTCTTTTGTAAATTTAAATTTTTTAAGTAAATCTTTAAAATTACCACTAGCTCCATATGTATCGATTCCATAAGGATGATCACTAAATCTATACCATCCAAATGTTGAAAGCATTTCGATAGTAAATACTTTTGATCTTTCAGATCTAATAATTGAATTAATATATTCTTTAGATTGATTTATAAATAAATTATATGAAGGCATTGAAACAACATCAATGTTTAATTTATTTTCGCTAAAAAGTAATTCTTTAGTTTCTAAAGCCAATGATACTTCACTTCCAGTTGCAATAATTGTTAAATCTGGAGTTTCAGCACTTGTTTTTGATATTATATAAGCACCTTTTTCAAAATCTCCTTTATATAAACTATTATTTAATAATGGTAAATTTTGTCTTGTAAGAATAATAGCTGTTGGAGTTTCTCTACTTTTTAATGCAACTCTATATGCACCATAAGTTTCCTTAGCATCGCAAGGTCTAATTACATTAAAGTTAGGTAATGAACGCAACATTGCTAATTGTTCAATTGGTTCGTGAGTTGGTCCATCTTCACCAACTGCAATAGAATCATGTGAATACAAGAAAATTTGTGGTAATTTCATCATTGAAGCCATTCTCAAAGCGCCTTTTGCATAATCACTAAAAACTAAAAAAGAACCTAGATAACTACGTAATCCACCATGTAATAAAATTCCATTTCCGGCAGCGGTCATTAAAAATTCTCTTATACCCCAGTTTATATTACTACCTTCTCTATTATCATAACTATATGTTGTTCCATTTTTTAATGTTGTTTTAACACTTCCAGCAACATCAGCACTTCCACCAATTAATAAATTATTCAAATTATCATGATAAAAATTTAATAATTTGCCACTAGTATTTCTAGTTGAATCATCTTTAAATGATGAAATATCGTATTCTAAATTATCAATAATTTGTTCAAGATTGTTGTTTATTGCAATATCAAACTTTTTAATTAATTCAGGATTTTCAATTTTTATTTTATTATAATTATTGGAATATTTTTCATAAATATCTGTAGATCTTTTAATAAAAGTATTTTTAAAATTTTCGTAAACAGAATCAGGGATTTCAAATGGTGGATAATTATATCCATATGATTTTTTTGCAAAGTCACCATCTTCTACACCTAAAGGAGCTCCATGAGTTTTTGAGGTTCCTTCATTTTTGGATCCATATCCAATAATTGTATTTAAAATAATTAAAGTAGGTTTTTCTATACTATTTTTTGCATTTTCAATTGCTTTTTTAATTTCTTTTATATTGTTTCCGTTTTTAACTGAAATAACATTCCAGTTAGATGCTATAAAACGTAATTTGGCATTTTCAATATTAGATTGCCCTAAAGGTCCATCTAATGTAACATTATTACTATCATATAATAAAATTAATTTATTTAATTTATTAAAACCAGCAAAACTTATAGCTTCTTGTGATACCCCTTCTTCTAAACATCCATCCCCACAAAAACAATATGTATAATGATTAATTAATTTATCACCATAAATACTTCTTAAATGAGTTTCTGCAAGGGCCATACCAACTGCTTCTGCGATTCCTTGACCTAAAGGTCCGCTTCCAGCATCAACTCCTTCTGTAACTTTATATTCAGGATGACCAGGAGTTAATGAATCAGTTTTTCTAAATTTTTTTAAATCGTTCATTGATAAACTATAACCAGATAAATGGAGCATGGTATAAAGTAACATTGATCCATGTCCACAACTTAATACAAGTCTGTCTCTATTTATCCAATTAGGTTTAAATGGATTTGCAATCAAAAAATCTTTATATAAAACATATATTGCAGGTGCCAAAGAAAGACAAACACCAGGATGCCCACTATTAGCATTATTAATTCCATCTATACAAGTAGAACGTATTGCTGCAATAGATAATTGATCGATATTTAATCTTTTTGGCATATTTTTAATTCTCCTTTATATCTTCTTTTATTGAAATTCCAAGCTCATCTAATTGATCTTGATCAACACTACGTGGTGCATTTGTACAAGGACAAACAGCGCTTAAATTTTTAGGGAAAGCAATTACATCACGAATATTTGTTGTTTGAGCCATAATCATTGTTAACCTATCTAATCCAAAAGCCATACCACCATGAGGAGGCGTTCCATATTTTAATGATTCAACGAAGAAGCCAAATTTCTTTTCAATTTGTTCATCTGTAAATCCTAATATTTTAAAGATTCTTGCTTGAGTGTCTTGATCATATATTCTTAATCCACCGCCACCAGCTTCGTACCCATTCATTACAATATCGTATGTGTAAGAATAAACATTATAAGGCTCAGTT
>CAZDPH010000006.1:0-18055 GCA_964507285.1 uncultured Staphylococcaceae bacterium | reverse complement strand
ATTATTCATTATCTAAAATAAAAGAAATTATTTATAATAATCGAAATAATTAATCAAAGAACACTTTTACAAGAAAAAATCTTTTATTAGTGTTCTATTTTTGATGATTTTATTTAATATTATTTTATTGAGAATATGTATAAAAATAGATATAATTTTATAGTATTTAGGAAGGTATAACATGAGTGAAATAAACGATAAATTAATTACTTTAATTAAAGATGCATTAAAAAATAAATTTAATTTAGAAAATAAAGATAACTTAATTATGATTGAAACTCCAAAAGAAAAGAAATTTGGAGATTATTCTACTAACATTGCAATGCGTCTTTCAAAAGAATTACATGATAATCCTTTTAATATTGCAAATTTATTAAAAGAAGAATTAGAAAAAGATGAATTAATTAAACAAGTTGATGTTATTAAACCTGGATTTATTAATTTTTTTATTAAAGAAGATTCTTTAAGTAAAATTATTAAAACTGTTATTGAAAATAATGAAAATTTTGGAAGAAGTGATTTAAATAAAGGTAAAAATGTAATGGTTGAATATGTAAGTGCAAATCCTACTGGAGACTTACATTTAGGACACGCTCGTGGAGCAGCTTATGGAGATTCTTTAACAAGAATTTTATCTTTTTCAGGATATGATGTTTTAAGAGAATATTATGTTAATGATGCTGGTAATCAAATTGAAGTATTAGCAAATTCATTATTTGAAAGATATAAAGAATCTTTAGGACTTCCTTTTGATCTTGAAAAAATTGGATATCAAGGAAAAGATGTTAAAATTTTAGCATCTAAAATCAAAGATAAAGATAGCGATAAATGGATTCATGAAAATAAAGAAGATGCCTTAAGATATTTTAAAGATTTAGGTACTGAACTTGAACTTGATAAAATTAAAAAAGATTTAGATTTATATAGAATCAGTTTTGATCATTATCAAAGTGAAAGAGAACTTTATAGAACTGGTAAAGTTGAAAAAGGACTTGAAGCTTTAAAAAAGAGTGGATATACCTATGAAGAAGGTGGAGCTTTATGGCTTAAAACTACTGATTTTAACGATGATAAAGATAGAGTATTAGTAAAAAGTGATGGAAGTTTAACATACCTTACTCCTGATATTTCTTATCATAAAGATAAATTTGATAGAGGTTATACTCATTTAATTGATATTTTAGGAGCTGATCATCATGGATATATTGCAAGATTAAAAGCTTCTTTGAAAATTTTAGGATATAATCCAGATGAACTTGAAGTTTTAATAATTCAAATTGTTAGACTTATGGAAGATGGTAAAGAAGTTAAAATGTCTAAAAGAACTGGTAATGCAATTACCATTAGAGAATTATGTGAAGATGTTGGAGTAGATGTTGCTAGATATTTCTTCCTTTCAAAACCTATTGATTCTCATTTTGATTTTGATTTAACTTTAGCAAGAAAACAATCAAGTGACAATCCAGTTTATTATATTCAATATGCTTATGCTAGAATGATTTCAATTTTAAATAAAGATTCTTCTTTTGAAATTAAAGAAACTTATTCTCTTTTAAATAATCCAAAAGAATTAGAATTAATGAAATTAATGGATGCATTTAAAAAAGAAATTGAAGAAATTTCTTTTAGTAAAGAAGTTAATAAATTATGTAATTATATTTATAAATTTGCTCAAACTTTCCATAGTTATTATAATGATTCAATTATTATTGATGATAAAAATATTGAATTAACAAAAGAAAGATTAGCATTAATTAAAGCATGTTCAATTGTTTTAAAAAATGCTTTAAATTTAATCGGAATAGAAGCTAAAGAAAAAATGTAAAATATGATAGAAAGATATAGTATAAAAGAAATTGATAATATATTTTCTTTAAAAAGTAGATATGAATATTTTTTAAAAGTAGAACTTGCTGTTATAAAAGGATATGTAGAATTAGGAATTGTACCTTTACAAGACTATTTAGAGATTGAATCTAAAGCTAAAATAAATCTTAAACGTATTAATGAATTAGAAAAAGAAACTAAACATGATGTTATAGCTTTTACTAGATCATTAGATGAATATTTAGGAGAAGAAAAAAAGTGGGTTCATTATAATTTAACATCTACTGATGTTGTTGATACTGCTTTAAGTTTACAAATTAAAGATTCTAATAAAATTTTACTTGAAGATATGAAAAAATTATTAGAAACTTTAAAAGATTTAGCACTTAAATATAAAGAAACTCCTATAATCGGAAGAAGTCATGGAATACACGCTGAAGTAACTTCTTTTGGGCTTAAATGGGCTTTATTTTATGATGAATTAAAACGTGATATTCAAAGATTTAATTTTGAAAAAGAATTTGTAGAAGCTGTTAAAATTTCAGGAACAGTTGGAAATTTTTCTAATTTACCTTATGAATTAGAAGGAATGGTTGCTACAACTTTAGAATTAAATAGACCTAATATTTCTACTCAAGTTTTATCAAGAGATCGTTTAATTGGATATACTTATTCTTTATCAATGATTGCTTCTTTGCTTAATAAAATAGCAACAGAAATTAGACACTTATCTAGAAGTGAAGTAAGTGAAGTTAATGAACATTTCTTTAAAGGTCAAAAAGGTAGTAGCGCAATGCCACATAAAAAAAATCCAATAGGATGTGAAAATATTTGTGGGCTTTCTAGAATTGTAATTTCTTCTTTAAACGTAGCTTTTGAAAATAATTCTTTATGGCATGAAAGAGATATTTCTCATTCATCCACAGAAAGAATTTATCTTCCTGATAATATTAATTTAATTTCTTATATGTTAAGAAGAATGAATGATATTTTAATTAATTTAGATGTACATCCAGATAATATGTTAAAAAATATAAATATGTCAAATGGAGTAATTTATAGTGGAAGAGTTTTAAATTATTGTTTAAAAGATAATTCTTATAGTAGAGAAGAATTATATGATAGAATTCAATCTTTAGCATTTTTAGCAATGGATTCTAACACTTCTTTAAAAGATTTATTGAAAAAAGATGAGATATATTCTAAATTATTAAATGATAAAACTCTTGATGAATTATTTTCATTTAATTATGTTTTTGATAAAGTAAATTATATTTATAAAAGGGTTGGTTTATTATGAAAAGCTTAGTAGTTGTTGGTGCTCAATGGGGTGATGAAGGAAAAGGTAAAATTACTAATTATCTTTCTAGTCATGCTGATGTAGTTGTTAGATATCAAGGTGGAGATAATGCAGGGCATAGTGTATGTTTTAATAATAAAGAATATCATTTAAGAACAATTCCTAGTGGAATATTTTCTTCTAATACATTAAATATATTAGGAAATGGAATGGTTATTAATCCACTTCATTTAGTAGAAGAAATGAATGAATTAATTAAAGATGGATATTCTTTAGATAATTTAATTATTTCTGATAAAGCTACTTTAGATTTAGAATATCACCTTATTTTAGATGGATTAAAAGAATCAAGATTAAAGGATAATAAAATAGGTACTACAAAAAAAGGTATTGGACCTGCATATACTTCAAAAGCTGAAAGAAGTTCTTTAAGAATGTCTTCCTTACTTGATCCTGATTTTAAAAATTTATATAAAGAAAAATTAGAAGACGCTAACGAAATTATTAAATTTTATGGTGGAGAAGTTATTGATTTTGAAGAATCTTATAAAAAATATGAACTTGCTATTAAAGTTCTTACTCCTCATATCCAAGAAACTGTTTCTTTATTAAATAAATTAAGAAAAGAAAATAAGAAAATCTTATTTGAAGGTGCTCAAGGAACTATGCTTGATATTGATTTTGGAACATTTCCATATGTTACAAGTTCATCAACAATTGCAGGAGGCGCTTTAGTAGGTTCAGGAATTGGACTTGGTTATATTGAAGGATCTATTGCAATTGTTAAAGCGTATACTACTCGAGTAGGAGAAGGTCCTTTTGTTACTGAATTATTTAATAAAGATAGTGAAATAATAAGAGAAAAAGCTCATGAATATGGAGTAAATACTAAACGTCCTAGAAGAATTGGATATTTAGATCTTGTTCAACTTAAATATTCTCAAGCAGTTAATGGTTTTAAATATATTGCGTTAACTTTACTTGATATTTTATATTATGTTAAAGAGATAAAAGTTTGTGTTTTATATAAATTAGATGGAAAAGTAATTGATTATGTTCCTACATCTTTAAAGGATTTAAAAAGATGCGAACCAATTTATAAAGAATTTAAACCTTTTGAATATGATTTATCTCATATTAAAAATTATGATGATTTACCTAATACTGCTAAAGAATACATTAAATTTATTGAAGATTATCTTGAATGTAAAGTAGTTATTATTGGAACTGGTAAAGATAAAGAAGATACTATTATTAAAGAAGAAATATTTTAAAAAAAGTATAAATAAAATATTAAAATTATTGTAATAAAAATTGAATAAAAAACTAGATAAAAAATTAATTAATTTTTAAAATAAATATTTTAAAAAATATGCATATTTATCGATATTTTTTAAAACTTGAAGAAATTAATTTTCTTCAAGTTTTTTTTAGGTAAAAAAAACGCTTGTATTTTAAGCAAAAAAATCTTATATTTTTTTCATTAAAAGTATGTTTTTTTTGCTTTTAATTAGGAGAGAATTAGAAATGGATGATATCAAAATTATTGAACTTAAAAATGTTTCTAAAATCTACGCAAATGAAATGACTGCTGTAGATAACTTTAATTTTTATGTTCGAAAAGGTGAATTTGTTACCTTTTTAGGTCCTTCTGGATGTGGTAAATCTACTACATTAAGAATGATTGCTGGCTTTGAGTTTCCTTCAAAAGGGGAAATATTATTATCAGGTAAGGATATTTCAAACTTACCTCCAAACAAAAGACCTATTAATATGGTTTTTCAACGTTATGCTTTATTTCCACATTTAGACGTTTATGATAATGTTGCTTTTGGATTAAGGCTTAAAAAAATTCCTGTTGAGAAAAAAGATAAAAATGGGAACCCTATTTTAAAGATTGATAAGAAAAAAATTAAAGAAATTAAAAATGAAATTTTACTTATCAAAAAGAAAAAACATATGGGGAAAGATGAAAAAGATGAAAAAATTTCTAAACTTAAAAATGAAATAGAAGTTTTAAAAACCAATCCAACCCAAGCATACAAATATAAAAAATTAACTGCAAAAGAAATTGATGAAAAAGTTGCAAGAGCTTTAAAAATAGTTGATTTAGACGCTTTAGAAGATAGAAATATTGCAACTTTATCTGGTGGTCAACAACAACGTGTTGCTATTGCAAGAGCAATTGTAAATGAACCTGAAATTTTATTACTTGATGAACCTTTAGGTGCTTTAGATTTAAAAATGAGAAAAGATATGCAAATTGAATTAAAAGAAATGCATACTAAACTTGGAATTACATTTATTTATGTTACTCATGATCAAGAAGAAGCTTTAACAATGAGCGATACAATTGTTGTTATGAAAGATGGTGTTATTCAACAAATTGGAAAACCTAAAGAAATTTATGATGAACCAAAAAATGCCTTTGTTGCAGATTTTATTGGAGAAAGTAATATTTATAACGCTACAATTGTAGGAGATAAAAAAGTAAGATTATTAGATTATAACTTTGATTGTTTAGATGATTTTCCATTAAACGAAAAAGTTGATGTTGTTATTCGTCCTGAAGACATAGTCATTACAAGTGAAAACGAAGGAATGATAAATGGAAAAATTGTTAATAAAATATTTAAAGGTTTAAATTATCAATATATTGCTTTAGTAGGCAAAAATGAAATAATGATAAAATCTACAAAAGAATATGATGAAGGAATTACTATTGGATTAATTATTGAAAAAGATTCTATTCATATCATGAAAAAAGATTTTACAATGAATATTTATACAGATGCTTGGATTAATAAAAATAATCAAGTAATGATTGATGATGTTGCTTTTGATTGTAATGTTACTCAACTTGTAGAACAAGGAACATTAGATGAAAATGGTAATGTTATTGATAAGAAAAAGAAAGTTTATAATTTTAATGATGCAGATGTTGTAGTAGAAGTTCCTCTTGATAAAGTAGAAATTATTGATGATATTGAAAGCGATAAAGCAATTATAATTGGAGAAATTGTTGATAGTGTTTATAAAGGAGATCATTATCAATATATTATTAGAACTGAAACAGAAGAAGATTTTGTTTGTGTTTCTCAATATTCATATAATTTAAATGATAAAGTTGGTGTTTATATTTCAAAAGACGATATTAAAATGAGACTTAAAAAAGAGGCTAGTAACTATGAGATTTAGTTTAAAAAGGAAGCAACTTTGTATTCCTTACTTTATCTTTTTAATTCTTTTTATTGTTTTACCAATTTTATTTATTGTTTATTATGCTTTTACAGACACTAATGGTAATTTTACTTTTGATGCATTAATTAGTTTTTTTACATCTACTAATAAATTAAATGTTTTAATTCAATCATTATTATTTAGTGTTATTAATACTATTATTTGTTTAATTTTAGGCTATCCAATTGCATATATTTTAGCAAGTAAAAAATATAATTTTAATTATGTTGTTGTTATGCTTTTTGTTATGCCTATGTGGATTAATTTCGTTTTAAGAACAGGCGCAACACGTGATGTTCTAACTTGGCTTGGAATTAATGGAGGAAAATATCCTTATACTGCTACTTTAATTGGGCTTGTATATAATTATCTTCCTTTTGTTATATTGCCTTTGTATTCAACAATGTTAAAACTAGATGAACAACAAATAGAAGCTGCAATTGATTTAGGATGTAATAGATTTCAAGTATTTACTAAATCAATATTCCCTCAAACAATTCCAGGAGTAGTTAGTGCTGCTCAAATGGTTTTTATGCCTACAATGTCAAGTTATGTTATTCCTGAAATTTTAAGTGAAGGAAAAATTGTTTTATTTGGAAATTCTATTTATTTAGGTTTTTCAAATTATCAATGGAATAGTGCATCATTTATGGCAATTATTATGTTATTTATTGTTACTGTTTCAATGTTACTTACTCGTAATTTTACTTCTAAAGATGAAAAAGAGGAGGGATCAAGATGGTAAGAAAAGGTTTTGGATATGTTTATCTTTTTTTAATGTTACTATTAATGTATGTTCCAATTCTAGTTTTGATCGCATTTTCTTTTACTAATACTACTTATATTGGTCAATGGAATGGTTTTTCTTTAGAATTATATGTAAAGTTATTTCAAAGTGAAGAAATAATGGTTGCTTTAGGAAATACTGTAATTATTGCTTTAATTAGTGCAGCATGTTCAACATTTTTAGGTACATTTGGTGCAATTGGTGCTTTTTATAGCAAAAAAAGATCAAGAGCAATAATTGAAAATTTAAATCAAATACCTGTAGTTAATGCTGAAATTGTTATGGCATTATCTTTAGTTGTTATGTTTGTTTTTATTGGTAATACAATATTTCATACTCAATTATTTAGTTTTTGGACTTTATTAATTGGACATATTGTAATTTCAGTACCTTTTGTTTATTTAAATGTTAAACCAAGATTACAACAAATGGATCCTAGTTTATATGAAGCTGCAATGGATTTAGGATGTAGTCCTAGAAAAGCTTTAAATAAAGTTATTGTTCCTCAAATTCTTCCTGGAGTTATTAGTGGATTTTTACTTTCAATTACATTATCTTTAGATGATTTTATTGTTACTGTATTTACTCGTGGAAGTGGTCTTTTAAGTGGAGATAAATCAATTGAAACACTTTCTACTTTAGTACAAGCTAAAATTAAAAAAGGTCCAATTCCTCCAGAAATGAGACCATTAACTACAATTATATTTTTAATAGTTTTATTAGCGGTTATTCTAATTACTATTTATAATAATAAATCTAATAAATCTAAAAAGAGAAGGAGAGGATAGATATGAAAAAAATTAAATCTTTACTTGGATTATCTTTAATCTCTTTATTGATTACAGGATGTAACAAAACTAATATAGATACTACTTCAAATAAAATATTAATACATGTTTTAAACGCAGAAGATTATATTGATGAATCTTTACTTAATGAATTTAAAGATTATATTTATGAAAATGATCATAAATTTGTTGAAGTAATTTATGATACATATGATACTAATGAAACCATGTATAATACCTTAAAAACAGGTAAAACTAGCTATGACGCTATTTGTACTAGTGATTATATGGTTCAACGTTTAGCAAGAGAAAATTCATTAACTAAAGTAAATTATGATTATTTACCTAATTATTCTTCATATGTTACTAATTATATAGTTTCTATTAATGATGATTCAGGCATTTTAAATAAAGTTAAAATTAATGATGATAGTAATGAAACTTTAAAAGATTATGCGATTGGATATATGTGGGGTACTTTAGGAATATTATATAATCCTGAATTTATTTTAAATAGTAATCCTTCTTTAATTAATAATGATTCTAGATTTAAAGGATTAACTCATGATGAGCAAATAGAGAAAATAATTGAATTATTTGAAAGTAATGATGGATATTCTTTATTTTGGGATCCTATTTTAAATAAAACTCAATCTATTAAAGATTCAATGCGTGATACATATGCTCTTGGAATATTTGAAGTATATAAAGATTATTTTTTAAATACTAGAGATGATTATGAAACACGTAGTAATAAATTTAATAGTAGTGATAATGAATCAATTACTAAAGTAAAAAATAAATTATTAGAATTAAAAGATAATATATTTGGATTTGAAGTTGATAGTGGTAAAAATGATATTGTTACTCAAAAAATAGGTGTAAATTTAGCTTGGAGTGGAGATGCTGTTAATTCAATCAATCGAGGATATTATGCTGATGATGATTGGGAAATTCCTAGTGATAATCCAGTTAATTTATATTATTCTACTCCTTCAATTGGTGCTAATATGTGGTTTGATGCTTGGTGCTTACCAAAACATGAAGATTCATATTATGAAAGTGAAGAATATAAATATACTTTAGAATTTTTAGATTTTTTATCAAATCCTAATAATGCTTTAAGAAATATGTCTTATAATGGATATACATCTTTTATTTCTAGTAATGATAATTATTTAATTAATGATTCTAGTGAAGAAAAAGATTTATCTACATCATTACTTGGATATATTTTATATACTTATGATTTAAGTGAAGGAATAGATGATGATAATCTAGACGAATATGATGAATACGATATTACTTCATTTTTTAATTTTAATGAAGAATTTGAAATAGATTTAACTTATCTTAGTAAAGAAATATTATTAGATGAAGGAGAAGATATTGATTCTAGAATATTTAAATTTGAAAAAGATGAAAATGGTGAAGTTAAAATTATTATTCATACAGATTTAAATTCTTTAGAAGGAAGAGCATTGAAAGCTCAATATCCTTCAAGTGATAAAATTAATAATTTATATGTTATGAAAGATTATGGATCTCAAAATGATAAAATATTATCTATGTGGGAAGATGTTAAGGTTAATCCATTACCTTTATGGATAAGTATATCTTTAATAACAATTATTGTATTATTTTTAGGATATTTAGGAAGTTATAAATTAATTAGGATTTATAAACTTAAAAAAAGAAAAAAACTAAGAGAATTAGACTAATTATTAAAGGTGATTTAATTATAAATCACCTTTTAATTAATAAAAAAACTCTAGTAAATACTAGAGTAAATTTTAATTTGGAGCTTCCTAGCGGATTTGAACCACTGGTCATTGAGTTGCAGTCAATTGCCTTACCAACTTGGCTAAGGAAGCACGCTTAAATATTATATCTATGAATTTAACTTAATTCAAGTAGATTTATTTAAGAAATAAAAGTATTATATCTTTATGAATGAAAATGAAATTAATAAAGAATATAAAATTATAGATTTAAATAATTTTAAAAAAATATCTCAATATGAATGGTTTAAAACATTTTCTAATCCTTGTTATGGATTTAATGTAAAAATGGATATTACAAATTTATTATCCAAAACTCATCAAGAATCAAAATCATTTTTTATTAATATGCTTTATGTTGTATCTAAAGGAATGAGTAAAGTAGATGAATTCCATTATAGAATTATTAATAATGAATTAAGATTTTATAAATACATTAATCCAACTTTTTTAGTAATGAATTTAAAAAATGAAATCTATGATAATGCAGGAATAATAGATAATGATTATGATTATGAGTTATTTTATAAATTAGCAAAAGAAGAAGTAGAAAGAGTTAAAAATAAACAAGAAATTAAAAAAGAATTTAATGATAATAATTTTTATAATGATTATTATATAAGTTGTGTTCCTTGGTTAAATTATGAAAGTGTTACTCATCCTATTCCTTCTAATAACGTTGAATCATCAAGTGTTCCAAGGGTTTCTTGGGGTAAATACTATAAAGAAAATGATAGATATTATTTAACTTTAAATATTACAGTATCACATGCTTTAGTAGATGGAAAAGCATTAAGTGATGCTTTTAATAATATTCAAGAAATGATTGATTTATTTTAAAAAGGAGAATATATGAAAAAGAAAATTTATTATATTAGTTATTTTTTAATTTGTTTATGCTTAGTTTTTTTATCAATTGCGTTAACTTATTATTTACCATTTACCTTAAAAGTTTCTAGTAGTTTAGAAAATACATTATTAATTACTAATTATTTACTAACTATTTCTATTCCTGG
Source organism: uncultured Staphylococcaceae bacterium (assembly GCA_964507285.1). Lineage (GTDB taxonomy): Bacteria > Bacillota_I > Bacilli_A > RFN20 > CAG-826 > Onthovivens. Next base: position 7,316 of record CAZDPH010000006.1, on the reverse strand, counting down.
TAAATATTTATTACTAGGAGGAGATGTTATTACAAGTGGAGTAATTAATGTTTCTACTATTTCTAGTTCTTATTTAATTACTATCGATAATATTTCATATTCAACTTTTAATATGGATTATATTACAATTGGAATATTACTTTTATCTATTCTAATTTTTATTACTTCAATGTTTTTTATTAAAAAATCAATACCTGGATTTATTTTCGGAGGTATTGAAATTATTTTAGGTATTTCTTTATTTTTCCAAATTTATTATTTTTTATATTTTAATAAAGATGTCTTCAATAATTCATCCACATATATTGAAGGAATTAATTTTAATTATTCTTATTTAACTTTAGGATCTTATATTGGAGGAGGCTTATTAATTATTCTTGGAATTATAATAATTATAAATTCTATTATAAATAAAAAGAAAATTAAAAAATAATAATCCTAGTTATAAAAACTAAGTTATGTAAAATAATAACTAGAAAGCCTAGAGAGTACTTTAAAAAAGTACTCTTTTATTATAAAATTAAATAATTTATAATATAAAAATGGAAAATATTGAAAATTTAACTCTTAATGATAATAAAAAATCAAAAAGAGTTTGGGAAATAGATTTTTTAAGAGGTATTTGTATTATACTTATGGTATTTGATCATTTAATGTGGCAAATACATGATTTTATTTGGAGATACTTTGATATTAATTGGACTAATCCATCTGTTCCTTCTTTTTTACTAGGATATCATGAATTTGGATCTTGGTATTATATGAATAATTTTAGAATTGTTTTTAGATTAATGGTTCTTTTTATTTTCTTTTTTATTTCAGGAATAAGTATTAATTTTTCTAAAAATAATGTTAAAAGAGGATTAATTTGTTTAGGATGTGGATTAATAATTACTTTAATTACAGTTTTATTATGTATTTTTAAAATTATTGATCCTCAAACTAGTTTAATATCATTTGGAGTATTATCTTGTCTTGGTACATGTATTTTAATTACTCATTTTTTAAAAAAACTAGTTTATAAAATTACTAATAATAATTTTAAAATATGGATTGTTGTAGTATGTATTTTAAGTTGGATATTAATTTTATTAGGCAATTATTTTAAATTAGAATTTCCTATGTATATTTTAGATAAAGCTTCCCTATTAAGTTATTTTATCGGAATTCTTGGTAATATATTTGGATTTTGCAATTTTGGAGGAGATTATTTTCCTCTTGTTCCTTTTTTAGCATATATGTTAATTGGATCTTTATTTGGAGAATTAATCTATAAAAATAAAGAATCATTATTTAAAAAAGAACCAAAATGGTGTAAAGGATTTACATATGTTGGTAAAAATACATTATGGATTTATTTATTACATATTCCAGTAATTACTTTATTGCACATTATTTTATTTTTAGCATGTGGTTATCATTTTAATTTTTAAAGGTGAAAGATTATGTTTGAAGAATTTAAAAATTACACAATTTATGAATATTTATTAAAAAATACTGAAAAATATCATTTAAATAATGCTCTTTACTATAAAGGGAAATTTTTTACTTATGATGAATTATTAAAGAAAGTAAATTCTTTTTCTAAAGAATTTAAAAATTTAGGTTTTAAAGAAGATGATTGTATTACAATGTGTCTTCCTAATATTCCAGAAGCTGTTTATTTATTTTATTCAATAAATCAAATAGGTGCTATTGCAAATATTATTCATCCTTTAATGAAATATGAACAATTAAAAGAAATATTATTAAGATTAAAATCTAAAATTTTATTTGTTTTAGATACTCGTTATGAAGAATTCATGTCTTTAGAAAAAGAAGGGATTAAAGTAATCCCTATTTGTCCTGCTCATGAATTAGGTAAAATAAAAACTAAGATATATTATAAAAAGAATAAGAAAAAATTATCTTATTTAAAACTAGATAATTATTATAAAATTGATAAATTTTATGATAATAATAATTACACAGAATATTGTAAAGATGCTTATAAAAATTCTATTTTTCTTCATAGTGGAGGAACAATGGGAGAAAGTAAAACAGTTTCTTTATCTTCTTCAAGTATTAATTCAGTATGTTTAAATGCATATGACATTTTAGGAATTGATGAAAATTATAATGAAAAGATGTATATGTTAAGTGCCCTACCTATGTTTCATGGATTTGGACTAGGAATAGGAATTCATATTTCCTTTATGTTTGGAGGATGTGATTGTTTAATGCCTAAATTTAGTGCTAAAGAAACAATTAAATTAATTAAGAAAAAAAGAATGTCCGTTTTAATTGGAGTACCTAGATTATTTGAAGCATTATTACACACAAAAGGATTTAAAGGTAAAAAATTAAAATGTTTAAAAACAGCCTTTATTGGAGGAGATTTTGTTTCTAAGAGTTTACTTGATAGATTTGATGATATAATGATTAAATCTGGATCTCAATGTAGATTACTTCAAGGATATGGATTAACTGAAACAGTTGCAGTTTGTAGTGTTAATCGTATTAAAGATAATAAATCTTATACAGTTGGTAAACCTTTACATAATGTAAAAATTAATTGTTTTAATGATAATAATGAATTATTAGGAGTAAATAAAGAGGGAGAAATTTGTATTGCAGGTGATACATTAATGAATGGATATGTCTTTCAAAAAGAAAAAGTAGATGATCCTTTCTTCATTTATAATGGAATAAAATATTTACATACTGGAGACTTTGGAAAGATTGATGAAGATGGATTTGTTGTTTTTGAACAAAGAATAAAACGTATTATTAAAGTTAATGGTATTAATATTTTTCCTAGTGAAGTAGAAAATTGTGTATCTCAATTACCATTTATTTTTCAATGTGCTGCAATAGGAGTTAAAGATGATCATTTTGGAGAAATGATTAAATTATTTGTAGTTTTAAATAAAAATTATCCTAATAAAAATTATGATAAAGAGATTATTAGAAATATTGTTAATGATTGCACAATATTTGCTAAACCTAAAGAAATTGTATATTTAGATAAATTACCTACAACTTTAATTGGAAAAATAGATACAAAAAATTTAAAATAATGCTTATGAGTATTTCATTTAATAAACAAAAAACATTAGATATTACATTATCTATATTACATTCGATATTTTATTTATTCTTTTCTTTAACATTAGGAATTACATTTATTTTATTTTGTAGATCTTTTTTCTATATGTGTATTGATTTACTCAATTTAACTTATTATGCAGATAGAAGTTATATTGAATTAAAAACTTGTTATGATTCTTTAATGGATTCATTAATATTTTTTGAACCTTTTTCTTTAGGAAATGTATTTATTTATAGTGAAGAAGGAATGAATCATTTTTTAGATTGCGTACCATTATTTTTATTAAATAATATAGTATTTTTAGTTACTTCAATTGGATTAATTATTACTACAACTTTATTAAAATTAAAGAAATTTACTTTATTAAAATTTAAAAATTTTTCAATAAAATCATGGATTAGTTTCTTTGTATTATTTTTACTTTTAATTATTGTTATATGGGCTTTAATTAATTTCTATACTTTATTTAGCGCATTTCACCATATATTCTTTCCTGGAAAATCTAATTGGGTTTTTTATCCTGATAAAGATCCTATTATTAATATGTTTCAAGAATCATTCTTTGCATTATGTGCTGGAGTAATTGGAATTACTTTTGGAGTATTACTTTTAATTCCAATTATTAAAGATATTTATTTAATTATTAAAAATAAAAAATCAAAAAAAGAAATTAAAAATATTTAATTAATTATTTATAATTGATAAAATATTTTTACGCATCATTAGTTCAATGGCAGAACGTTAGCTTCCCAAGCTGAATACGCGAGTTCGATTCTCGTATGGTGCTCCATCAGAAATCTTACCTCTTAAGTTCTAAACTTAGGAGGTTTTTGTTTCCTAGAACCTTCTAAAAATAAGGAGGTATTTTTATGGAAACAGAAGGAAAACTTTATTTAGAAGATTGTGTAAAAGTTAAAGACTTAACTGGTAATGAGTATTTACATTTTAAAGTTTTAAGTTATGGTGGATTTGGTAAGAATCATATTAGAAAATAGATATGTGAATGTGATTGTGGTAAAAAGTTTATAGCGACATCTACAGAATTAATACTAAGTTAATAGTATCTTGCGGTTGTATAAAAAAAGATGATATCGAATTAACTAAACAAAATTATTGGGATGAGGTTGATGATACTAGAATTTCTATAGTAAGCAAATCAGCTCCTAATAAGAATAATCATTCAGACCATAGAGATATTTATCTTGACAATCACGGAACATGGTATGCTAAACTTGTGTTTAGAGGAGTTACTTATAGAGTTAGATGTGATAATGAATTAAAGAATTTATTCTTTAATTCATTATTAAATCCTTTATGTATTATCTTTCTTGCTTTAGGATTTATTGGTATGGCAATAATGGTGGCTTTCGCAATAAAACTAGACTCAAGTGATCCTAAATCAAACTGGATTGAACAAATATGTAATGGTCTATCACAAGCATGTTTCTTTATAGGATTCTTACTCGCTTATTTATTAAAATAATATAAAAACAAAGTACACACAGTATCGAAATGGTAACTATACCACTTAAAAGTGCGTACTTTTTATTTTGAAACTTGATATTTATAATGTCGTTGTAAGTGTTTGATAGCGTACTTACAAAGGAGATTTATATATGAAAATTTTAGTTGTTGGATCAAATGGTAATGCCGGAGGAAGAATTGCAAAATTATTATCTTCAAGAGGGCATGAGGTTGTTGGACTTGGAAAAAGTGAAAATAAAGGTAATGTTAAAAATTATATAAAAAAGGATGCTACTTTATTAACTTTTAAAGATGTAGAAAACTTTGATGTAGTTGTCGATGCAGTTGGAGGATGGACAAAAGATACTATTCTATATATTACAAAAGCAATGAAGCATCTTGCATCTATTTTAGAAAAAACAGATATTAAATTATACGTAGTTGGTGGTGCAGGTTCATTATTCACAAATAAAGAAAAAACTCTCACTGTTGATATGGGACCATCATTCCCAGAATCTTGGAAACCATTATCATCCGCTCATGGAGAAGGATTAAAGACATTAAGAAATTCTAAATCTTTAAACTGGGTATATGTGTCACCAGCTTGCAACTTTGCTGTTGATGGAGAAAATACAAATGGTTACATTCTTGGAGGAGATAATTTAATTTTAAATTCTAAAGGTGAATCAACTATTTCTTATGATGATTATGCATTAGCCTTTGTCGATGTCATTGAAGGGAACAAATATAACAAAGAAAGAATTTCCGTTGTATCAAAATAATAGTATCTTATGGTATACTATAGGTAATTAAGAAACTATGGAGGAAAATTTATGATTGATTATGCTTCTTTACCTGCATGTCCTGTTGAAACATGCTTAAATTTTATCTCTGATAAATGGAAAATATTAATTATCCGAGAATTAATGGATGGAACTAAAAGATTCAATGAATTAAAAAAGAATCTCTCACCTATTACTCAAAAGATGTTAACACAACAATTAAGAGAGATGGAATCTGATGGATTAATTCATCGTGAAGTATATCCAGTTGTTCCTCCAAAAGTTGAATATTCTTTAACACAGTTAGGTATTTCTTTACTCCCTGTTATTCAAGCGATGAAGAAATGGGGAGAAGATTTAAAAGCTTCTAAAGGAAAAATGAAAGATGAATGATATGGATTATTTAAAATGTTGTATTAATTATTTAACTAAAGTTAATCATATCAATTCATTAATTATGAAAGAAGATTTTTATACTTTTAGAGGATTAATGAATATAACTATACCTTACAATCTAAGTGATGAATATTATGCTTATCAAGATATAGTGATAAAAGAAGAACTATCAAAAAAGAATATTATCGATGTTGATTCTTTAGAATATAAAAATCATTTAGCGATTTTTAAAGGTGATATAACCACCTTAAAAGCTGATGCAATTGTAAATGCATGCAATAGTGAATTACTTGGATGTTTTAGTCCTAATCATTCATGCATTGATAATGCGATTCATTCTTATGCAGGCTTACAAGTAAGAAGAGATTTAATGGAAATAATGGAAAAACAAGGACATGAAGAAGAAAATGGGAAGTGCAAAGTAACTAAAGGATACTGCCTATTTTCTAAATATATATTTCATACAGTAGGACCTATTGTATATGATAAATTAACTTTGAAGAATAAAGAAGATTTAAAATCATGCTATACATCTTGCTTGAAAACCGCTGATGAAATGGGACTTAAAAGCATTGTATTTTGTTGCATTTCTACAGGTGTATATGGATTTCCTAAACTAGAAGCATGTAAAATTGCAATAAATACGTGCAAGGAATATTTACTTAATCATAAAGATACTTCGATAGACAAAATTATATTTAATGTATTTGGAATGGAAGATTATGAATATTACACATCAAACATTGATTGAATTAATAAATGATGCAGATGCAATATGTATTGGCGCAGGTGCAGGACTTTCTTCAGCGGCAGGATTTGAATATGGTGGAAAAACCTTTTATGATAATTTCCAATATATGCATGATTTATATGGATATGATGATATGTATTCTGCCGGGTTCCACAATTTTAATTCATTGGAAGAAATGTGGGGATTTTGGTGTAAATATATCTATTTAAATCGTTATAAAGAAGGGGCAAAACCTTTATATAAAAGATTATTAGAACTAGTAAAAGACAAAAACTATTTTGTTATTACAACAAATGTCGATCATCAATTTAATCTTGCTGGTTTTAAAAAAGAAAGAATCTATTATATGCAAGGAGACTTTGGGCTATTTCAATGTAGTATACCTTGCCATAATAAAACATATGATAATAAAGAAATTATTATGGATATGATGTCAAATATTAAAGATAACAAAATACCTACTTCTTTAATCCCTCATTGCCCGATATGTGGAAAACCAATGACAACAAATTTAAGAAGCGATGATTTATTTGTTCAAGATGAAGGCTGGTATAAAGCTAAAGCAAACTTTGATAAATTTATTAAAGAAAATAGAAATAAGAAAATACTTTATTTAGAACTAGGAGTTGGTTATTCAACACCTGTATGGATTAAATATCCTTTTTTACAAAATACATATAGAAATGTTAATGCAAAATATGTATGTATCGATAAAGGATATATTATGATTCCATCAGAAATAAAGAAACAAGCATATACTTATAATGGCGATATAAATGATATTATTTAGGCTCTTAGGAGCCTTTTTAAATACTTAAATATACCATTTCGG
>CAZDPH010000005.1:0-18936 GCA_964507285.1 uncultured Staphylococcaceae bacterium | reverse complement strand
AAATAATTATAATTATAATTAAATGTGTGCTCTCTTTTTTAAAATAAAAATCATGTTTTAATAAATATTCATTAATAAATAAATATTTTGAAGAAAATAAAGTAGTAATAAAATTAAATAAAAAGGTTGAATTGATATTTAAATATGGTAAAAAGAAAATATTATTATTTATAATAAATTCTTTTTTAAACATTTTATTAGAAAGAATATCTTTTAAATATCTACTTTTAAATGAGTTTTTAGCAAGTTCTTCATTACTTTTAGATTTTAACTTTAAAACGTATGGAAATACTTTATGATATTTATTTTTATTATTATTTTTAAAATAATATAAAGAATTTACAATATCTCCATTTTTAGAATTAATTAAATTATACATCTTAGATAAATAATCATTATTTAATATATCATTAGAATCAATAAAAGAAATGTATTTAGCTTCAATTTCTTTAATTACATTATTTAATTCTTCTTCTTTAGATAAAGGAGTTATTTTTAATATAAATTTATCTTTATAATTTGCTATATATTCATTAATTAAATTAATATCATTAATATTATTTTTATTAACAATTAAATAAGTAATAAAAGGTATTTTAATATCTTGATTAATAATTGAATCAAGAGTTTCTTTTAAATGATTTTCCTTAGAATTGATAATTAAAATAACTCCTATTTCATATTTATTTAAAACTTTTTTAGGTAAAGAAAATTCACATCCACAATAATTTTGACGATAAATATTATATTTTTTAGATATTTCTATTCCAATTTCTTGTCCATTATTCTTTTTAAAATCACTATAAATATATTTTATAGATGGATATTTTTTATTCATTTTTTCATTTAATAGATTAATATAATTAGAATCTTTATTTCTTGATACACTCATTACAGTAGAAACATACTTAAAGTCTCTTTCATTAGCAATTTCATATAATCTTTCCATTCTTTTAGCAATACAAATCTTACATCTATTTAAGCCTTCTTTTTGATTTTTAAAAGGTAATAAATCTTTTTTAAAAGATTCATAATCATAATTATCTTCAATAATATCTATTTTAGATTTAGTTTCTATAAAAAAATCATTTACATATTTTTTTAATGCTTCTAATCTTTTATCGTATTCAATTTTAGGATATATATTACTATTTGAAAATAATATAGTAATATCAAATAAATCATGAAGAAACATTAAAGGATATGCAGAGCATGCTCCACAGCAAACATGTAATAATAATTTTGGTTTAGATACTTCTTCTTTTCTTATTTCTCGATATTCTTTTACAAACTCTAAATAATAATTCTTTTTATTATCCATAAATAATATTTTATATTATTTTAAAATTATAATAAAGAATAATAAAAATCACTTCCAAATGAAGTGATTTATTTTAATTATTCAATAAACATTGAATCTCCAAAACTAAAGAATCTATATTTATTATTAACTGCATGTTTATAGCATTCTAAAGTAAATTCTCTTCCCATATACGCACTAATTAACATTACTAATGTTGATTTAGGTAAATGGAAATTTGTAATAATTGCATCAATTGCTTTAAATTTATATCCTGGTTCAATAAAGATTTTAGTATCATCTCTATCTTCTTTAAAACAATTATTTTTAGTATAAGAAGCTTCTAAAGTTCTTATAACCGTTGTACCTACTGCAATTATTCTACGATGTTCTTTCTTTGCAAGTTCTAATCGTTCAGCAACTTCTTTTGTAATTTCATAGTGTTCACTATGCATAATATGATCTTTAGTATCTTGTACTTTTACTGGTCTAAAAGTTCCAAGTCCAATATTTAAAGTAACATCTAATATTTCTACACCTTTTTCTTTTATTTTATCAAGTAATTCATTAGTAAAATGAAATCCTGCAGTAGGTGCTGCGCTGCTTCCATTTATTTTAGCATATACTGTTTGATATTCACTTTTATCTTCCATTTTAGCATGTATATAAGGAGGAAGAGGCATAACTCCCACTTTATCTAATACTTCTAAAAATATTCCCTCATAGTAGAATTTAAAAATTCTTATCCCTTCATCTCTGCTTTCAATACATTCACCTTTTAAAATATCTTTAAAATTAATAACACTACCTACTTTAATAGCTTTAGCGTTTCCGCATAAACATTCATAAGTATCTTTAGAAATTTCTTTTAATAATAATACTTCAACTTTAGCACCTGTTCCTTCTTTTATTCCAAATAATCTAGAAGGATTAACTTTAGTGTTATTTCTTACTAATACATCTCCAGGTTTTAAATAATCAATAATATCATAGAAATGTTTATCTTCATATGTTTTAGAATCTTTAAATACATGTAATAATTTGCATTCATCTCTAATTTTAGATGGAGTTTGTGCAATTAATTCTTCTGGTAAATAATAATCAAATAAATTTATATCCATATTTAAAAACCTCTTGAATCTCCGTATTTCTTTAATACTTCTTCTTTATATTCTTTAAATCTATCTTCTTTAATAGCTTTTCTTGCACCTTCTACAATTGAAAGAAGAAATCTTGTATTATGAATTGATAATAATCTTTTTCCAAAAGCTTCATCAGAAACATATAAATGTCTTAAATATGCTTTTGTATAATTTCTACATGTATAACAATCACATTCTGGATCTAAAGAAGTAAAATCTTCTCTATATTTTAAATTCTTTATATTAACTCTTCCATTATGAGTCATTAATGTTCCATGACGTGCAATTCTAGTAGGTAATACACAATCCATCATATCAATACCTTTTTCAATACCAGTTAAAATATAATCTAAACTCCCTACTCCCATTAAATAGCGAGGTTTATTGTAAGGTAAATAAGTTATTGCCATATCAATCATATCAAAACAAACATCTTTTGGTTCTCCAATTGAAGTTCCTCCAATTGAATATCCATCAAAATCCATTTTAACTAATTCTTCTGCACAATATTTTCTTAAATCTGGATATGCTCCTCCTTGAACAATTCCAAATAAAGCTTGATCTTTTCTAGAATGAACATCTTTTCCTCTTTTAGCCCATCTTAATGTTCTTAAAGTAGAATCTTTAGCGTATTCATAACTTGCAGGATAAGGAATACATTCATCAAAAGACATAATAATATCTGCACCAATTTTTTCTTCTATTCCAATAACAATTTCAGGTGAGAAAAAAATTTTATCTCCATTTAAATGAGATTTAAATGTAACTCCTTCTTCTTTAATATCTCTACTTTTAGCAAGTGAAAATACTTGGAATCCTCCACTATCTGTAAGCATAGGTCCATTATAATTCATAAATTTTTGAACTCCACCAGCTTTTGAAACAATATCTTCTCCTGGTCTTAAATGAAGGTGATATGTATTAGCAAGTATAACTTGACTTCCCATCTCTTTTAATTCTTCAGGAGATAATGTTTTAACAGTCGCTAAAGTTCCTACAGGCATAAACATAGGAACTTCACAATCTCCATGAGGAGTATGTAATATTCCATATCTAGCATGTGTATATTTATCTTCATGTAATATCTCTAAATAAAAATCTTTCTTTTCCATAACTTAAAAAGAATTATACATATTTTTACCATTTAAAATCAATATTTCGATTAGCGTTTATAATTTTATCGTAACCTTTATATAACTTTAATGTCATAAAAATAATATAACCAAAAACATTAATTGATAAAATTTCTCCAAGTAATACCCATCCCCACATAACAAAATATAACATTGGAGTAAATGAAAATGCATCAGTAGTATTTAAAGATGCTAAATAAATAATTAAAGGCACCATAAATGCATTTACAAAACATGGAATTAGTCCAGTTAAGAATAATGATTTTACTTTTTTAGAAAATAAAATCATTAATAAACATGAAATAAATGTAGCAAGTGTTCCTAAAACAATATCATAAATTCCACTACTACTTGCAAAATTAGCAAGTAAGCATCCTAAAGTCAATCCTAAAGTATAATGAGAATTAAAAAATACTAATAATACTAAGAATTCACTAAATCTAAATTGCATATAAGAATAAGATAATCCTAAAAAATTACCTAAATATGTTAAAACAGCATACAATGCTGCAATTAAAGCATTAATGCAAATAGTTTTAACATTAAAAATCTCCTTCCAATAAGAAGTTTTCTTTGTATTTTGTTCCATAAAAATTTCCCCCTGTTTTATTTTAAGAGTGGTTAGTCATGGGAATAAGTTTTAAAACTTATAAGACACTCTAGCAGAACTTCTTTATTATATATATAAAAATTATAAATATCAAAGAAAATAAAAAAGTTATTAACTTTTAAACATTTTAGTTAATAACTTTATTTTAATAATTATATTTCTACTCTTTCTTCTACTTCTTCCATAATTTTATTAAAATCATCATTTGAATAAGTAGCAAGTATAGTGTTTACTTCATCTTTTAATTCAGTATTATTTTTATTAACACCAACATATGAACAACATTTTCCTTTATCTTCATCACTTAAAAAAGATTGATCCATATAAATAACTGTTAAATCACTATATTTTTTTACTAATTGTTCACATACTGGAACTTCACTTAAACATGCAAAACTTGCACCATTTTGAACATCTAATGCACATAATGAATAACTAGATAATGGATTATCATGTTTAACACAAGAAAAATATTTATCTATAAAATCATCTTGTTGAGTACCTGCTTGAGCAACCATTGATTTTCCATTAATAAATTCTAAAAAATCTTCATATTTAACTTTATTATCTTTTGTTCCAAAATTTGAATTAGGAAGAGATGATTTTTTAATTAAGCATGCATACTCCGAATTATAATATGGAATTGAAAAATCTACAACTTTTAATCTATCTTCAGTTGCAATTAATCCTCCAAATGCTAAATCAATATTACCTTGTTGTAATTCAATTAATAAAGAATCAAATAAAATACGTTTAACTTTTAATTCTTTATTCATTTTTTTAGCGATTTGCTTTGCAATTTGAATATCATAACCATCTGCAAATTCCATAGTACCATCAATTTTATAAGTATATTCCGATTCTTTAGATGCATTCCAACTAAATGGAACATAATCACAATCAGTACCTATAACTAAGTAATTTGCTTGATCTTTTGTAGAACTTCCACAAGAAGCACAAAATGCTAATGTTGATGATAAAGCAATGAAACTCATCAACTTTCTTTCTTTGAAATTAAATTTCATAATCTTGAATAAATCTCCTCGTCAATAACGACTTTAAAATATTAAACTATTTTTAGAAATTTACAATAATAAATTAGAATAATTAATAATATTTTTATAAAGAAAAAATCTTAAGTGATAATTCACTTAAGATTTAATTATTCTTTATCATCTAAATGTAAGAATTCTCTTGTTCTTTTTTCTTTTGGATTAGTAAATATTTTACTAGTTTCATCAAATTCTACGATATGTCCATGTTCCATAAATAAAACTTTATTAGAAACATTTTTAACAAATCTCATTTCATGAGAAACAACAATCATAGTCATTCCATCAAGTGCTAGTTTTCTCATTACTTCTAAAACTTCATTAACCATTTCAGGATCTAATGCACTTGTTGGTTCATCAAATAAAATAATATCTGGATCCATACATAAAGCTCTTGCAATAGCAACTCTTTGCTTTTGTCCACCAGAAAGTTCATCTATTCTATAATTCATTCTATCTTGCATATTAACACTAGTTAAATGTTTAATAGCAATTTCTTTAGCTTCATTTCTAGAACGATGTAAAACTTTTACTTGTGCTAAAATACAATTTTCTAAAACATTATAATTATTAAATAAATTAAATGATTGGAAAACCATAACTACTTTAGTACGCATTTTATTAATTTCTTTTGATGAAATTTTAGTATTTGGATTTTCTTTTATAGCATTTTTATATGCTTCTTTGTCAAAATAATTAATCTTTAAAGGAGGATTTTTTCTTACTTCTTTAAATTCTTTTTTAGCAACTTTTAATTTAGATTTAATATCTTTTCTTTCTTCTTTAGTAATATTTTCTAATAATTTATTTTTATATATTGCTAAATTATCTTCAGTTCTTATTAATTCTTCTTCATAATTTTTATATGCTTCTTGATATAAAGGATAATTAACAAAATCATCTTTACATTTATCTATAGAAAAATAAACATTATTTTCATAACTCATTATCCCTCTAGTAGGTGTTTCAAGTAAATTTAAACATCTTAAAAATGTAGATTTACCACTTCCAGAAGGACCTATAATTGCAATAACATCACCTTTTGAAACATCTAAAGAAATATCTTTTAAAACTTTATTAGTACCAAAGAATTTAGCAAGATTTTCAACATGTAATAAAGTATCCATTAAATAATATCTCCTTTTCTAAAATATCTTCCAAATGGATTTAAAGAAATCTTCTTTCCATTTAATTTCTTTTCTATTAATTTTAAAATACCACTAAAAATTAAAGTTAATGCTAAATAAATTATTGCAAGAATTAAATAGCATTCCATAAATGAATAAGTTCTTCCTGCAATTAAAAATATTCGATAATATAATTCAGTAACTGTAATAACATTTAAAACAGAAGAATCTTTAATATTAACAATTAATTCATTACCAATTGTAGGAATAGCATTTTTTAATGCTTGAGGTAATATGATTAATAAAGATGTTTTAGATGCACTAAATCCTAAACTTCTTGCACCTTCAACTTGTCCTTTATCTACTCCATTTAATCCACTTTTTACAATTTCACCCATGTACGCAGTAGTATTTAAAGTAATAACTATTAATCCAGCAAATAACCATCCATTTAATACATAGTTAATTTCACCTTCAATTTGAATAGATCCCCAATTAATTCCAATAGCTTGACATCCATATTTAAAGATTAAAGCCTGAACCATCATTGGAGTTCCTCTAATTACACTAGAATAAATATTACATAAACCTTTTAATAAAGCTTTTAAATAATAAATAACTTTATTATCATTAAATCTATCTAATTTAATATTTTTTCCATATGCAAGAAAAACACCTAAAATTAATCCAACAACTGTACCAAATATAGCAAGAATTAAAGTAGAAATAATACCATAGGAAATAACAGTAATATTTTGACCTAATATTTCCCACATTTTATTAAAATCTAACATTAAGCATTATCAGCTGATCTTTGAGCAGCTGCTCCCATTAATGCAGATTTTTCACTATCTAACAATTTAGCAAGTGATGTATTTAATAATTCTTCAAGTTCTGTGTTTCCTTTTTTAATTCCAATACTGACGCTTAATCCATTTTGATCTTCTTCACTTAAAAAAGAATAATCACAATAAACTACACTTAATCCACCTAAATTGCACATAGCTTCACAAACAGGAGCTTCAGCAGGCATCGCAAAACTATTTCCAGATTTAACATCTTGAGCTGCTAAAGGATAAGTAGCAAGTGGAGAATTATGTTTAATTGAAGAATCAACATTTTTAAAATAAGTATCAATAAAATCATCTCCAACAACACTAGCTTGACAAATTAATGATTTACCTTTAAATAATTCTAATAATTGTTCATATGTAGCAGGATTTTCTTTTGTACCATATCCACTAGGCATATTTTCAGTTTTAATTAAAAATGTTAAATCACTTGATAAATAAGGAATAGTAAAATCAATAGATTTTCTTCTTTCACTAGTATCAGTCATACCTGCTAATACCATATTAATATCATTACTTTCTAAAGATGGAATTAATGAATCCCAAGTCATTCTTTTAATATATACTTCTTTATTTAAATCTTTTGATAAATATTTAGCAATTTGAATATCATATCCATCTGCGTATTCATTAGTACCATAAATTGGTAAAGTATATTCGCTTTCTTTTGAAGCTGTCCAATTAAATGGTTGATAATTTGCTTCCATTCCGATTACTAAAACATCATTAGAAACTGTTAATGAATTACATGATGTTAATCCTCCAGAAATTGAAGCAACACTTATTAATGATAAAATCATTTTTCTAATACTATTTCTTTTCATATTTAATTAAATCCTCCTATTTATGAATAAGAAAAAAGGTTGCATCAATCGATGCAACCTAATTAAATATAGACTTAATTAAATAATAACATCGATAGCGCCTCTACAATTGTAGGAGTACATAAGATGTTATCTTATGTCCCAATCATTATTTATACCTAAATAATGTTTCGGCGATTATTCCTTTCTTTAATCTCATTTGATGTCTCATCAATTAAGTACTAATTTTAATCGCGCCTCTATCAATTACTCAATAAGTATAATACTAATTTTAAATATTTCAATAAAAAATATAATATTTTATTATTAAGATAGTATTAAAAATACTTATAAATAGAATTTTTAAATTGAATACCATCTTAAAAAAGAATTAAAATAATAAAAAATGAAGGTAATATATGAGAGAAATAGTAATAAGTGAAAAAGAAATTGATTTAATAACTACTAAATGTGCTAAAGAATTAAAAGAAAAATTTAAAGATAATAAAAAAGCTCCTATTTTAATTGGAGTATTAAAAGGTGCTATGCCTTTTATGATGGATTTAATTAAAAAATGTGATTTTGATTTAGAAGAAGATTTTATTCAAGTATCTTCTTATAATGGAACTGCTTCTACAGGAGTAGTTCACTTAAAAAAAGATGTAAGTCAAGATATTAAAGATAGAGATATTGTATTAATTGAAGATATTATTGATACTGGTTTAACTTTATCTTATTTAAAACAATATTTAAAAATGAAATATAATCCTAAATCTATTACTATTTGTACTTTTATTGATAAAAAACCATTAAGAAAAGTAGAATTAGAAGCTGATGTAGTAGGTATTACAATTAATGATAATAAGTTTTTAGTAGGTTATGGATTAGATTATAATGAGCTTGCAAGAAATATTAATTATGTTTTTATTCCATCTAAAGAAGATTTAAAAAAATGGGATAAATTACTTGAAGAAAATAAATAATAATTATAAAAGGAGAATCAATCGATTCTCCTTTTTAAATTATTTATCGTCATGATGACAGCAGCATTCATGATCTTCTTCACTTTCATCATGATGGCAGCAGCATTCACTTTCTTCGTTTTCTTCGTGATGACAGCAGCAATCATGTTCTTCACTATCTTCATGATCATGATGGCAGCAATGATGATTTTGACTTCTTAAAATAAGTCCTTCTTCATCTGCATCTAAAGTTAATGAAGAAATTTGAGTTAAACTTTCTTCACTTGTAGAAACTAAAATTCCATTTACTTCAAATGGATCATTAGCGTCTTCTTTTTTAATTAAATCTAAAGCTGGATGAAAATGATCTCCATGTTTTACCATTTCTATTTTTAAAACATCTAAAGAATTTTCTTTTAAAGCTCCTTCAATAATTGTTTTTGCACTATCTGTAATTTTAAACATATTTTCTCCCTTTTAATTAATTATAAAACTATAAAATTGCATGCTTTTGAAGAAATTTCAACTTCAAAATAATTATCTTTATAATTTTTATTTAAAAATTCTACTAATTCATTTCTATATTCTTTTTTAATAAAACAAAGAACTGTACCTTTAAATCCACCTCCATGAATTCTAATAGCACCTTTATCTTTAATAAATTCACTAACTTCATCAATAATTGATTGAGGTGAACCTTCATATTCTCCTTTAACAAATGTATTTTCAATATTATTTTTACTACTCGCTTGAGATTTTCTAACTGTATCTAAAAATAATTCAACATCATTTTCTTCAATAGCTTTTTTAGCTACTAAAACATTCTCATTTTCAATAAAGAAGTGTTTAGCTTTATTTTTAATTTCATCGCTAACTTTTAAATTATCAATTTTAGAAAAGATATTACTAGTTTCAATTAAATCTCCTAAATATTTTTTATCTTTTTCAAGTAAAGAAGCAACTTCATACATTGCACTTGGAATAGCAGCATATAAAGGAGTTAATGCACTATGATTTCCTTCACTTTTAATTAAGAAAATATCTAATGGTAAAGTAAATGGTAAAGTAGTAACACTAGGAGAATCAATATCTTTAAAATCAATAAAATTACTAGAATTAAAACTTGTTCCAATTTGATCTAAAAGTCCACAAGGTTTATTAAAATAAACATTTTCAGCGTATTGACCGGTTTTAGCAATTTCAATACTAGGTATCTTTCCATCATTAAATAAATATGAAATTGTATATCCAAATAAAGCTTCTATTGCAGCACTAGAAGAAACCCCTGAGCCATTAGGAACTTCACTTACAATATACATTGAAAATCCTCCAATATTGTATCCTTTTTCTTTTAAAGATTTCATAACACCTTTTAAAAGACCAATTGGACGATATTCTTCTTCTTTTTTCTTTTCTAAAGAAGAAACATCAAAATAAAATTCCTTATATCCTTCTGATAATACTCTTACTTTATTGTTATTATTTATTTTTAATGCAGCATACATTCTTAAAGAACAATTAGCAACTAAACATAATCCATGATTATGATCAGTATGATTACCTACAATTTCAAGTCTTCCTCCAGTATCAATTAAAAATGATGGATCTTCTTTAAAATAATCTTTAAATAATTTTTTAACATCTTTCATAATTAGAATTTAATTCCTCCAATAAAATTATCAATACCTACTCTTCCTTTTAAATCATCTTTAAAAACACTAGTATTAATTAAAATATTCTTACATACATCATTAATATAATTTTTAATTTCTTCATCAATTGTATCTTTAGAATAATTCTTTTTTAAAGATTCAATCATTTTTAAAAATCCTTCATTTAACATATCTTCATATTTAGATGCAATTTCATTTTTAGATAATTTATTTTCTAAAATATCTTTAATTTCATTAATTTGACGTTTAAGTCTAGCAGGTAAAATGAAAAGTCCCATTGCTTCAATAATTCCAATACCTTCTTGTTTAATATGATGATATTCTTTATGAGCATGGAATATTCCATCCGGATAAGCTTCACTAGTTCTATTATTTCTTAAAATTAAATATAATTTATAAATTCCATTTTCTTTTCTACAACTTGGAGTAATTGTATTATGTAACTCATTATCACTAAAAGAAATAATTTCATTTTGAAGATCATCATATTTTCTCCAAGCTTCTAAAATAGAAGTTGCAACATCAATTACATCTTTTTTATCTTTTCCTTCTACAAGTAAACAAGTATTATACCAATCAAGTAAAAATAATTTAGATGTATGATTTACTAATGTATATTCTTTTTTAGGTTTAGAATGCATTACAGGTAAAATATGTCTTCCACCTTGATAATGTTCATGATTTAAAATAGATCCTCCTACAATTGGTAAATCTGCGTTACTTCCTAAAAAGAAAGAAGGAAATAAATCTACAAAAGATAATAAATCTTCAAATGTTTTTCTATTTATTTTCATATTTGAATGAGTATCTTTAAATAAAATAGAATGCATATAAAAATATCCATAAGGAGAATATTGTAAATACCATTTTTCATTATTTAAATTACATTCAATAAATCTAAGATTACTTCTTGCAGGATGAGATTCATTTCCATAATATCCTAAATTCTCTTTGCATAATTGACATGCAGGATATTTTAAAATTGATTTAGGAGCACTTAATAATTTTGCAATATCTTTATTATTCTTTTCAGGTTTAGAAAGATTGATACTAACTTCAATATTTTTATCTTTATAGTTAGATTCCCATACTATATTTTTAGATATAGCACTCTTTTTAACGTAATCATTTTTAATAGATAAATCATATAAATAATTTAATGCTTCTAAATCTCCATTTGTATTTTTAATAACATTAAACTTTTGATCAATTAAAGATGGAAGTGGAGTTAATATTCCGTATATTTTAGATATTTTTTCATCTATTAAATAACTTTCTTCTATTCCTAATTCATTTTTAATATAAGTAGTTAATTCATTAGTAAAATAATCAGGAGTATCTAAAGCATCTAACTTTTTATAATCAATATCTTCTTTTTCAAAATATTTTAAATTTAATTCATGTAAAATAAAATTTCTTGAATAAATTAAATCCATTTCATTATTTAAATCAAAATTCTTTTTAAAATAATAAATAAGTTCATTAATTAAAGTATTAATCATTATAATTTCTCCTTTTTATTTTATATTCAATAAAATAATTATATTTATCATTCTTTTTATATATTAAATTACTTAAAGGAATAACACTTTTTTGAGGCTCTAACGCAATTGCTCTTCTTTCTTTTAATTCAGGATTATTTTTAAATTTAACTCTAGTTAAACTAGAATCACAATAAATATTCATTGCATCATAATTAGTAGACATTATTATCTCATATTCTTCATTTTTCAATGTTACTTTATGTTTTTTATTTAATTCATTAAAAATAAATGTATTATCAATTGTACCTATATCTTTTTTAGATGCTATATCTAAAGAAGATTTTAAAGCTTTACTTCTTTTAAATAATAAATAATTAGGAGTTAATTCTTTATCAATTGGTAATAAATTAGAATCTATTTTTAATATTCTAGGAGCATCAAATTTTAATTTATAATCATTAATTGTTTTAGATTTATTAATATTCCAATAAATATGATTAGATAAATTAATTAAAGAATCTTCTTTAACATTACTTAATAATTTAATTTTAAATTTATTAGATTCTTTAAATAAAGAATAAATAATTTTAATATTAATTTTACCAGGAAATCCATTTTCACCTTTTCTAGGAGAATAGGTAAATATAACATCTATTTTAGATTTAAATTCTTTTATTTTATATTTAAAATTCTTAAAAGAAATAGATGTTTCTTTCCCTCCATGTAAAGAAAAATTATTATCTCCATCTTCTTTTAAATGATATTCTTTATCATTTAATTTAATTAAAGATGGGATTCTTCCTGCTACTACTCCTAAAGTCTTATTAAAAAATTGAGGAGAAGTTAAAAATTCATCTTTAGATTCTAATTCTAAAATTAAAGGATCATTATTAAAATGTAATGAATACATACTAGCACCAAAGCTACATAAAGTATATTCAATATCACATGCTTTAATCTTAATAAAATCAATATTATCTTTATAATTAATAATGTTTACATTATTCATATTTAGTTACCTCAATTTATTTTATCATTATTTATTTTCAATTAAAATTAAATAAATTAAAAAGTCTTTATTTTTTAATTAAATAAAGACTTTTAATATTATTTTTTCTTATTTTTATAATAGAAAATAATTCCTATTACTATTAAAGATACTACTATTAACGAAGTAATAATTACTACGAGTAAAATAATTAAATTAAAATTATTTTTATCATCTTTAGAATCATTTTTAATTTCTTTTAATTTATAAAAATAATTAGATGATATATTAAATGAATATAAATCATTATTTTTTAATAATGATATTTTATATTCATCTTTAATTAAATAAGAATATAAAGATTCATTATTAATATCAAAGACAGATAT
Source organism: uncultured Staphylococcaceae bacterium (assembly GCA_964507285.1). GTDB lineage: Bacteria > Bacillota_I > Bacilli_A > RFN20 > CAG-826 > Onthovivens. The sequence goes on along the minus strand of CAZDPH010000005.1, from coordinate 5,422 downwards.
ACCTAAATATATTTTAGAATTATTAGAAGATAAATTTAATATATTATATGTAGTAAGATAACTAGTTTTATCATCTAAAATAGATGTGCCTTCTTCTTTTTCAATATAAGTATCTTTACTTACATTATCTCCATAAATAAATAATATATCTGAATTAATAAATATCTTTAAAGATAATTTATAATCATTAGAATTAATAATTTCAATATAAGTATCTTCTTTTAAAGAAGAATAATCTAATGATAATAAATACTTATTATCATCTAGATCTTCTAATAAATTAATACTTTCTAAATCATTAATTAAAATAGATTTAATAGAATTAAATTCATCTTCAATTATTATATTAAATAAATTATTTTTTAATGTAACATCATATATTTTAAATTTCTCTACATATGTTTCATTAATATATAATTCATATTCATATATTAATTTAGTATTATTAAATGTAGTAAATTCAAATTCTAATTTATGATATCCATTAGATATTATAATGTTATTATTTAAAGAAGGATTATAAGCGATATATCCAATTGTTTTATGAAATATAGAATCATTAAAAGTAGATGAAGAATTAATTGGATACGATCTAAATAATTCTTTATAGTAGGAATAGTAATTAATATCTATAAAATTCTCTATTAATGAATCATTTTGTAAAGAAGAATCAATGTAGATTTTACCTTCTTTCATACTTTTAAGCATATAAAGTTGAATAGTTAATCCTCTTGTAGAAGTAGTATCATTTACATAAATAGAATATTTATTAGTATCATTATTTTTTTTAATAATAGGATCTTTATAATTAATTATTTCACTAGAAAATGGCATATTATAAGTAGATATATTTCTTTTATAATAAGTAAAATAATTTTCAAATCCATTATTAGTGTCTTCTCCCATTAAGATTTTACTTCCTGAATAAACTTTATTAATATCAATATTTAATCTATCACTAATATATTTATTCATAATATCACTTTCATAAGTAATATTACTATTTTCATCCTTTTCAAAATCAAAATCTTCATAAGGTTTTATTAATTCATAATTAGTTCCATAATATCCTAAAAATGGAATAGATATTTCTTCACTTGAAGAAATAACTTCAATATATCCTTCTAAATAAGTTCCATTTTTAAATTTAGATAAATATTCTTTACTAGAATCATTTAATTCTTTATAAATAGAAATAGAATCATTATTTTTTAAATTCTTTTTAAAAGAATAAGATTCTAATACGATATTTTCATTACTAGTAACTTCTCCTTTAAAAGAGTTATGTTTAACTATCTTACTAGCTTCAATAGTAACTTTAATTTCATATTCTTTTTCAATTTCACTAGAAGAATTAAAATCAATATTAAAATTTAATATTCCATTTTTAATATCATCATTATTTTTAAGTTCTATTTTACTTTTATTATTATAAGTTAAATAAGAATCATTATTTAATGCTTTAGAAATATTAATTAATCCATTACCTTGATATCTAGGAGAATAATAAGAATTATTAGAAGTATCTTTTAAAATAGAAGTTCCACTTCTTATTTTATTAATTGCTAATTTCCTTAATTCTTTTCTATTTAATGAAGTTAATTCATTTGTACTTAAATAAGATAAATAACTTCCTAAAGCATTAGGAGCTGCCATTGAAGTACCACTACTAAAATAATAAGCATCATTTAAATAGCCTTTATTACTATAATCTTTAGAGCTACTAGAATAATAATATCCATAAGAATAGGCTCCATAAATATTACTTCCAGGTGCTAATAAATCAACTCCTATATTTAAATAAGGATCTCCTCCTTGAGAAGAAAATGAAGATATTTTTTCTTTATAAAAAGTAATTTTATTAGTGTTATTTTCTAATAATGTTTTAGCATCTAAAGAAGTAATAATTGCAACAGGAATATTTATTTTAGTATAGTCATAATATTTAATTCCATCTGTTTCAATAGTAGGATATCCTTTATTTAAATCACTATCTTGTAATTTATATGAAAAATATGGAGTTTGATTTGAATCACTACTAGTAGAATAAATAATTAATCCTTTAGCGTTATTTTTTAAAGCATTATCTATTTTTTCATAAAATGGTATAGATCCTCTTTGAACAATTGCTATTTTATCTTTAACATTAATTGAAGAATAATCTTCTTTGCTTCCAATATTAGGAACTTTAACGTATTCAATCTCTTCATTTAAAAAATCATTAAATCTATATTCTTTAGAAAGTATTTGTCTAGATAAAGAATAAGAAGATGTATCAATAGATACTTTAGATATATTTCTTTCATTAATTGAATAAGAATTAATTCCATCTGTAAAATAAATATTATCTTTAGATTCACTTGAAGAATAACTTCCTATTGAATTAGTATCATAAAAGGTAGATAAATTACTTCCTGAAGTAGTTTCATAATTATTTAATGAATTAAATTTATATATAGAATTATTAAAATAATTTTTTCCATCATTTCCACTTGCAACAAATACACTTATTCCTGAATCATTTATTTTAGAAATTAAAGTATTAATAGCATAATCAGTTATTCCTTCTTCATAATTTAATACACTTCCAAAAGACATGTTAATAGCGTCTACATCTAATAAATAAGCATCTTCTAAAGCTTTTAAATATACACTAGTAGTACATCCACTTCCATAATTATTAAATACTTTAAAAAAAGCAAGTTGAGAAGATGGTGCTATTCCTTTATATCTTCCAGAACTCGTTACAATACTTGCAACATGACTTCCATGAGTTTGACTACTTTTAATTTCAGTATCATTATCACAATAATCATAAGCATAAATAACTTTATTATTAATGTAATTTAAGCTAGATGCATTAAAATTATTTGAATTAAATATAGATTCTACTTCGCTTTTTGAATATCTAACTTTATTTTCACTTATTTCTTTAAATGACTCATGATCATAATTTAAAGAAGTATCAAGAATTGCTACTAAAGTATTACTTCCATCATTATTTGAATTAATATTCATATCAGTAATACTATAATTAAAAGGAACATTATTAGATACTAAATAAGAATAATCAGGATCATTACTAGAATAATCACTCATTTCATATTCAATTTCTTTATAAGCATTATCTACAATATCTAATTCTTTAATAGTAGATAAATCATTACTATTAATTTTAATAGATATTATATTTGCAATATTAGAAAAAGTATCTTTTTTACGATAGTTATATCCTATTTTATTAGTTAAATAAGAATAAAAATATTCTTGTACTTCTTCTTTAGATGTATTTTCGTATTCTTTTAAAGATACAATAACTGTTGTATCTAATTCTTTTTTTGTTTCATTATTATATTCTTGACATGATCCTAATAAAATCATGCTAGAAATAATTAAAAATAATACTTTTTTCATAAAGTTATTATATTATAAAGTAAATAAAAAATCTCTTAGATTTAATATCTAAGAGATTGATAAATTAAATTTTATTAATTATTACTTGGTCCTAATGCAGTAGCTACTAAAGAACAAATAGAGCTAAATACGCATAAAACACCAGTAGTAATAGCACCTGCACTAATTTCTAAAGAATTAACAGCAGTTAAAGTATTTGTTAATGGTTTTACACAAAAGAATAAAATACCTGCAGTTAAAAAGCATAAAGAACTTCCAAGTGCAAAGAATTTTTTAATTTTAGCGCCTTTTTTACCCCAAGCATAAATTAAGAAAATTAATGCTAATACAAGTGCTAATGCTAAAAGAATAAAAGCGCTTAATATACCTGCATTAAAATTAAATGGGGAACTATATGAAGTAATTTGATTACTACCAATAGTTGTAACAATAGTAACTTTTCCTCCAAATGCTAAATCAAATCCAGAAACTCCAGAAACAATTGATCCAATTCCATTATCAATAGAACTTGATAAGAACGGAGCAAACATTGTACAAATTGAAATTAATCCAAAGAAAAGTGCACCACAAATAAATACAACTTTAAATAAATTCTTAAAAATTTTACCTACTTTTGACATACTCTTACCTCCTATAAAACCTATTTTATCACACTTAAAAATATTATTAAATATCTAATTTTTTAAATAAAAATATATTAAAAAATTTAATTAAATAATATAATTTATTTATTATGAACAACAAAACATTAAAAGAAATTAAAAAAGAAATTAATAATAGATCTAAAAAAATAATTGAAACTAAAAAGAATGACTTTGAAAATATTAAAATTCATTTAACAAGAAGTAATACTTATAAAGAATTTTCTAATGAATCATTATTAAATAATGAAATTTATTCTACTATTGAAGAAAAATTCAAACTTAATCCTTTAAATATGAATTATACTTTAGAATTAATTTTTGATTCTTCATTTAATAATGAAGAAAAAAATAAAGTAAAAGAATTATTAAAAGATCATTATGCTTTAAAATCAATTGAATATAAACATAATATTAATAAAACTATTTTTGGTGCAATATTATGTTTATTAATTGGAATTATGTTACTTTGTTTATATTCTTTTTTAGCTCTTTATTTAGAATACCAATATTCTGAAGTATTATCTATTTTTGCATGGGTATTTGTATGGGAAAGTTGTGATTTATTATTCTTTTCTAATTCATTAAATAGAAAAGAATTAATTAAATTAAATTTAATATACGCTAGTGATATTTTATTATTAAATGAAGGAGAAAAAAATGAATAATAATGATGTTTTATTAATTTTAGATGATAATTTTGAAGAAATAGAAGCAATAGGTACTTTTGCAATTTTAAAAAGAAGTAATATTAATATTGATATATTTTCATTAAAAAAAGAAAAAGTTAAAGGAAGATATGGACTTGAATTAAATTATCCAATTTTTAATAAAGATATTGATTTATCTAAATATGATTTGCTTTTTATAGCAGGAGGACCTCAATATAAAGAATTAGAAGGTTCTTCTACATTTATTAATGTAATTAAATATTTTTCATCTAATAATAAATTAATAGCAGCAATATGTGCAGGACCTACAATTCTAGGTCATTTAGGATTACTTGAAAATAAAAATTATACTTGTTTTAAATCAATGAACGAAGATTTTAAAGGAACTTATAATTATTCATATGTTATTAAAGATCAAAATATTATTAGTGGAATAAGTGCTGCAGGTACAATTGATTTTGCATTTAAAATCGTTGAAGCTTTAAAAGGAAAAGAATATTCAAATAAAATTAAAGATAGTATTTATTATGACGCAAAAAAATAAATTGCGTTTAAAGTTTAGTTGAGCGTATGCAAGTAAGCGCAAGTCCTAACATTTTCTTGTATTTTTCTGCAGTTCAGAATAGTTTTTAATTACTTTCTTGTTAAATATTTCTGATTTTTAGAATGTTTAGCCGCAGTTGGAACTAAAGCACC
>CAZDPH010000004.1:0-20569 GCA_964507285.1 uncultured Staphylococcaceae bacterium | reverse complement strand
TAAAGTTCTTTGCCTTAGTGATAAGCTATGCATTCTTTCTGCAAATTGTTCATAATTAATAGTTTCCCTTTTTTTGTTTGTTCTAATAATTTTCCCTTTTTCATCTTTTATTTCAACATTAAAACCTTTTTTATAATAGTCCATAATATTTAAAGAAGCTGCCTTAGCAGCTTCTAACATTATGTTAAATTCTTTATCAAAATTCATTATAAAGCCTTTCCATCACTACCAAATTCTTTAATTTTTTCTTTAACGATAGCAATCATTGCTTCATAACCAGGTTTTAATAATTTTCTAGGATCATAGCCTTTTCCTTCTAAATCCTTACCAGCTTCAATATATTTTCTTGTTGCAGCAGCAAATTGAAGTTGTAATTCTGTATTAACATTAATTTTTGAAACACCTAAAGAAATAGCCTTTTTAATTTGATCTTCTGGAATACCAGTTCCACCATGTAAAACTAATGGTTTACCATTAGTAGAATTTTGAATTTCGCTTAATCTTTCGAAATTTAATCCCTTCCAATCTTTTGGATAAATTCCATGAATATTACCTATTCCTGCAGCTAAAAAATCAACTCCTAATGCTGCAATAGTTTTACATTCTTCTGGATCTGCTAATTCGCCATTTGATGTAACGCCATCTTCTGTTCCACCAATTCCACCAACTTCGCACTCTATACTTGCATTAATAGAATGAGCAGCTTTAATTAATTCTTTTGATTTTTCTAAATTTTCTTCAAATGGATAATGTGAACCATCAAACATAATTGATGTAAAACCAGCTTCTAAACATGCCTTTGCACCTTCGTAAGTTCCATGATCTAAATGTAAAGCAACAGGTACTGTAATTTTTAAGTTATCATGGATATTTTTAACCATTGCAACAACTGTTTTAAATCCACACATATATTTTCCTGCACCTTCAGAAACACCCAAAATAACAGGTGATTTCATTTCTTCAGCAGCAGTTAAAATTGCTTTAATCCACTCCATATTGTTAATGTTAAAAGCACCAATAGCATAATGACCATCGTGAGCTTTCTTAATCATTTCAGCAGCATTTACTAACATATAATATTCCTCCTATTTTATTAAAAATAATAATTAATTTTAATAATCCTCTTTTTCTGATAATTCTTCATCGTCAGAATCATCATCACCTTTTAAAATACTATCAATATCATCAGCATCTTCTTCGCTAACTTCTTCTTCACTTTCTTCGTCAATATCGTATAAACTTTGCATATCGACATTAATTTCATCAAATTTTCTTCTTTTTCTTAAATCAATAATATTATTTTTTAAAATAGCAAAACGGCCATCTAATGATAAATTTGAAAATAAATCAGAAATTAAATCACTTTTTAATTCTTCACTAATTTCTTGTAATTCACAAACTTTATTAAATAATTCAATAAAACTTAATTCCTTGCCATTTTCTTCTAATACATTATAGGCTACATCAGCCATTGATAAATTCTTATAATTTTCCATAATTACCTCAATAACAACTAAATTATACTTTAATGTTTATAAAATTTCTATATTATAATCTATTAATACATTCTTCCTTACCAAGAATTTTAATAATATTATGCATTTCAATGCCATGACTATACCCTGTTAAAGATAATCTAATAGGCATAAAAATCTCTTTTCCTTTTAAACCAGTTTCATTTTTAATTTCATTAAAGATATTTTTAATTGTTTCTTGATTAATATCATCAATTTTTGAAAATTTATCTTTAAATAACTTTTTAACTAAAATCGAACTATCTTTATTTAAAATTTCATTTTCTTCGTCACTTAAATTTTCATTTTTATTTAAGATATTATTAATTAAATCAATAATTTCACTCCCATATTGAAGTTCATTTTTAAACATTAATGAAATTTCTTTTTTATCTAATTTTAAATTTAAATTTACTTTGTTTATAAAAGGTAAAATAAATTCAAAATAAGTATCATTATCCATATTTTTTATATAATGTGAATTTATCCACAATAAACGTTTTGAATCAAACATTGCAGGACTTTTTGATAATCTTGAAGGATCAAAAGAATTAATTGCTTCTTCTTTTGAAATAATTTCTCTCCCTTCTTCATCCGTATATCCTAATAAAAATAAAAAGTTTAATATAGCTTCTGGTAGATATCCTAATTCCTTATATTGAGACATGAATTGTAAAATATTATGATCTCTTTTTGAAAGCTTCTTACCATTAGGATTTACAATAATAGTCATGTGTCCAAATTTAGGTGCTTCCCATCCGAAATATTCATAAATTTGAAGTTGTTTAGGAGTATTAGATAAATGTTCTTCGCCTCTTAATACATGAGTAATTTCCATTAAGTGATCGTCAACCACAACTGCAAAATTATAAGTAGGAATTCCATTAGATTTCATAATAATAAAATCACCAATATCATCACTATTAAAAGTGACTTCGCCTCTAACTAAATCATTAAATTTTAATTCATGATTGCTAGGCATTTTTAATCTTATTGAAGGTTTTCTTCCTTCTTTTAAATATTTTTCCTTTTCCTCTTCTGTTAAAGTTAAAGAATGTCTATCATATTTAAAAGATTTAACACCTCTTGAAAGTTGCTCTTCCTTCATTGCTTCTAATTCTTCAGAAGTATCAAAACATTCATATGCATATCCTTTCTTAACTAATTCATCGCAATATTTTTTATAAATATCTAATTTTTCCATTTGTCGATATGGAGCATATTTAGGATTTGGATTTTCAGTTGATTCATCAGGAACAATGCCAAGCCAAATTAAATCGTGAAGTTGTTCAGCTTCTGCGCCTTCGACATTTCTTTCTATATCAGTATCTTCAATTCTAAAAACAAAATCACCATTAAATTTTTTAGCATATAAATAATTAAACAAAGCACTTCTTGCTCCACCTATATGCAAAAAACCAGTAGGTGAAGGTGCATATCTAACTCTAATTTTCTTTTCCATTAATTTTTCTCCTTTAATAAGCAAATTGAATAACTTTCAATCGCTTCATTTTTTCCAATTTCACCGATTCCTTCATTTGTTCCGGCTTTAATAGATATAATGCTTTTATCTATTTCTAAATTTAAAGAAATAATATTTTTCATTTCATCAATATATTTACTTAATTTTGGCTTTTCACAACTTATAAATATATCAATATATTCAATATCATAATTTTCCTTTTTTAAAATTTTATTAATTTCTTTTAAAAAATAAATTGAAGAAATATTTTTATATTTATCGTTTGAATCGGGAAACATTTTACCTATGTCTCCTAAATTTAAAGCTCCAATAATAGAATCTACTAAAGAATGGATAACGACATCTCCATCGCTATGAGCTAATAATCCTTTAGAATATGGAATTTCAACTCCACCTAATATCAATTTTCTATCATTTACAAGTTTATGTATATCTTTAGCAAATCCAATTCTCATAATTAAACATTAAATCTAAAGAAAAATATATCACCATCTTTAGCAACGTATTCTTTTCCTTCAATTCGTATTTTACCATTATCTTTTAAAGCTTGTTCACTTTTATATTCTTTAATATCTATAAAATTATAAGTTTCAGCTTTAATAAATCCTTTTTTAAAGTCAGTGTGAATTATTCCAGCACAATCAGGTGCAAGCATGCCATTTTTAAATGTCCATGCTCTTACTTCGTCTGCACCAACGGTAAAAAAAGTTGATAAATTCAATAATTTATACGAAGCATTAATTAATGTATCTAAGCCTGAAGTTTCAGCTCCAATTTCTTTTAAAAATTCAACTTTTTCTTCTTTAGAATATTGAGAAAGTTCAGCTTCAATTTCACAACTAATAGGTATAACTTCAGCGTTTTCTGCTTTAGCGTATTCTTTTAAAGCTTTAATATATTTATCATCATTTGGGTTTTTTAATGATTCTTCAGAAACATTTCCAACATAAATAATTGGTTTTGCAGTTAAAAAAGAATAATTTTTAATAAGTTTTGTTTCTTCTTCAGTTAAAGATAAAACTCTTACCGGCTTTTCTTCTTCTAAAACTTTTTTAACTCTACTTAATAAATTAAATTCACTTATCGATTCTTTATCTTTTTGAATTCTTGCTTTATTTTCTATTTTGCTTATTCTATTAGTACATGTATCTAAATCAGCTAATATAAGCTCTAAATTAATAATTTGTGCATCTCTAACTGGATTAATAGAATTTTCAACGTGAATAATTTCGTTATTATCAAAGCATCTAACTACTTCAATAATAGCATCACATTCTCTAATGTTTGCTAAAAATTGATTTCCTAATCCTTCGCCTTTACTTGCCCCTTTAACTAAACCAGCAATATCAAAAAATTCAAAAGTAGTATATATAGTTTTTTTAGGTTTAAAAATATCAACTAAAAAGTCAACTCTTTCATCAGGAACCATAACAACTCCAACATTTGGATTTATGGTTGCGAATGGATAGTTTGCAGCTTCTACTTTACTATTAGTGATTGCGTTAAATAATGTAGATTTACCAACATTTGGTAATCCAACAATACCTGCTTTTAATCCCATTTTAAAATCTCCTCATAATCGTAAATATTATATATACTTTTTAATTAAAAATCATTAAATTATCGTATTTAATTCATTTTAATGATGCAATTCTTTTTTAATATCAATTGATTTAATTTTTAAAATTAAGAAAAAACTTGAAAGAATAGAAATTATTAATGCTAAAAAGAATAAATAAATGATATGTATTGGATTAATTAATAATAAAGAGAATCCTCCAATCATTTTTTCAATAAGAAAAGAAACGCTAATATTCCCAAATATCAATAAAACAATAGATACTAATAGCCCGCAAAAAGAGGTTAATAAATTAATATAAAAATTATTCTTTAAAATCTGAGTATTAGAAAATCCTAAAATAATTAAAATTGCACTTTCTTTTTTAGAATCATTAAATCTAATATAGGAAATAATTATAAGTAAAATTAACGATATAATAAAACTAAAACAAGAAAAAACATTTAAAATAATTAAAATTAAACTTAACGATTCATTTAAAGAGTTTTCAATTTCTAATAAAGGAGCACTAATTTTATATTCTGAATTATCACTATTAAATTGTTCTATAGCTATTTTATCTATCTTCTCATTTAAAAATATAGTTATATTTTGAATCATTAAATTAATAGTAGAAACTCTCATTCTATCTCTATAAAAATTAAGAGAAAAGTATCCATCTTGATAAATGTTATTGTTATTATCATCAACAATACCAACTACTTTAAAATCATAGATTTTATAATTATTATTAATATTATCATTAGAATCAATAAACGTACTTAAAAAAATTTTATCCTTAATCTTTAAATTAAACTTATTAGCAATTGATTTAGATATAGCAATTTCACTATAATTAGAAGGATATTTCCCTTCAATCGATGAAGAATAATCTGATGATAATTTTAATTTTTTACTATCATTAATTAAATAATTTCCACTTAAAAAATTTGAATTACTATCGATGTAATAATAATCTTCAAACTTTAAATCATTATTTATTATATTTTCTAAATCAAAATTATTATTGGATAAAAAAGTCGGATAAGAAAATCCCGCTAATACTGAACCGTAATTAATATATCCCGAATAAGTTGAATAATAATATGATTTATAATCAAAATAATCATCCAATAATTTTAAATCTGATTCCTTTAAATAATTATCAATTTTATAAATCAAGCAAATCTTATCTTCAAAAAAAGATGAATCATAAGAAAATTCATTAAACATTGAACTTAACGATAATTTTTTAATAATTTCTTCCTTGTTTTTGCTTTTAAAATAATAAACTTTTTTTAAAATCCACGGTTCATCATAAACTTTATTAAATTCTAAAGTTGAAGGAAACCTCATGATATCTTCTAAAAGATATTCATTATAAAATAACGAGGTAGAAATAATTTCATTTGATGAAGACAAAACGACTCCTTTTAAGTTAAGTAAAACTTCATCATCATAATTCCAATAATCATTTCTTACTTTTATAATTATATATGGATTATATAAATTAATATAATTGCCTAAGCTTTCATAAGTTCTTTCTATTCGTAAAGAATTTGTTAATTCTATCATTGTTTGATTATTTAATCCTAAAATAATTTCATCTTTATTAATTTTATTATTAAAATTATTTTTAGGATAAATGTTCATGCTATTCAAATTATTTATATATTTATAATTAATGAAATTATTCATATTTATTTCATTAATTTTTATTAAAGAATTATATTTATTATTTAAATAAATATCATTTTCCTCTATAAAAAAGTCATTAAAATTATTTAAATATTGTGCACCGATCTCTTCTATATTTTTAGAAAAATTATAAACGTTTATTAAATCGTCTTTGCTCGCACTATAATAGTCAAAAATTTCAAGATTATTATTTTTTTCTAAAATTAATGAATTTTCTCCGCATAAAGAAGAAAAAGAAGAAACTATTAAATTAGAAATTTCATCTTTTATAGTAAATGTTAATCCAAAAGTAAATAACGAAAAAGAAATCATTGAAATTAAAAACAATTGTGATTTCTTTTTATATTTAAATAAAGATATAAATTTATTAAAAATATAATTGAATTTTAATTCTTTATTAAACTTATAATTTTTATTAATAAATTTATAAGTTTGAGGAAAATGAGCATTATCATTTTTAATATACTTTAAATTTTCATTTTCTAATACCAATATATTATTACCATATAAAGATGAAAAATAATCATCATGAGTAATTACAATTACTAAAATATCTTTAGATATCGATTTTAGAATTTTAAATATTTTCTTAGAATTTTTAAAATCTAATGAGCCGGTAGGTTCATCGGCTAAAATTACTTTTGGGGATTTAATTAAGCATCTTGCTATAGCAACTCTTTGTTTTTCTCCTCCTGATAATTTTGATACTAAATTATTTCTAATATTATAAATTCCAAGTTTTTTTAATACATCAATTAATAAATAATCTTTTTCCTTCATTGATATATTTAAAGTATTTAAAACAATTTTAATATTATTTTCTACAGTAGTTGTTTCATCAAGATTAAAAGATTGAAATATATAACCAATTTCTTTTAATCGTAATTCTTGAATTTCTTTAACTTTAAAATCTTTAATAGATTTATTATTAATTTTAATATCTCCTTCAAAATCTTTTTCAAGTCCTGAAATTATATTTAATATAGTAGATTTTCCACTTCCAGATTTCCCTTTAATAACATAAAATCCTTTATTTAAAAATTTAAATGAAAAATTTTTAAATAAATATCTATCATATTTTTTACTAACATTAATAAATTCAATCATTCTTCCTTCAACTCCTTATATATCGAAACATTTTGTATTTTTTTAAAAGCAATTGAATAAACAAAATATATTATTAAAATAAACATTAAGTAAATAATTAAACTAAAATATAAATTATTCGTTAAAATAAAATCTAATTTTAATCTGTTACTTATTTTTTTATTAAGAATTTCATATATAAAATGATTTAAAAAACATGTCAAAATAAAAGAAAAACTAATTAATAATAAATCTTTATAAAAATATGAATTTATAATATTTCTCTTTTTAAAGCCAAGTGATAAAAAAATTGCAACATCTTTTTTTGAAGAATTAATTAAAGATATATTTATAAATAATAATATTAATATTGAACCAAAAAATACAATAAAAACAAATAAGTCAATTCCGATTTCCAAAGTTGAAATTAACGAAATAAATGAAGAAGATAAAACATAAGCATCATTGCTAATTTCATAATTATTATTTTTCAAAATATCTTGAAAATTTTTAGATGTAATTTCTTTTATATTATTAGAAATAATAATTTTCGAATAAGAATTTAATTCTTCGTTTTTATTAGAAAAATTATATAAATCTATTAAATTTACTTCTTTTTCTTTTAATAATGACAAATTTGGACTTATAGTATTTGATAATAAATTGTAAAGAAAAGAATAATTATAATAAATCTTTGGAGAATTAGAGAAATTAAATTCATTGATAATTTCATTAATTTTAAAAGTAATTTCTAAATTAATTTCTTCTTTAAAATAATCTTTTATTTCTTCAAAATAAAAATTAAAATATCTTTTAATTTTAACATCTATTATTGAATTTACTTTTAAATCATACTTTTCTGCCATTAATGAATTAATAACAATTCCGTTATTTATATTTTTATCATCATAATATGGTTTATAATTTAAATTATCATATGAATTATTATTAATAAAAGATTCATTATTAGATATAAAATAATTTAAATTATATTTCATGGTAAAATCTATATTATTCTCATTTAATAAATCTAATATATCTTCATCTGGAATTTGTTTTTTTGTTATTGATAAAGAATTATTTGATTTAATTTTATTTATTTTAGAACATGTAAAAACATTATTTGAATAATATTTATTAATAATATTGTTTGAATAATTATTAAATGAATAAATAAAATTTCCTGATAATAGCAAAATTAAAAAAGAAATTAATAAAGATATAATTGATAAATAAGATATTTTTTTATTTTCTTTATTTATTTTCTTAAATAATATTTTTTTATTTAAGAAAATATTTTTATTATTAAAAGTAGACTTATTTTCAACTTTATTATCAACATTATTAAAAACAATTGAACCATTTTCTAATTTAATATATTTTGAATTATATTTTTTAATACAATCTTCATTATGCGTTACTACAATTACTAGTTTATTTTTACTTAAATTAAATAATTCTTCAAACAAAAAATTGCTAGAAACGTCATCTAAAGCTCCAGTAGGTTCATCTGCAAAAATAATATCTGGATTTTTAATTAAAGCACGAATTAAAGCGACTCTTTGTTTTTCTCCTCCAGACAATTTATAAACATAATTATTTCTTACATTTTCTAAGTTATAATTTTTTAAATATTTTTCAATTAAATTTATGTCATTATTAATTAACTTTAAGTTGTCAATAACCTTTAAATTATTAAATAAATTAAAATCTTGATATAAAATTCCAATATTCGAATAATATTCATTTAAATTAATTTTTTCATATAAATTTTTATTATCTAACATTATTTTTCCTTGATTAGGCTTATTTATCCCTTCAAGAACACTTAATAAAGAGGATTTCCCACTTCCAGATTTTCCAATTATAAAAATTAATCCTTCATTTGGAAATGTAACATTAATATTTTTTAATATGGGTTTATAAACATTTTCATCAATTTTATAATTTAAATTTAAATTTTTAACTTCTAGCATCTCACTTATCAAGATGACGCCAAAATTAAAAATTAACAAAAAAAGTTGTTACTTTCGTAACAACTTAATTTAGAAATATAAATCTCTAATGTCTAAGAATCTTGCGTAATCTTCAACAAAAGTTTGAAACCCATTTTCATTTCTGTATGAATTCGTGTCTTTGGATGAATGATTACGAAAGATAACTTTCTTAATTTTTTTAATCATTCTATTCTCCTTATTTGTTTTGAATAATATATTTTGGGCTTAATACATTATCAAAGCAAAACAATATACACCTATTCTAATATTTTGTCAAGTATTTTTAAAATTAATTTGCTAAAGTTCCCATCGGATCCCATGGATCTAATATTTTTGGACTTTCTTTTAAAGCAGATAATTCTTTTTCATTTAAATATTTCTTTTTAATAACTGCTTGATATACAAAACTATCAAACCATGTATTACTCATTACATAATATCCTTGATTACCAACATCTTTTCCCCAAGAATTTTCAATTTTCCATCTATTAATTAAATTTTCTTTTAAATTATAACCTGTAATACACATAGCATGATTCATCATAGAAGCATGATAATCTAACATCGCTTCTTTAGAAAAAGTAATATCAAATCCAAAAGGTGTAATATAATCAAAAGCTTGATTATCCCAAACACCACTTTGTCTATCTCTATAAAAAGATACATCGCTCCCAAACCAAACAATTAAATCATCATCTAATTGATTTTTAATCAATTCTTTCATTCTTTCCATTGGAACGTTTAAATGAATAATATCATCTCCATCTATACAATTATTTAAATAATTAATTGTATAACTTTTGTAATAAGGTTTATCTTTTGTTGGAGAATTAATTAATGAAACATATTCATCAATTTCGTTTCCAATATACTTTTCAAAAAATGTTTTTGGAGTGTATCCTTTTTCGATATGATATGTATTATTTTCATCATAATATTCAAAATCAAATGAAGTTGGAGGAACTCCAAAAGAACTAATTAATAAAGAAAATATCTTTTCCATATAATTATCTTTTATATTTCTAATTACTTTATAATCTTTTGTATTAAGATTTTTAATTTCAAATGCAAATTGACGAATTAAATTATTAATCAAAAAATTACTTTCTTGAGTAGCGCTTGATTGAAATGTTTCATTAAAATTATTTTTAGGTAAAATACCATATTTTTTAACAATATTTTTAAACATATCCCATTGTCCGCCATCGCTAACTCCGTTCACTAATATATGCATTAAAGCTCTTTCATTTAGCTCATTATCAATTAAATCAGCAATAGAAGATAATGCATAGTTACATTTTTCTAATTTATCATAAAGAGCAATGAAATTTTGAGATAATTCAAAATCTTTTAATTTTAACTTTTTAGCAATAATTTCTCTTAATACATTTAATCCAGCAAATATCCAACATCTTCCACTTTGTTTTTGATTACATACCGGTAATGTTTTAACTTCTTTAGAAAAAGTAAAAATTGTATTTTGATCATTTGAAGATTCATGTACTACACTTGATATAGGATTCTTGCTTAACGAATGACGAATTATTTTATTTTTACTATCTAATTCATATTTTTCTTTTAATTTGGAAGATTCTATATTTAAAGAAAAATCATTAATATTTATATTTTTCATCTTAAATTCCTTTATTTTAATAATTCTTCAACAATTAATTTATTTGCAATGATAGGATCGACTTTCCCTTTATTTTTCTTCATTAATAAACCCATAACGAATCCTTGAGCACGTGTTTTACCATTTTTAAAATCATTAGGTAATGTAGGATTTTGAGCAATAATTTCAATAATATCATTTCTAATTTGATTTTCGTCATTAATTAAAGTAGCGCCCATTTCTTTTTGTAAATCTAAAGGAGATTTATTTGTTTCAATCATTTTTGCAAATATATCTTTTCCTTGTTTAGAATTTATTTTTTTATTTACTAATAATTCAACGAGGTCTGCTAAATCTTTTGCTCTTACGTTAAAATCAGTAATTGATAATTCATTTTTATTTAAATAACCTAAAACTTCTGAAATAATAAAATTAGCAAGTTGTTGATAATTATTTGAAAATTTACAAACTTCATCATAAAAATTAGCGAGTTCAACACTAGAAAGTAAAATTTTTGCATCAACTTTATTCAATGAATAATTGTTAATGAATCTTTCGAGTTTAGCATCATACAATTCATTTGATGTTTCAATAGCATTTTTTACAAATTCATCACTCAAATGAACAATAGGAATATTTCCTTCTGTAAAATATTTATAGTCAACTGCATCAGTTTTAACTCTCATTAAAATAGTTTCTTTTTTAGATTCATCCCATCTTCTAGTTTCTTGTGCAATTTCTTTTCCACTCAACAACAAAGAAGATTGTCTTAAAATTTCAAAATCTATTGCAGCTTCAATATTAGCGGTAGAATTTAAATTCTTAACTTCAACTTTTGTACCAAATTTATCACTGCCAAAAGGACGTAAAGAAATATTAACGTCACATCTTAAAGAACCATTTTCCATTTTACCATCGCTTACATTTAAATAAGTTACAATCTCTTTAATTTTTTCAACATATTTTCTTGCTTCTTCACCGGTTCTTAATGCTGGACGTGAAACAATTTCAACAAGAGGAATGCCTGCTCTATTATAATCAAGTAAAGTATAGTCATTAAAATGGTGTTGCATACACGTATCTTCTTCCATATGAAGACGTTCTATTTCTATTTTTCGTTTTTTATCATCGATTTCAATTTCTAAATATCCATCACTTCCAATAGGAAATTCTTGTTGAGTGATTTGATATCCTTTTGGTAAATCACTATAAAAATAATTTTTTCTATCAAATTGTAAATTGTTATCTATCTTCATATGTAAAGCATTACATACTCTAATAGCATTAATAACACCTTGTTTGTTTAATCTTGGTAAACTTCCAGGATATGCTAAATCAAGATATGTTGTATTAGTGTTTGGTTCACTACCAAATTTTATAGGAGAATAAGAAAACATTTTTGTTTTTGTTTTCATTTCAACGTGAATTTCTAAACCAATAACAGCTTCAAAGTTCATTAGTTTTTACCTCCTTGATTATTTACTGAATAATTTTTCATTCCAATTATATTTTCACAATCTAAAGCAATTTCAAGACATTTTTTATCTTCAAAAATATTACTAGTAATATTTAATCCAAATGGTAAATTATCTTTAATTCCTAAAGGTATCGTAATTGAAGGATAACCTCCAAAATTTCCAATTCCTAAATAATTATCCGCAATTAAATATTCGTTATTTAATTTATCTCCATTAGAATTAATTAAAGGTGCGGTTGAAGGTGATGCAGGTGCAATAAATGAATCATATTCTTTTAAAATTTCATTAAATTTATTTACAATTATATGTCTAACTTTTTTAGCACGTAAATAAGTGTCTTCTTGATTTTCTCTCATTAAAGCAAAACTTCCTAAAACGAATCTTCTCTTAATTAATTCTCCAAATCCTTCATTACGTGTATTAAACATAACTTCTTGATAAGTATTGCCTTCTTTTCTGTTACCAAATTTAATTCCATCTAAATTAGCATTATTACTTGTTGCTTCCGCACTTGAAATAATAATGTAAGAAGGATAAATTGCTTTTAATATCTTTTCATCTACTGAAACATATTCAATTATATTTCCTTCTTTTTTTAAAGAATCTACTAATTTATTAAATTCTTCTAATATTTTTTCATCTTTTATAGAATCAATAATTTCTTTAATTATAGCTATTTTATGTTTTTTATTTTCTAATGGTAAAACACTTTTTCTTTCTTTTAAAGAAGAAGTGTAATCTTTTTCATCGTATTTATTTAATAAATCAAATGCAATAGCAGCATCAAAAACACTACGAGTAAAATATGCAACATGATCTAAAGATACACAAAAAGGAAAAAGTCCAAATCTTGATAAAGTTCCGTATGTAGGTTTAAATCCAACTGCTCCAACATTACTTGCTGGTTTTCTAACACTATCTCCTGTATCACTTCCTAAAGCAAAAGGAACATAGCTTGCTCCAATTGAAATAGCACTTCCAGAAGATGAACCACCTACTAAATGATTTTTTTCTTTGTCAAATGGATTATATTGAATTCCTAAATGTCCACTACTTCCGCTTCCACCCATAGCAAGTTCATCTAAAGTTGTTTTTGCAACCATGATAGCTTTTTTAGATTTTAAAATTCTAATAACTTCAGCATCAAATAAAGGCACATATCCTTTTAATATATTACTGCCACCAGTAGTTTCTATTCCTTTTGTAGATAAATTATCTTTACATACATAAGGCATTCCAAAGAAATAATTATCCTCAGGAACTTCTTCTTTATCTAATTCATAAGCTTCTTTTAATGCTTCTTCTTCATTTATAAATTCAAAAGCATTAAATTCATCATTTTTAATTCTATTTAAAGATTCTTTAATTAAATCAGAAACTTTTATCTCTTTTTTTAAAAGAGCTTCATGAATTTCTTTTATTGTCTTATCTAAAATATTCATAATTAACCTACAACTTTAGGAAGTTTAATTTGTCCTTCCTTAACTTCTTTAGCATTTTTAAGCATGTCTTCTTTCTTTAATACTTCTTTTCCTTCTTCATCATCTCTTAATAAAGAGAAATTTTCATCAATATAAGGGAAAGACATTGGACTTATTTTATCAATTCCTTCAATCTCATCCATTAACTTAAGTTGAGATAAAATAATATCAAATTCATTTAATAAAACATCATACTCTTGATCGCTCATATCAAAAAGTAAACGATTTGCACAGTCTTTTAAGACTTCTTTATCAACTTTTTTCACTTTAATTCTCCTTTAATATATCTTTTAATTCACTTTCGGTAATTATTTTAACATTAAATTCTTTTGCTTTCTCTAATTTTGATCCAGCATTTTCACCCATAATTAAATAATTAGTATTTTTAGAAACACTAGAAGAGCATTTTGCGCCTTTACTTTCTAGTAAATCTGTTAATTCTTTTCTATCAAAATCTTCAAAGCTTCCTGTAATAACACATCTTTTATTATAAAAGAAATTTTCTTCATTAATATTATCATTTCCAAGATATAGCATATTGACATTTATTGATTTTAAATTATTGATTAATTCAATATTTTTTGGATCTTTGAAATATTTAACAATAGACTCGCTAGATTTTTCACCAATATCATCAATCAATTTCAAATCTTCTTCTTTTTGATTCATTAAATTAGATAATGATTTAAATTTAATTGCTAATGTTTTAGCAGTTTTTTCTCCAATTTCTTTAATTCCTAATCCAAATAAAAGTCTTTCTAAACTTCTTGTTTTACTTAAATTAATATTATCAATCAAATTATTAAAAGATTTATTACTCCATCCATCTAAGGTTAAAATTTCATCTTCATATTTATATAAATTATAAATTGAATAAATATCACTTAAGTATCCTTGATTGAAAAGTTGTTCGCAAATTTTATCACCCATTCCTTCAATATTCATAGCATTCTTACTAGAAAAATGAATAAGTGAGTTAACAAGTCTAGAAGGACATTCTTCATTTAAACAAAAATGCATTGCGTCAATTTTTATTAATTTTGATTTACAAATTGGACATTCATCAATCATTTTAAATTTAATTTCATTGCCATTTCTTTTCTCTTTTAATGGTTTTACAACTTCAGGAATAACATCCCCTGCTTTTCTTAAAATAACATAATCTCCTATCATAAGATCTTTTTCTAATACATAATCTTCATTATGTAATGTAGCTCTTGAAACAATACTTCCAGATACTCTTACTGGTTCTAAAACTGCATTAGGAGTGATTTTGCCAGTTCTTCCCACTGTGTAAATTATATCTTTTAATTTTGTAGGTACTTCTTCAGGAGGAAATTTATAAGCAATAGCCCATTTAGGAGTTTTAGCAGTATAACCTAATTGATCATAATATTTAAATTCATTAACTTTTAATACAATTCCATCAATATCATATGGTAAAGAACTTCTTTTTAAAGTGTATTCGTCCACATATTTTAAAATTTCATCAATTCCTTTAACTACTCTTCGTTCTGGATTCACCTTAAAGCCAAGTTCAAATAATTTATCAATCGAATCACTATGTTTTTTAAAATTATGATTTTGAGCATCAACATAATAATACCACCAACCATCAAGTTTTCTACTTTTTGCAATGCTACTATCTAAGCATCTTATACTTCCAGCAGCAGCATTTCTAGCATTTGCAAGTAATGGTTCATTATTTTTTTCTCTTTCTTTATTTAATTCATCTAAAGAAGCTTTAGACATATAGATTTCGCCTCTAACTTCTAATCTTCCAGTAGCATTTATTCTAGTAGGAATATTTTTTATAGTTAAAACGTTACTTGTAACATCTTCTCCGGTTGTTCCATCTCCTCTAGTGGCACAATATTTTAATTCACCATCTTCATATACTAAAGAACATGCTAAACCATCAATTTTCATTTCAGCACTAAAAGATACATCATTAGTGCCTAATTGTTCATAGACTTTATTAACCCAGTTAATCAATTCTTCTTTATTAAAAACATCCGCTAAAGAGTACATTTTAAATTTATGTTCAACCTTATTAAAACCTTCTAAAACTACTCCACCTACTCTTTGCGATAAAGAAGTTCTTGTAATTAAAGATGGAAATTCTTTTTCTAAAGCTAATAATTCATCCATTCCTTTATCGTAAATTGAATCATCAACGCTAGGATTATCTAAAACGTAGTATTCATATGAATATCTTTCAAGTTCCTTAGTTAATTCTTCATATCTTTTTTTTGCATCTAAAAATTCCATTTTTACCTCTATTTTTTAGTTAAAAACTTATGATTTGCTGCCATTTTTTTAATTCCAAAATCTTTAAAATCAACAACAACTATATCGCCTTTAACTTCTTTAACAATTCCTTCTCCGAATGCTTTATGAATAAGTTCATCTCCGACATTCCATAAATTATTATTTCCTTCTCCAAAAATAGGAACTTCTTTTTTTCTTTCTAATATATCATCATTTGTAGATTTTTTAAATAATGAGCCATTTTGATTAAAGGAATATATATTTTTATTATTATTTGAACTTAAATTAAGATAATTTTCTTTATTGAAAGATAAATCAGCCTCTTTAATAAATCTACTAGGTTCAGAATTTTTTCCTAATGTATAACTATAGCCTGTATTATAACTAACATGAGCTTCTTTTCTGCCTCTAGTTAAAGCAACATATGCAAGTCTTCTTTCTTCTTCTAAAGCTTCATCTCCAGATTCAAATAAGCTTCTAGCGCTTGGAAAAACTCCTTCTTGAAATCCCACAAGGAAAACATAATCAAATTCTAATCCTTTAGCAGTATGGACAGTCATTAAACTTACTTTTTTTAAAGTAGAATCAACTTCATCTTGGCTTGTGGTTAAAGTAATATTTTGTAAATATTCATCAAAGGTAGAATCGCTGTTATTTTTCATGTATTCTCTAATATCACTAATTAAAGAATTAACATTTTCTATTCTTTCTTCATCATTATCATCAAATTCTGCTAAATAATCAAAATATCCAATATCTTTTAAGAAATCATTTAAAACTTCACTATAAGCTTCATAATTTTGCTTTAATTTTTCTTTTGTAGATTCCATTAAATTAGACATTTCATTTAATTTAATAATTGTACTAGGCCCAATTTTTGAAGAATGTAAATTAATTTCTTTTATATAGTTATAATAAGATAAATTATATTTTTCCGCTTCTTCTTTTAAGATTGAAATAGTTTTATCACCAATTTTTCTTTTAGGAACGTTAATAATTCTAAGTAATGAGATATTATCTAAAGGATTAATCATTAAATTAAAATATGCTAAAGCATCTTTTACTTCTTTTCTTTCATAAAATTTAATTCCACTATAAATGTTATAAGGAATGTGGTTAAGCATTAATTCTTTTTCAAAACTTCTAGAAATATAACTTGATCTATAAAGAATTGCAAAGTGACTATAATCTACATTTTCTTTTAAAGAAATTTGTTTAATTTCTTCTATTACTTTTTTTGCTTCATAGTCACTATTATATCCCATATAAACATCAACTTCTTTTCCTTTAGTTGAATTTGAATATAAATCTTTTTTGATTCTTTCTTTATTATATGAAATTAATGTATTAGCATGATTTAATATATTTTGAGTAGAACGATAATTTTCATTTAAAATAATCGTATCAAGAGGATTAAAGTAATCTTCAAAATTTAAAATAATCTTTTGATTAGCACCTCTCCAAGTATAAATTGTTTGATCAGGATCTCCGACAACAAAAATACTTGTATCTTTTCCAACAAGTAACGTTAATAATTTAAATTGTAATTCATTAGTGTCTTGAAATTCATCAATTAGAATCTCTTTAAATCTATAATTATATTTTTCTTTAATTTCAGGAAAATTTTCTAATATTTTACATGTATAAATTAATAAATCATCAAAATCTAAAGAATACTGAGCATTTTTTCTTTTTTCGTATTCTTTAAATATTTCAAAAACTTCTTTTTCTTCATTATCTTTAATAAATTCAATATCACTAGGCAATTTACCTAAACATTTTTTATTAGATATATATTTTTCAGCATTATCTACTAAATCATTTCCTTTCGGATTTAAAGAATCTTTTACAATTTCTTTAATTAAACTATGCTTATCATCTTCATCTAAAATAGTAAAAGATTTTGGAAAAGATAAAGTAGAAATTTCTCTTCTTAAAAAATAATTACAAAAAGAATGAAAAGTCGATATTTTAAGTTCCTTTAAATCCATATCTAAAAGTAATTCTTGTGTTCTAGCTTTCATTTCATTAGCAACTTTATTTGTAAAAGTAATTGCTAAAATTTGATAAGGTTTTATTGACATTTCACTAAGTAAATAAGCAATTCTATAGGTTAATACCCTTGTTTTCCCAGTTCCAGCACCAGCAATTATTCTTAAATATTTACTTTTAGATGTAACTGCATCATATTGTTTTGAGTTCAAATCTTTTAAAAAATCCATATTAAATATTATACTAAAAACGGAGTTAAACTTATATAAAATTTATTAGAGAATTTTTAACAAAATTAAAGTTAAAACATTAATAAAAAAATTTTAAAATTAATTTATTTATTTTCAATTTCTTTTTAATAAATGATAAAATAAATAAATGCACTATCAAAAATATCAATTAGTTTTTATTGAAGAATATGGATATGGAATGATTTCAAATGATGCCACTGCATTTGAAGTAATTTTTTTAAACGGAAATAAAAAATCTTTTTTAGAAAATGAACTAGTTAAACTTAATGATGAATCTAAAATTAATTCATTAAAAATTAAAGATATAATATTTTCGAAATTATTTGATAAAGATTTAGATATTGATATTGATAAAATCATAGTAAATAATAGTGATTTAAATAATAATTTATTAATCAAAGATAATTTTATTCAAAAAATATTTTCAGAATCCCGCCCATTATTAATTAAGATAGAAATAAAAGATAATTTATTATTAATTGATAAATATAATTTAAAAGATACTAGAATTTATATTGCAAAATTAATTAAAATAGCAAGAATTTATTATTCAAAAAATAATGAAATTGAAATTAAAAATAATTCTTTAGAAGAATTTAATAATTATTTATTTTCTAAAGATAAAAACTTTTTTGAAAAATTCTATTATATTTTTAATTATTTAAATAATTTAAATGAAAAAGATTTAATTTATTTTAAAAATTATTATATAGATAAAGAAAGATTATCAATTTCTCTTGATGAAAAAACATATTTATTAATAATTACTTTCTTATTTAATCATAAAAATACTAAAGATTATTTTTTAAATTACTCATATAAATTTAAAATTTTGAATTACAATTCAATAAATGATAGTTATTATTTAATTAAAGATTTAATTTCTTCTTTATTTACTTTTAATTTTATTTCTTTAAAAGAAATATCTAAATTAGATAGAGATATAAAATTAATTTTATTATCTTTAGATTATATTGATATAAATGAAAATATTAATTTATTTTTAAATGAAGATTATTCTTTCGAAGAATCTAAATTAATTTTAGAAAAAAGAAATAATTTTAATCTTTTAATAAAAATTATTTTTTATTCATCATCTAATAAATCTTTAAAAGATTTTAAAATTGAAAATGATGATTTAATTAATTTATTAATAAAAATTGATTTTCATTCAATAAATTATATTCATTTTAATAACTTATTAAAAATAATAGAAAATTCTTCAATTAAAGATAATTTTTTAGCATTTTTTATTTTAAATAAAGAAAAAATAAATCCATCATTTAATGAATTAATTTCTAATTGTATAGATGAAGAAAATACTATTTTATTTAAAATAGATGAATTAAATCATAAAAATATTATTAATTTAAATAACGAAAAAACGCTTGATTCATTAGAATTTAAAATTCTAGATTTATTTCAAAACAATTTAAATAATCATTTTAATATAAATAATATTTTTTATAAATTCGATAATAAAGAAAATTATTTAAATTTAGATATATATTATAAAGGAATATCTTCTTTTAATATCTTATTAATTAATTTAAAAATTGATTTTAAATCTATTAAATTTTCTTTAGAATCTTTATTTAATGAAGAAATTTCTTTAAATTTATTAAATTCTTTAAATATAGATAATATTTTATCCAAAGAAATTATTAATTATTTTAATTTAATTAAAAGAGAATTAAAAAATCAAAATAATTCTAATTTTATAACTTCTTTAAATAATTATAAAAATAATATTAAATCTAACATTCAAATTCATTTAGATTTAATAAATAATACTTTCTTTCATAAAATAGGAATAGATAAATTTTATAAAATAACTAATGAAGAATTTATTAAATGTTTTACTTTAAATAAAGAAAAAACTTTTTCAAAATATTATTCTTTTACTTTTAATAAAGATAACTTAGATGATATTTCAAAAATATATTTAAATAATTTTTATTCATTTAAAGACTATGAATTATCTAATGAAAATCTAAATTTAATATTCAATATTTTTAAAAATAATTATGTTTATATAGAAGAAGAAAAATATAAAGTAACATTAACTTCTTTAAATAAAAAAATAATTATTAATGATGATTATTCCTTATCATTAGAAAATTTAGATGAATCATTGGTCTTAATTAA
>CAZDPH010000003.1:0-23176 GCA_964507285.1 uncultured Staphylococcaceae bacterium | reverse complement strand
TAAAATGCACATATTTTATTTATTTTTAATTTTTTTAATTTCTTCTTTAACACTACTAGGCACTAAAGAAGATACATCTACATTATTTTCTACAAAATTCATAACTGCAGTAGATGAAATCATAGAAATTTCTGGCTTTGCAAGTAAATATACAATATCAATAGAACTATCAATATAACGATTATTCATATAATATTTCCATTCATATTCATAATCTCCTGCTACTCTTAATCCTCTAATTAAGAATTTAGCGTTATTTTTTTTAGCGTAATTAACAACTAATCCTTCATAACTATCTACATTTACATTATTAAATTCTTTAATAGATTCTTTAATCATTTTTATTTACTTTCTAATGTAAATCTAGATTTTTTATTAGGATTAATTGCAATTAAAACAATTACTTCATCAAAAATTAATGAACTTCTTTGAATAATATCTAAATGACCATTTGTTAATGGATCAAAACTACCTGGATAAATTGCTATTTTTTTCATATTTTTCTATAAACAAAAAGTTTACTCCTTCCATATTTATATTCTTTAAAATTATATAAACTTATAATTTCTTCATCAAAATAATCTTCTCTTTCAAAAATTAAAACTCCATTATCTAATAAATAATTATTTATTAAATTTTTAATAAAATCTAAATTAATTTCCATTTTATAGGGAGGATCTACAAAAATAATATTAAATTTTAAATTATTTTTAATTGATTCTAAATAGATTTTATAATCTGAAAGAATTAATTCAAATGTGTTTTTATCACAAAAAGATAAATTAGATGATAAAACTTTAAATACTGATTTATCTTTTTCAATGAAATATACTTTTTTTGATCCTAAAGATAAAGCTTCTATTCCAATTTGACCAGAACCTGCAAATAAATCTAAAAATATTGAATTTTTTATATCATTTCTAAGAATATTAAATAATCCTACTTTAACAATATCTTTACTAGGTCTAGTAGTTTCTTTTGATGGTTCTAATATTTTTCTTCCTTTATATATACCTGAATTTACTCTAATCATATTTTAAACACACTTTCATTTATTAAATCAATTATTTCATTAATCTTTTTCTCTTTTTCTTTATAATTTTTAACTATTTCTAATTCATTTAATTCATCAATTACTTTTTTAATTTCTATTTGTAATGAAATATTTTTAGGATCATTTCTATCTAAATATTTTAAATTATCTTCATATTCCATTATTAATTTTTCTTTTTTTATAAATAATTTTATAACACTCTCGTCTTTTTCAAGTTCTTCTTTAGCAATAATATATTCTTTATATTCATTTGAATTTTGTATATCACAATTAAGTTTATTAATTTTTTCTAATAAAATTAAATTCATAATAAAATTATAACAAAATTAATGATTTTATTCATTATTAATATTATTATAGTTGAATTTTATTTTAAAGTTTTTATAATTATCTAGTATGAATTTTAAAATAGTAAAAGATAATAAAAAAAGTATAAGAGAAAGATCACAAGATATTGTTTTTCCTTTGTCTAATGAGATAAAAGAATTAGGATTAAATATGTTAAATTATTTAAAATTATCTCAAGATGAAGAATATTTAGAATTACATAAAGATGTAAGAAGTGGAGTAGGTTTAGCAGCTCCTCAAATAGGTCAAAATATTAAACTTATTGCAATTTATTGTAGCGATGAAAATGGAAAACAACATGAATATGTTTTAATTAATCCTATTATTATTTCAGAGAGTACAAAACAATGTTTTTTATCTGGAGGAGAAGGTTGTTTAAGTGTTGATGATAAACACCCTGGTTTAATTTATAGAAGTTATAAAATTAAAGTTAAATGCTTTGATTTATTAAAAAACGAAAATAAAGAATATACTTTTACTGGTTATTTAGCAATTGTTGCTCAACACGAAATAGATCATTTAAAAGGTATTTTATTTTATGATCATATAAATAAAGAAAATCCTTTTGAAATTAAAAAAGGCGCAATTGAAATTTAATAAATTATAAATTACAATATAAGTGATATTGATATGATTAATTTCATAAAATTTTAAAATATAATAATAGGAGAATACATGGAAAAAAGAAGAAAGAATCCAGTTTTAATCTATGCTCTAGGAGGTTTAGGTGAAGTTGGAAAAAATACTTATTGTTTAGAAAACGATGATGATTTAATAATTATAGATGCTGGAGTAAAGTTTCCAGAAGATGATTTAGTAGGCGTAGATTATGTAATTCCTAACTACAATCATTTAAAAAATAATCAAACTAAAATTAGAGGTTTATTTATAACTCATGGTCATGAAGATCATATTGGTGGAATTCCATTTCTTTTAAAAACTGTTAATATTCCTGTTATTTATGCTCCTAAATTAGCTGCTGCTTTAATTAGACAAAAACTTGAAGATCATAAAATTAAATTTAATGTAAAAATTGTTGAATATAATGAAAATGATAAGATTACAGCAGGTTCTTTTAAAGTTTCATTTTTTAGAGTTACTCATTCTATTCCAGATTCATTTGGATTTTGCATTGATACAAGCGAAGGAAGAGTTGTTACAACAGGAGACTTTAAAATTGATTTAACTCCAGTTGGACCAGATATGGAACTTCATAAAATTGCAAGAATTGGTGAAGAAGGTGTAGATTTATTATTAGCAGATAGTACAAATGCTATGAAAGATGGATGGACTCCAAGCGAAAAAAATGTATTAAATTCAATTAACGAAGTATTTGATAAAGCTTCTGGAAGAATTATTATGTCTACCTTCTCTAGTAACGTATCAAGAATTCAACAAATTTTAGATTGTGCAATTAAACATGCACGTAAATGTATTATTGTTGGAAAATCCATGGTAAATGCAGTTGATTGTGCAATTAAATTTGGATATATTAAAATTCCTAAGGATTATATTAAACAAGTTGATGATTTAAATAGTTTAAAGGATTCTGAAACATTAATTCTTTGTACTGGCTCACAAGGTGAAGCAATGGCAGCTTTAAATAGAATTGCTAATGGCACTTTTAAAGGAATTAAAATTATTCCTGGAGATACTGTTGTATTCTCTTCTTCTCCTATTCCTGGAAATGGAGCAAGTATTGCCAAAGTTGTCAATAAATTAACAAGGCTTGGATGTGATGTTATTACCAATTCAATTTTAAAAGATATTCACTCTTCTGGACACCCATCAAGACAAGAATTAAAAATGAATTTAAAGTTATTTAATCCTAAATATTTTATGCCTGCTCATGGAGAATATCATATGTTAAAACTTCATGGTGATATTGCACAAGAATTAGGTATGCCAAAAGAAAATATTTTCTTATTATCAAATGGGGATACTTTAATATTACAAAATCATAAGATTATCGAAAGTGAGAATAGAATTATTGCAGATGATATTTATATTGATGGTTATGATATAAATGGAGTTTCTACCGCAGTTATTGGAGATAGAAAAATTTTACAAGATGATGGAATGGTAAGCGTTTTAATTTGTTTAGATAGTAAAAATTCTAAATTAATCGCACATCCAAAAGTAATTACTGTAGGGTTTGTAAGTTATGGAAAATATGAAGAACATTTAACTCGTCATGCGTCTATTAAAGTAGAAGAAAGTTTATCTAAATTATTTGAAGGTAAACGAGTAACTTTTAATGATATTAAAAATACAATTAGAAGTGTTGTAAGTAAATATTATTTTAGAAAAACTCAAAGAAATCCTATGATTATTCCATTAATCTTAGATAAAAAACAATAATATGATAATTTTAGGATCTTCTTCTCCTCGTAGAATTGAATTAATAAATAAATTGAATTATAAATATAAAATCATTAAACCTAGTTTTAATGAAAGAAGTTTTATTTCAAACAAAAAAGAGGATTATTCCTCTTTTTTAGCATATAAAAAACTAGAATCAATATTAATTAATAATTATGACAATATAAATTTAGAAAATGATTTAATAATAACTTTTGATACTTCAATTTATAAAAATAATAAAATTTATAATAAACCTAAAGATTTAAATGAAGCTTTTACAATGTTAAAAGAATTTTCTAATGACTTTCATGAAGTTATTACTGGTTTTTCTATTTATTATAAAAATATTATTATAATAGATTATGAAATTACTAAAGTTTATTTTAATGATTTAAATGATGATATAATTAAAAAATACATTAATGATGAATCTATAAATGTATTAGATAAAGCAGGAAGCTATGCGATTCAATATGATAATAAATATCATTTAATAAATAAAATAGAAGGGAATTTAGATAATGTAATAGGATTCCCTTCTATTAAAATTCAACGTTTATTAGATAAATTAAATTATAAAGAATAATTATCTAGTAAATAATTTAGATGTTTTTTCTATGTAATTAGTTTTAGGATTTTTTAAAATCTTAATTTTTTTAGATGATAATTTTATATCTAAAGAAACATCATAATCATTAATCAATCTATCACTACTATCGTAAAAAATATGAAATGCATATGAGAAATTTTTTAATGTTATGTGTTTATCTTTATTTAAAACAAATGAAGAATGTAAAGATCCATATTTAAAATTTAATATAGGAGCTTCTTCTACTATTTGAAGCATTTCAATTTCATTATCAATCAATGCTCCTCCAAGTGATCTAGATACTCCACTAGAACCTATTGAAGAAGATATAATAACTCCATCTCCTCTTAAACTTTCTAAAAAAGTATCATTAACATATATGTCAAAAGATAAGGTCTTTCCATGTCTAGAATGAATTCTAAATTCATTTACTGCATATATTTTTTCAAGATTATTTAAATTTAATTCTAATAATGAATATTCTTTAGAATTATATTTTTCAATATTATTAATTAATTCATCAATTTCATTAATTTCAAATTCACATAAATATCCAAAACTTCCTGTATTAATATTAATAAAAACTATTCCATTATCTAAATATTTATTAACTGCTTTAATAAAAGTTCCATCTCCTCCAATTGAAAAAACATAATCAGGATTATTATTATCAAATGTATGTCCTTTATCTTCCAATTTCCTAATTATTTCTTTTTCAATTTTAATTGATAAGTCATCAGTTCTATTTACACAACCAAATTTCATACAAACCTCTATATTTTTATTTAAAAATATTGTATCATATTTAAGTAAAATTGAGGTGATAAATATGGCAACAAATATAGAAATTGAAGCTAAAGTTTTAATTAGCGAAGCTGAATACAAAAACATCGTTAAAACATATGAAGGAAAAGTTATCAATGAATATGATCAAGATAACTATTATATCGATAGTGATGATTTTGAATTAAAAAGTATTGGATGTGGATTAAGAGTTAGAGTTAAAGATGGTATCTATAAATTAACTATGAAAGCTCCAATGTCTGAAGGATTATTAGAAAAAAATAACACTATTACAAAAGCACAATTTGAAGCATTATTAAAAGGAACAATGCCAGACTGTGATATTAAAGAATTTGTAAAAATGTTAGGAAAAGATCCAGAAAAATTAAAAATTCAAACTGAATTAATTACTCATCGTAAGGAAATTATGGTAGATGATGAAAGCATTCATTTTTCAATCGATAAAAATATCTATAATGGATTAACAGATTATGAACTTGAATGTTCTGGAAATTCTTTAAGTAGAGCTAAAGACTATTTAAAGAGATTATGCTCAGTTAGTAATATCTTATATAAAGATAATTTAAAGAGTAAAGAAACAAGAGCATTAGAAACAATTAAAAAATAGAAAATAAAAATGTATCTTAATTGAAAGATACATTTTTTTATTTATCATTACAATGGCATTCACCACAATCCATAGAACATAAACATTGTGTTTTTGCATATTTTCTAGCACGTGGTAAAAATACTTCTATTTCTTCTTTATTATATCCAATTTGTAAATTACTATCGCTTATAATAATAGGCCTTTTTAAAACAGAAGGATTTTCTTGAATAAATTTTAAAAGTTCATTTAAACTCATTGACTCAATATCAATATTTCCTTCTTTTATTATCTTACTCCTAGTAGAAATAATATCTTCTGTTCCATTTTCAGTTTTTTCTAAAATATTTTTTAATTCACTTTCTTTTAAAATACTAGTAAAAATATTTCTTTCTTTATAAGGTATTTTTTGTTCTTCAAACCATTTTTTAACTTTTCTACATGATGAACATGATGGAGATGTATATACAATAATCATGTATATATTATAATTAATTTTTAAATATTATAAAATACCTTCTAAAAGAATTTTGATTCCGATTGCAACAAAAATAAAAGCACTAATAAAAGGAGCAAATTTTTGTAGTTTTTGACCAATAACTTTTCCAAATAATCCAGTTAAAAAAGATAAAATAAGAGTTGTTAAACCTATAATTCCAAATATAATCATTGCATTTGAAATTGTTTCTTCCATAAAGACAAATCCAATACAAAAAGCATCAATAGATGTTGCAATTGCTTCAACAATTAAAGCCCAAAAAGTTAATTTATTTTTTGAATCATTCTCATTATCTTTCTTTTTTAAGTCTTTAATACCATCAATTAACGATTTTATACCTAATAAAAGAAGTAATGTAAAAGCAATCCAAGGAATCCATTTTTCTACATAATCTTTAAATGAATAACCAATAAAATATCCTAAAGTAGGCATTAAAAACTGAAATAATCCAAAAAGAGAAGCTGCTAATAAAAGCTTTCTTTTTTTAATATTATTATCACTAACTGCATTTGCAGCGTTAACACACATTGCGTCAACTGACATAGATAAAGAAACTAAAATAACATTAACCCAATCAAACATAAAAAAACTCCTAAATTTTACTGAGTCTCGAATATTAAGATAAGCCAGGTTTTAACCAGTATGTTGACTTATCACTTTTTAGTAAGTTATCTACTCCCTCGAATGGTATTGTATCAAATTATAATATGTTAGCAATAGGTAATTTATTGATCTAAAATCTCTAAAACAATAGGAAAAGCTTCTTTAAATAAGTTATACAAATGAGTTAAGTTAAAATTATCTTCTTTAAAACAATCATCATACACTTTAGATAATTCATAAAAATCTAATTCTTCATATTTATTATTAATTTCATTAATCGATGAAATTTTTTTAGAAATTGAAGCAATTTCTACAAGACAATAAGAAACCGCATCTAATCTTAATTCATCTTTGCATAACTCATTTAAAGAAAGATCATTAATATAATTAATTCCTTTTTTAATCCGCATTTTTAATCCATATACTAATTCTTCGTTTTCACTCATTTTATAATTTCCTTTATCTTAATAAAATCATCAATCATATAATCAGGCTTTAATTCTTTAATTTTTTTATAATCTCCGTATCCATAAGTAACAATTATTGATTTTAATTTTGAATTTTTACTTGTTAAATAATCATATTCGCTATCTCCAACATAATATCCTTCAAATGGATTTAAATTAAATTTTAAAAATAAATAATTTAAAAATTCTGGATCAGGTTTGTTTTTAAATTCGAAATTGTCACCTTGAATAAATTCAAAAATATTTTTATCTAATTTTAAATTTACTAAATTAATTAATTGATTATGTGGTTTATTAGAATATATAAATAGTTTAATATTATTTTTATATAAATAATTTAATGTTTCTATAACATTATTATATACAATACTTAAATATTGATATTTTTCATAATTGAATAACATTAATTTAAGTTCATTATCTTTATAATCTCTTTTTAAAGCACTTTTAAAGAGTTTTTTTACTCCTCCCCCTATAAATCTTCTAACTTCTTCAATATTATAATTATATGGCTCTTTTAATTCGTTTAAAGTTATATTTAATGCTTTTGTAATTCCAGGAAGAGTATCAAGTAAAGTTCCATCCATATCGAAAATAACAAATTTATTCATAGAAATATTATATTTTATAATAATAAAAAGTGCTACAAAGTATGTAGCACTTATTTTAATTATTAATAAATATTTATTAGTCTGCTAAAGTTAATAATCTAACAGGAGCATTATCTCCTTTACGATTTTCTAATTTATAAACTTTTAAATATCCACCATTACGGTTTGCAAATCTTTTACTTAATTCGTTAAATAATTTATCTAAAGCATCATTTTTGCCTTCGACATCATATTTTCTTAAGATTGCAATAGCTTGTCTTCTTGAATGTAAATCACCTTTCTTACTTAAAGTAATTAAATGATCAAATTCTTTAATGACATCTTTAACCATACCATTAGTAACAGTAACTTTTTCGAATAAAACTAATTCTGTAACAAGATTACGAACTTGTCCTTTCTTCTTAGAAGAAGTATAAGGAGTTTTAAATCTTACGCCACCTTTACCATGAACATTTTTTCTTCCAATTTGCATCGTCAATCTCCTTAGTCATCGAGTTTACCATCTTTAAATGATAATCCCATTTCTGCTAATTTATCTTTGACTTCTTTTAATGATTTTTTGCCTAAGTTTCTAACTTTCATCATTTCAGCTTCTGTTTTTTGAGTTAAGTCTGAAACTGTAGCAATTGAAGCTCTCTTTAAGCAGTTATAACTTCTAACACTTAAATCTAATTCTTCAATAATTTTATCGACACCAGCATCTTCGCTTTGGTTTTCGACTTTTTCACTAGTTAAGCCAATATCTTTAAATTTATTTGTTAATCCAATAAATTTTTCAAAATGATCTTTTAAGATTGTACTTGCTAAAGATACAGCATCTTTAGGAGTAGTTGAACCATTTGTCCAAACTTCAAGTACTAACTTATCAAATCTAGGGTCGTGTCCAACACGAGTTGCTTCAACTTTATAGTTGACACGAACGATTGGGGAATAGTTACTATCTGTAGCGATTACTCCTTTTGAAGTTATGAATTGCTTATTTTCTTCACTTGTAGCAAATCCTCTACCATTTTTAATGTGTAAAATCATATGTAAATGACCACCATCTGCAATATTAGCAATAACTAAATCCTCATTAACTGCACTAACACCGGTAGGAAGTGGTATATCTTTTGCAGTTAATTTTGCAGGACCATGAATATCGACAGTAGCTTCATATTCTGCATCTTCAACAGTATCAGATTTTAATACTAAATCTTTTAAATTTAATATAATTTGTGTTAAATCTTCTTCAATTCCTTCTAAAGCAGTAAATTCATGTACTGCTCCTTCAACTTCGATAGCATAAACTGCTGTACCTGGAAGAGTAGATAATAAAACTCTTCTTAAAGCGTTTCCGATAGTTAAACCAAAACCTCTTTCTAAAGGTTCACAAACAATTTTTGCATAATTCTCAGTCTCATCTTCAAAAACAATTGATGTTTTTAATTCTTCGAAAGGGTGTGTTATTTTTAATTCTTTTTCTATTTCAGCCATAAATTCCCCCTATAAAATTATCCACGTCTTCTTTTTGGTGGACGGCATCCATTATGTGGAATAGGTGTAGTATCAACAATTGATGTAATAATTAAACCAGCTTGTGATAAAGCTCTAATAGCGCTTTCTCTTCCAGCACCTGGACCTTTAACATCAACATCAACAGTTTTAATACCTTGATCAAAAGCAGCTTTACCTGCAGCTTCAGCAGCACTTTGAGCAGCGAAAGGTGTGCTCTTCTTTGCGCCTTTAAATCCTAAAACACCACTTGAACTCCAAGCAATTGCATTTCCTTGTTCATCTGTAATAGTAACGATTGTGTTATTAAAAGTTGAATGGATATGTGCAACGCCTTTAGTATAAGTTCTTTTTACCTTCTTTTTACGGGTAGCTTGTTTCTTTGTTGCCATTTTGTTCTACCTCCTAACTATCTAGTTGCTTCTTTTTTATTCGCAATAGTCTTTGCTGGACCTTTACGAGTACGAGCATTAGTTTTTGTTCTTTGTCCTCTTACTGGAAGACCTCTTCTGTGACGAATTCCTCTATAACATCCGATTTCTTGAAGACGTTTGATATTTAATCCAACTTCTCTTCTTAAATCACCTTCAACTTTATAATGAGCAATTTCAGATCTGATTTTTGTTAATTCTTCTTCAGATAAATCTTTAACTCTAGTTTGAGGATTAATTCCACATTTTTCTAAGATCTTCTTTGATGTAGAAAGACCAATTCCATAAATGTAAGTTAATGAGATAACAACATTCTTATCATTTGGAATATCAACACCGACAATACGTGCCATTTTTAAATTTCCTCCAAAAATTAACCTTGTCTTTGTTTATGCTTTGGGTTTGAACAGATGACCATAACTTTACCATGTCTTCTGATAACCTTGCATTTGTCACAAATAGGTTTTACTGAGGGTCTTACTTTCATAATTTTTCCTCCTAATTTTAGACTATTTTTGTCTAAATACAATTCTGCCATTGTTTAAATCATAAGGCGATAATTCAATGATTACTTTATCACCTGGTAAAATGCGAATGTAATGCATACGGATTTTACCAGAAACAGTGGCATGTATTACGCAATCATTTTCAAGCTTTACTTTAAAATTACAATTTGGTAAAGCTTCAACTACAACCGCCTCGACGGTTATTACATCTTGTTTTGCCATTAATTCTCTCCTTCTTTTTCTAAAGTGATGATTTCATAGCCATCTTTAGTAACTACGACCGTATTTTCGTAGTGACTACAAATTTTACCATCTTTTGTCTTTGCTGTCCAACCATCTTCCATAATTTCGACATATTTTGTGCCGAGATTAACCATTGGTTCAATAGCAAGTGTCATTCCTTCTTGTAAAATAATTCCTGTACCTCTTCTTCCTTGATTTGGAATATAAGGATCTTCATGAACTTCTCTTCCAACTCCATGTCCTGTAAACATGTCAGTTAAAGAATAACCTTCGTGTTCTGCAATATATTGAATTTTTGCACTAACATCACCAAGATGGATACCTGGTTTAATAAGTTTTACTGCCTCGAAAAAAGCTTTTTCTGTAGTTTGAATTAACTTTTCTGCTTCAGGCGAAACTTTACCAACAGGCCAAGTTCTAGCAGCATCAGTAGTATACCCATTTAATGTAACTAAACAATCATAAGTAACTATATCTCCTTCTTTTAAGACGATTTTTTTAGAAGGGATGCCATGAACTAAAGTATCATTAACACTGATACAAATGTTTCCAGGATATCCTTCGTAACCTTTTGAGGAAGGTATTGCGCCATGTTCAGCGCAATACCTTCCAGCAATTTTATCAAGTTCAGCAGTAGATATACCTGGGCGAGTAAAATCATGAAGAACTTTATGTAAGCCAATCATAACTTCACCGCTTTTTTTCATTAAATCTATTTCTCTTTTGGATTTAATAATTACTGCCATAATTATTATTCCTTAATTAATAATTTAATGTCTTCAAATATTTCATCAAGAGGCTTAACTCCATCGACATCATGTAAGACATTTTCTTCTGTATAAAATTTAATGAGTGGTTCTGTTTGTTTGTGATATTCATTTAGACGAGTTTTTTTAGCTTCTTCATTATCGTCTTTTCTTTGAATTAACTCTCCTCCACATAAATCACATTTACCTTCAACTTTTGGTTTTAGGTTTGTAATATGATATGGAGCACCACAACTCTTACAAACTCTTCTTCCACAAATTCTATCTTTTAAAACAGATTCTGGAACGAAGATATTTATAACTAAATTAATGGAACGATCAATCTCGTTACCAATTTCTTTTAAAGCTTCTGCTTGTACGATTGTACGTGGGAAGCCATCAAGAATAAAACCATTTTTACAATCTTCATTGCTTAAACGTTCTTTAACTAATTTAATAGTAACTTCATCAGGAACTAATAATCCTTTATCAATATATGATTTAGCTAAAAGTCCAGTTGGAGTTTCGTTTTTTATTGCTTCTCTAAACATATCACCAGTTGAGATATGAGGAATTTTAAACTCACTTGCAACTTTTTTAGCATTTGTACCTTTTCCAGCTCCAGGAGCCCCAAGAAAAATAATATTTTTCATTTATTAAATTCCTCCAATAACTTCATCATAACTCTTACCAGCAACTAAACCACTAATTTGTGCATTTAATTCAAGAGCAACGCCAACAACAATAATTAATCCAGTTCCACCAAGTGATAAGGAAGTATCGCTACCAAATACACCAGTTAAAGTTAAAACAACTGGTAGTGCTGCAATAAAACATAATGCAACAGCACCAATTAATGTAACCCTGTTTAAAACTTTTCTAACATATTTTTCAGTTTCAATACCAGGTCTAATTCCTGGAATATAACTTCCATTTTTTTGGAAATTCTCTGCTAAATTTTCAGGATTAATTTGTAAATTAGCATAAAAGAATGTAAATAAGAATATAAGTACAATATAAATAATTAATCCCCAAGGAATATATACTCCACCAGTATTAACAAGTTGATTATATGAAAATACTTTAAGCCATTCAGCATTAGCTGCATCAGATGAAATAAATGAAGCAATAATTGAAGGAACCATTAATATTGAACTTGCAAAGATAACTGGAATAACTCCAGCGCTATTTACTTTAATTGGAAGGAATGAAGCCTTTGCTAATTTTTCATTTCCACCACTTCTTGTAGATTGTTGTACAGGAATCTTTCTTCTAGATAATTCTATAAATACAACAAATGCAATAATTAAAATAAACGATAATATATAAAGTATGAATTGGAAAACACCTTTTGTTGTTTCGCTACTTCCTAAATTCCAGTTTGTAACAACCCATTTATTGAAAGCTGTTCCAATTTGATTTGGAAGTTGAGCCACGATACCAGCAAAAATAATTACAGAAATACCATTACCAATACCTTTAGATGTAATTTGATCGCCAAGCCATAAAACAAGCATTGATCCACCAATCATAATTGAAATTACATATGCATAAGTTAAGAAATTGTCTTCCATTGTGAATGTAATCCAATCAGTATTTTTAGCAGTTTGAATAATACCATATGCTTGTACTGCACTAATCATTAAAGAAAGGTATCTAGTAGCCATTTCAGCTTTTTTACGACCATATTGCCCTTGACGGTTTAACTCAGTTAAAGCAGGTAATACATCCATAGATAACATTTGAATGATAATTTGTGCAGTAATATAAGGAGAAACGCCTAACGCAAATACTGAGAAATTACTCAAAGCACCTCCACCTAATAAATTCATTAAGCTTAACATATTGCTTGATTGAGAAATTTGATCAGTTAATGTAGAAGCATCAACTCCTGGGACAGTTATTGCACTGCCTATTCTAAATACAAAAAGGATCATTATCGTAAAAAATATACGATTAACGACCTCTTTATTTTTGAATATATCAATGAATTTCTTCATCTTTATATTTCCTTATAGTAATTTTATTCGATTACCTCAGCCTTTCCACCGACTTTTTCGATACTAGCTAAAGCAGATTTAGAAAATTTATTTGCTTTAATAGTTAATTTAACTTTTAATTCACCATTTCCTAAAATCTTTAAACCGTCAAAATCCTTTTTAATTAAACCTGCTTCGTGTAATGTTGTTAAATCAACTACACTATCAGCTTTAAAGCAATTTAAGTCTTCTACATTAACAACAGCATATAAAATATGTCCGCCATTATGGAATCCTCTTTTTGGTAAACGTCTGAATAATGGGTTTTGTCCACCTTCAAATCCTAATCTAACGCCACCTCCGCTTCTGGAGTTTTGACCTTTATTACCGCTACCACCATTTTTTCCTAAACCAGAACCAATACCTCTGCATCTTCTGATTTTATCTTTTCTACTACCTGGAGTAGGTTTTAAGTTATTTAACATCTTCACTACCTCCTTTTCTTAAGGACATAACACCTTTATAGTTCTTAACTGAACTTAAAGCGTTATTTGTAGCTCTGATAACATTGATTTTAGTTCTACTTCCATAAACTTTACTATAAACGTTTTTAACGCCAGCTAATTCTAAAATAGATCTAACAGCGCCACCAGCAATAATTCCAGTACCTTCATTAGCAGGTTTTAAGAATACTGATGTTGCACCAAATTTACCAGTAACTTCATGAGCGATTGTACCATTTTTAACTAATTCGATTCTGAATAAATTTCTTTTTGCTTTATCAACAGCTTTTTTAATTGCATCTGGGACTTCGCTTGATTTTCCAGTTCCAAATCCATATCTTCCTTTACCATCACCAACAACTACTAAAGCAGCAAATTTCATTCTTTTACCACCTTTAACAACTTTAGTGACTCTGTTAATACTAACTACTCTTTCTTCGAATTCTTTTGGTTCATTGCTTCTATGTGGTTTACGATCAAATTTTTTACCACCTTTAGGAGCAGCACCTTTTACAGGAGCTTTTGTAGCTTTATTGTCATTAGAAGCAACAGCTTCTTTAACTTCATTTGTTTTTAATTCTTCTGCCATAACTACTCCTTAGAATTTAAGACCGCCTTCACGAGCGCCTTCAGCAACAGCTTTAACACGTCCATGATAGATATAACCGCCTCTATCGAAAACAACTTTTTCAATTCCTTTTGCTAAAGCTTTTTTAGCAATGTCATTTCCAACTTTTGTAGCAGCTTCAATATTGTTTCCTCTTTCGAGTTTTAATTGTTCACTGCTTGATGAGCAAAGTGTAACACCTTTAGTATCATCGATAACTTGAACTTCAATGTTCTTGTTTGATCTAAATACACATAAACGTGGGCATTCAGAAGTTCCACTGATTTTTTCTCTGACTCTAAGATGTTTTCTTAATCTAACTTCATTTTTATCAATAGATTTAATCATATTTTACCTCCTACTACTTACCAGCACGTTTACCTTCTTTACGAAGAATGTGCTCACCTTGATATTTAACACCTTTACCTTTATATGGTTCAGGTCTTCTCTTTTCTCTAATTAAAGCTGCTGTTTGACCAACTTTAAATTTATCTTGTCCAGAAACTTCAATAATTCCGTTAATATCTTTATTTTTAGATTCAACAACTTTAATTGTAACACCAGGAAGTGGTGAAACAGTAATTGTATGTGAATAACCTAAAGATAAAACAACATCATTACCTTTCATTTCAGCGTGGTAACCAATACCAACGATTTCTAAGACTTTTTTATAACCTTCTGTACAACCAACAATAGCATTATTAATTAAAGCTCTTGTTGTACCATGTAATTGTTTTGTGTGTTTTTCTTCGTTATTTCTAGTAACTTTAACATTACCATCTTCGACTACAACATTAATTAAATTTTTATCAAAATTAATTTTATCTTCACCGTTTTTTCCTTTAACTAAGACAACACCATCTTCAACTTTAACTTCAACTCCATTAACAATAGGAATTAATTTATTACCAATACGTGACATAAATTTTAATTCTCCTTATTAATAGACAAAGCAAATAACTTCACCACCAACATTAGCTTTTCTTGCTTGTTTGTCAGTTAATAAGCCTTTGCTTGTTGATAAAATAGCAATACCCATTCCTTTTAAAACATATGGAATATGATCGCTATCACAGTTAACACGAAGTCCTGGTTTTGAAATTCTTCTTAATCCAGTAATAACTTTTTCACCGTGTTCACCATATTTTAAGACGATAACTAATTCTTTTTTAACATCGTCAATTTTCTTTTCTTCGTAAGAAGAAATGAAACCTTCTTCTAAAAGAATTTTAGAAATACCAACTTTTAATTTACTAGAAGGCATTGATACGCTTTCGTGTTTTAAAGCGTTAGCATTTCTAATTCTTGTAAGCATATCTGCAATTGGATCTTGATGCATTTTATTTACCTCCTAATAATTACCATGAAGCCTTTTTCATGCCTGGGATTTCACCTTTATAAGCGAGTTCTCTTAAGCAAATTCTACAAAGGCCAAATTTTGAATAAACAGCATGAGGTCTACCACATCTTTTGCAACGTGTATATTCTCTTACTTTAAATTTTTGAGGTCTAGATTGTTTGACTTTTAAACTTGTTTTTGCCATACTTCTATCTCCTATCTATTGAAAGGCATGCCTAATTCTTTTAACAATGCATAAGCTTCTTCATCAGTAGCAGCAGTTGTTACAATAATTATATCCATACCTCTTACTTTTCCAACTTTATCATAATCGATTTCTGGGAAAATAAGTTGTTCTTTAACACCTAAAGTGTAATTTCCTCTTCCATCAAAGGAATTTTTATTAACACCTCTGAAATCTCTAACACGTGGGAGAGAAATTGAAACAAGTTTGTCTAAGAATTCATACATTCTTGTTCCTCTTAAAGTAACCTTACAACCAATAGGTTCACCTTCTCTTAATTTAAATGTAGCAATTGATTTTTTAGCTTTAGTAACAACTGGTTTTTGTCCAGAAATTAATCCTAATTCTTCAACAGCTTCATCAATTCTTTTTTTATCACTTGTTGCATCTCCAACACCAATATTAATAACAATTTTTTCTAAGTGTGGAACTTGCATTACATTTTTATATTCAAACTTTTTCATTAAGTTAGGAACAATTTCGTTCTTATACTTAACTTCTAATCTTGTTTTGTTAGAAGCCTTAGGAGCTTCTGTTTTAACAGTTTTCTTTGTTTTTGTTTCTGCCATAACTAACCTCCTAGTCAACTACCTTATTGCTTTTTTTAGCAATTCTAACTTTTTCGCCATCTTTATTAACAGAATAGCCAAGTCTTGTTCCTTTCTTTAATTTTTCATCATAGAACATAACTTTACTAGCATCAAGTGGAGCATAAATTTCAACAATACTTCCTTCTGGATTTGCTTGAGATGGTTTAACATGTTTTTTCTTAACGTTAATACCTTCAACAACAACTTTATTAATAGAAGGATATGCTTTTTGGATAACTCCAGTTTTTCCTTTATCTTTACCTGAGATAACGATAACTTTATCACCTTTTTTAAGTTTCATATCTATCTCCTCTTATAAGACTTCTGGTGCTAAAGAGACAATTTTCATATAAGCTTCATCTCTATCACGAAGTTCACGAGCAACTGGTCCAAAGACACGAGTTCCAACAGGTGTTTTATCTTCATTAATAATAACACATGCGTTGTCATCAAATTTAATAACAGAACCATCTTTTCTTTCGATTGGATAGCTTTGTCTAACAATGACTGCTTTGACTACATCACTCTTTTTAACTTTACCGTTTGGAATAGCGTCTTTAACAGCGCAAAGAACGATATCTCCAACTCCAGCTGATTTTTTATGGCTACCACCATAAATTCTAAATATACGAACGACTCTTGCACCGGAGTTGTCAGCTACTTTTAAATTTGTTTCTGTTTGTACCATAACTATTCTCCTTTTGCTTCATCTTCGTGTAAGGCTTTTTCAACCTCTTTTTCTTCTAATACTTTAATTGATTCAACAGCTTTTTTATCAACTGAGACTAATGTAAATCTCTTTAAAGCACTTAAAGGTCTGCATTCTGAAATTGTAACTGTATCACCAACATGTGCAACTTCATTTTCATCATGTGCATAATATTTTGCACGATATTGAACTCTCTTTTGATATTTTGAATGTTTTTTATAACCTGTTAATTCA
The DNA here is from genome assembly GCA_964507285.1 of uncultured Staphylococcaceae bacterium. Classification (GTDB taxonomy): domain Bacteria; phylum Bacillota_I; class Bacilli_A; order RFN20; family CAG-826; genus Onthovivens. Next base: position 5,626 of record CAZDPH010000003.1, on the reverse strand, counting down.
ACAACAATAGTTTTAGGAGCTTTATCTGAAACGACAACACCTTGAATTTTTCTTCTGTGATCCATATTACTTCTCCTTAACTCCTAATTCTCTTTCTTTTAAAACTGTATAGATACGAGCAATATCTTTTCTAACTCTTTTAATTTCTGACATATTTTCGAGTTGACCAACAGCTTTTTTTCTACGAAGATTAAATAATTCTTCTTTTAATGAATATATTTTATCATTTAATTGTTCGCTAGAAAGTTCTCTAACTTCACTAATTTTCATTACTATTTAACCTCCTTTTTAACTATACGAGTTTTAATTGGTAATTTATATGCAGCCATTTCTAATGCATGAATTGCATCAGCTTCTGGAACTCCACCAATTTCAAATAAAACTCTATTCTTTTTAACAACTGCGACCCAGTATTCAGGATTACCTTTACCACTACCCATACGGACTTCAGCAGGTTTTTTAGTTTTTGCTAAATGTGGGAAAATTCTAATCCAAACTTGACCTTGTCTTTTTGTATAACGTGATAAGACAACACGGCATGCTTCAATTTGTCTATCACTAACATAATTACCAGTGACAGCTTGTAAGCCATATTCACCAAAGCTTACTTCATTTCCAGCTTTTGATAAACCTTCGTATTTAATAATATGAGGTCTTCTATATTTAACTCTTTTTGGTTGTAACATAGTTATTCTCCTTTATTATCATTAGAAGCTTTTACATTACGAGGTTTAATTTCTTTATCACCACGGCAAATCCAAACTTTAACGCCTAATTTACCATATGTAGTCATAGCTTCTCTATGTGCATAATCAATATCACTCTTTAATGTATTGATTGCCATAGTTCCATCTTTATAACCTTCAGTTCTTGCAATATCAGCACCAGCAAGTCTACCACTAACTGCAGTTTTAATACCTTTAGCGCCTGCTTTTCTAACGTCTTGAATAGCTCTTTTTTGAACAATTCTGAAGCTTGCACGATCTTCTAATTGTCTACAAATCTTATTTGCAACAATAGTAGCATCTAATGAAGGTTGTTTAACATCTACTAAATTAATTCTGATTTCAGTTTTCTTATCAGATAATAATTTTAAGATGTTTTTTCTTAATTCTTCGATAGATTTCTTTCCATCTTTTCCTAAAACAACACCAGCTCTACCAACAAAAATAAATAATGTTAATAAATGTGTAATTTCTTTATCATTGCCTTTTTTCTTTCTTTCGATTTCAACGTGAGAAAGTAATGCATCTCTAGAAATAGATTTTTCTAAATAATTACGAATTTTATTGTCTTCTAATAAGAAAGTAGAAAATTCTTTATCATTAGCAAACCATCTTGAGTTCCAGTTTTTATTAAGACCAATTCTCATTCCTACTGGATTAACTTTTTGACCCATGTATTTTCTCCCTCCTTATTATTTAGATTCTTTTAATGTTACATAAACATTACAGAATCTCTTTACTAATCCTGATGCACTTCCTTTAGCTCTTGGAAGGTATCTTCTCATTTTGAATGAATCACTTGCTTGGATTGAAGCAATATATAATTTATCAGCATTCATATTGAAGTTATTAACTGCATTAGCAGCTGCTGATTTAATTAATTTAGCAACAGGAGCTGCAGCATCTTTATGAGTAATAGCTAATAATGCAACTGCATCATTAACACTTTTGCCTCTTACTAAATCTAAGATTAATCTAACTTTTCTTGGAGTTACTTTTAATCCTAAGACTTTAGCGCTAGCTTCAGTTCTTGTATTTTCTTTAACTTCAACTTTCTTTTCTACTTTCTTTTCAACTTTCTTTTCACTAGAAGCTTTTTTTGCTGTTGAGCTTACTGCTTTTTTAGCAGGAGCTTTCTTTGCTGTTGAGCTTGCTGCTTTTTTAGCAGGAGCTTTTTTAGTTTCTTTTGCTTCTGTAACTTCTTTTTTTACATTTGCCATATCTTATAAACCTCTGACGAACTATTTAACACCAGCAGCAGCTTTTGCAGCAGCTTTATCTTCAGCGTTATTTCCAAAGTGACCTTTGAAAGTTCTTGTTGGAGCAAATTCTCCTAATTTATGACCAACCATATCTTCAGTAACATAAACAGTAATAAATGCGTGACCATTGTAAACAGCGAAAGTGTGACCAACGAAATCTGGGAAAATTGTACTTCTTCTTGACCATGTTTTAATAACAGTCTTTTTATTAGATTCATTTAATTTTTCAACTTTACTCATTAAGCTTTCATCAACAAATGGACCTTTTTTTAAACTACGTGACACGATGAATCCCTCCTAACTATTTACCATTTCTTCTTCTTACGATTAATTTAGAAGAAGCTTTCTTATTATTTCTTGTCTTGACGCCAAGAGCTCTTTTACACCAAGGAGTACGTGGAGCATCTCTACCAACAGGACATTTACCTTCACCACCACCATGTGGGTGATCTGTAGGGTTCATTGCACTACCTCTAACAGTAGGACGAATACCCATACCTCTTGTTTTACCAGCTTTACCTAAATTGACAAGGTTGTAATCTTCATTACCAACAATACCGATTGTAGCTTTACATTCACCTAAGAATTTACGTGTTTCACCACTTTGTAATCTTAAGATAACGTATTTTCCTTCTTTACCTAAAATTTGAGCAGAGCAACCAGCACTACGGCAAATTTGTCCACCTTTTCCAGGCTTTAATTCAACGTTATGAACGAATGTACCTTCTGGGATATTTTTTAATAAACAAGCATTACCATTTAAAATATCAACTGATTCACCAGAAACGATTTTATCACCAACTTTTAATCCTGTAGGTTGAATAATATATCTCTTTTCACCATCTAAATAGTGAACTAATGCAATATGAGCATTTCTGTTTGGATCATACTCAATTGCAGCAATTTTTCCAACGACTCCGTCTTTATCTCTTTTAAAATCGATAATTCTGTATTTAACTTTGTTTCCTCCACCGATATGACGGCAAGTAATAACGCCTTGGTTATTTCTACCACCAGTTTTCTTAAGAGTAACAACTAAACTTTTTTCAGGAGCCTTCTTTGTTAATCCTTCATTACTTAAGACAACCATTTGTCTTCTTGAAGGAGTATATGGCTTATATGTTTTAACTGACATATTCTATTTTTCTCCTATATATAAGTTAGCTATTCAGCAAATAAATTAATAGTTTGGTCTTTCTTTAAAGTAACAATAGCTTTTTTATATCCGCTTAATGTTCCTTTATAACGACTTCCTCTACTTACTTTCTTAGCTATAACATTAGAAACTCTAATGCTTTCAACTTTAACGTTGTAAATTCTTTCGATAGCATTTCTAATTTGAATTTTATTACTATCTTTTTTAACTTTAAATGCAAACTTGTTTGATTCTTGTGATTGAGTCATTGTTTTTTCAGTAATAATTGGTTCAATAATACAATCAAAGTCACTAACTGTAGTTTTTGCTGATGAATTTGTTAATACTTCAGCTTTTACTTCTTTCTTTGCCATTATTTGAGTGCCTCCTCAAGTTTTTTAACATCACTTTCTAACATGATAACTTTTTCAGCATTCATTAAATCATAAACAGAAATATTACTATAACCTCTATAATTAATATTTGCTAAATTGTTACTAGCTTGCATAACTTTTGCGTCATCAGTAATTAATAATACTTTTGAATCATTAAGTTTTAATGCATTTAATACGCTAACGACTTCTTTAGTTTTGCCTTCAACAGTTAAGTTATTTAAGACAACTAAATCTTTTTTAGCTTTTAAGGATAAAGCACCTTTTAAAGCTAATTGATGTTCTTTCTTATTTTGTTTAATTTTGAAGTTTTGAACTCCTGTAGGACCAAAGACTGTTCCTCCACCAACCCAAATAGGTGATCTTGTTGAACCAGCTCTTGCTCTACCTGTTCCTTTTTGTCTCCAAGGTTTTCTTCCACCACCAGAAACTTCAAATCTCTTTTTAGTTTTAGCAGTAGCTTGTCTTCTATTTGCTAAATATGTTAATATAGCATCAAAGATAACTTGTTGGTTAACTTCAACACCAAATACATCTTTAGAAACTTCTAATGTAGAAACTTCTTCACCAGTTTGTGAATAAACTTTTAATTTTAAATTACTCATAACTAATCTCCTTTCTACTATTTAGCTTCTCTTGAAACTAATGGTTTAACATCTAATTTTGTACCATTTGTTTTAACAGCACTTCTAATTTTAATTAAACCTTTTTTAGGTCCAGGAACTCCACCTTTAATTAAGATATAATTCTTTTCTGCGTCAACTTTAACAATATTTAAATTTAAGACAGTTGCAGATTGGTTTCCCATGTGTCCTGACATCTTTTTGCCTGGGATAACACGGTTATTACATCTACCGTTATTAGCGAATGAACCTTGTTGTCTATGATAGCCACTACCATGTCCTTTTGGACCAATTTTGTGACCCCATCTTTTAATAACACCAGCGTAACCTCTTCCTTTGCTTGTACCAATTACATCAATAACTTCACCAGCTTGGAATAAATCAGCTTTAATTTCGTTTCCAACTTCGAATTTTAACATTTCATCACCTTTTAATTCGAATAAATCTTTTTTAGGTGTAACTTTTGCTTTTTCGAAGATTCCTTTTTCACATTTATTGACATTTTTTAATTTGTCTTCATAACCGATTTGAATTGCTTCATATCCGTCTTTTTCTAAAGTCTTCTTTAATGTGACAACGTTTGGTAAGACTTCAATAACTGTGACAGCATACATTGTGCCATCTTCAGCGTAAACTTGGGTCATTCCCATTTTACGACCAATGATTTGTTTCATCTTGTCTTGCCTCCTAAATTACATTTTAATATCGACTTCAACACCACTAGGAAGATCTAACTTTCTTAATGAAGCAACTGTTTCAGTGCTTGGGTTTACGATATCGATAATTCTCTTATGTGTTCTAATTTCGAATTGTTCACGAGAATCTTTATATTTATGAACAGCTCTTAAGATTGTGTAGACTTGTTTTTCCGTTGGAAGTGGGACAGGTCCTACTACACGTGCACCTGATTTAGAAGCAGCTTGACATAACTTTGAACATGCTAAGTCTAATAACTTATGATCATAAGCTTGTAAGCGAACTCTAATAGTTTTTGCTTTTGCCATGAATTTCTCCTTTACTAATTCCACGCTATGTTTATTGCGAATTCCCTGATACATTTCATGACAACTCTTGTGGGTGTACCAGCAACCTCGCAACTCATTACATGCGATAAACAAAACAATTTTAAATTATTTGCAAATAAAAGTCAAATAAAAAATGCGATTTATATCGCAAATTTTTATTCATTAATATAAATATTTTCTTTAACCATTTCATTATACAAAAACAAAGCTTTTTCCCAATCTTCACCTTCATAAATATAATGGTCACTAGATAATTTATTAAAAAGTTTATTTATATTTGCTAAATATTGAAATAAAGATGAATCTAATCCTTTTTTATAAATTATTGATTCAATACAAAATATCATTCTTCTAAAAATAAATTGAGTGTCAACACTTTCTTTTTTATTATTTTTAAATGCAATAAATTTTCCAATAAAGAAAGAATTTATTAAATTAAGTTGATTAGAAAAAATATATGCATT
>CAZDPH010000002.1:0-42828 GCA_964507285.1 uncultured Staphylococcaceae bacterium | reverse complement strand
TTTATTTTTAATATTATTTAAATTATTTATATTAAATTTAGTAGTTAATGTGTATTCTTCATTTAAATAGATTGATTCATTTATTTTTATGTTACCTTTATTATCTTTACTTTTAGAATTCATAATATTATGTGCTTCTAATTCTAATGTAAAATCTTTATCATATGGAGCTTCTCCAAGTAAAAAGATATAATCAAAATTGTTATTATTTAATTCATCTTTTAAAGGAATAAAAGATTCTAAAAATACAACAGGTAATTTAATTTTTGTAACTTTATAGTCAGAAAAAATTAAATCATTTAATACTAATAAAGAATTATTAATATTTCTATTTCCAAAAGGTTCAAAAGCAGTAATTAAAATATTCATAGATATATTATAAATATATACTTAAATAAAATATTATATTTTTTTAATTTGTAAGTGCTTTCTTATTGAATATAGAAATTAAAAAAGTAAAATATATGTTATGAAATTTGATTTTAAGTTTATTCATTATAAAAAAGGTATTATTGGATATTCAATTTTTTTATTAATTTTATTAATAATTGGATTAACATTATATTTTACTTTAAATACATATATTCCATTATCTATTTTTGGAATTAATTTTATTTTTTCTTTTTTAATTTATTTTGCATTAGTATTTGTATATCATGCTTTTGAAAATACTGATACTTATAAAAAGGGAATGGTAATATCTACTTTAATTAGATTTATTTCAATTATTTTAGCAGTTGGATTAACTATTCTTTTTATGTATTTAACAAATAATATGAGTAAACCTAATATTTATTATATATTTATTTCACCTACTTTATTATTAGTAGGATATTTATTTGGAAATGTTTTGAGGTAAGAATATGGATTTTTCTAAGATGTTAAAATTTTATTCTTGGAATGAAATTCCTCCTGAATTTCTTTCTTCTTGGCTTACAATGTTAATTGTTATTATTATTGCAGTTATTATTAAAATTAAGTTAAAGAATTATGATCCTTTAAAAAAACCTAAAGGATTTATACATATTTGTGAAGTTGTTTATGAATTTACAGATAAACAAGTATCGAGCATTATGGGAAATGCTTTTCCTAATTTTGCAGGATATATCTTATGTGTAGGATTATATATTATTATTGGATTTATAGTAGGAATGATAGGAATTCCTAATGTATTCCAACCTGGATCTGAAGAATTTTTAAAACCACTTCCTAATCCATTTACTAATCTTGCAATGCCATTATCGCTTGCTATTATTACTTTTGTATTAACTCACTTTACAGCGATTAAATATAAAAAGAAATTTTATTTTGAAAGATATTTAGAACCATTCCCAATGTTTTTACCAATTAACTTAGTAACAATGTGGAGTAGTGTTTTATCTTTAACCTTACGTTTATTTGGTAATGCTTTAGCAGGCTATTGTATTATTACTTTAATTTATGTAGGTATTGGTACAATAATTCCAGGAAATATGGCAGGACTTGCAATTGTTCCTGTTTTAGCACCTGTTGCACATCTTTATTTTGATATATTTGATGGATTAATTCAACTTGCAGTATTTACAATACTTACAATGATTAATGTATCAAATGAATATGTGTCTATTGAAGCATATGAAAATATGGTAAATGAGAAAAAAGAAAAGAAATTAAAAAGAAAATTAAAACATAAAAAGATAAAAAATTAAGTTTAACTTAATTTAAAATATATTAAAAAAGGAGAATTATATATGAATTTTATTGGATTAGGTATTGCATGTATTGGTATGGGTCTTGCTGCTATTGGAGAAGGTTTATCAGTCTCTAAAGCTATGGAAGCAATTGGAAGAAACCCATCATGTTCAAAAGATGTTAGAACAACTATGATTATTGGTTTAGGCTTAATTGAATCAGTTGCTATTTACATCTTAGTTGTTGCTATTTTAATGGCATTCGTTGTTGCTGCTTAAGAAATATGAAAAAGAAGTTATTAATAACTTCATTATCTTTTGTAGGTCTTTTATCATTAACAAGTTGTGATACTGAAGAAATTGGAGAAAGAATTTCTACTACTGTAAATAATATGTTACCTAATTTATGGTATACTCTTCTTCAACTTGCTTTATTTATCATTACTTTCTTAGTTATTTTCTTTTTAGCATATAAACCTTTAAAGAAAAAATTAAATGAAAGAAGTGTATACATTGAAAAAAATATTAAAGATAGTGAAGAATATAAAAAAGAAGCAGAAGAAAACTTAAGAAAAAGTGCTGCTTATATTGATGAAAGTAAAAAGAATGCTTCAAAAATTATTCAAACTGCTCAAAAAACTGCAGAAGAATATTCTTTAGAATCTCAAAAAGAAGTTCAAGTTTCTATTGAAAAGCAAAAAACTCAAGCACATAAAGATATTGAAGCTGAAAGAAATAAAACTTTAAAAGACGCTAAAGCTGATATTATTGAAGCTGCTATTTTAACAAGCAAAGAAATGTTAAAAAGAGATGTTAATGTTGATGATAATAATCGTTTTGTAGATGATTTTATTGATGAATTAACTAAAGAGGCAAAGAAAAAAGATGAATAATAATACTTTAATTTTAAAAATTGCTGAAGGATTATATGATGGTGCTTTAGAAATTAATAAAGTAGATTTAATTCAAGCAGAATTAAAGTTTTTTATATGGAATTTAAATAAAAATCCAGAACTTTTTGATTACCTTAAAAGTACATTTAATGATTATAAAGATAAATGTAATACATTAGATGATTTATTTAAAGATATATTATCTAATGAGATTTTACATTTTATTAAAATGTTACTTGAAAGAAATTTTATAGAATATATTGAAGATATTAGAAAAAACTATGATCGATTAGCTAACGAATCTAAAAATATAGTAGAAGGTACAATTTATTCTCCTTTTGAAATTGATAAAGAAAGAATTTCTAAAATGGAAGATATATTCTCATCTATTTTAAATAAAAAAATAATATTAAATTTAAAAATAGATACTACTTTAATTTGTGGAATTAAAGTATTTATTAAAGATAAAGTTTATGATTACTCAATTGAATCTAAATTAAATGATGTAAAAGATAAACTTGTTAAAAATATTAAATAAGGAGAGAATTATGGAAAATATCAAAAACTTAAATTCTTTATCTCAAATTATTAAAGATGAAATTAGTAAAACTAGTAATAATGTAAATGCTACTAACGTTGGTCAAGTTATTTCTGTAGGAGATTGTATTGCAAGTGTCTATGGATTAGATGAAGCAATGTATGGAGAAATGATTGAATTTCCTAATAATAATTTTGGAATGGTCATGAATATCAATGAAGATTCAATTGATTGTGCATTATTTTCGTCATCTACTCCTATTAAAGAAGGGGATATTGCAAAAAGAACATCAAAAGTTGTTTCTATTCCAGTAGGTGATAATATGCTTGGAAGAGTTGTTAATACTTTAGGAGAACCAATTGATGGAAAGGGTGAAATTATTACTAGTGAAACTCGTCCATTAGAAATGAATGCTCCTGAAATTATGGATAGAGAAAGTGTCAATACTCCTTTAGAAACTGGTATAAAAGCTATTGATTCTATGATTCCGATTGGAAAAGGTCAAAGAGAATTAATTATTGGAGATAGACAAACAGGTAAAACTGCAATTGCTATTGATACTATTTTAAATCAAAAAGGAAAAGATGTTATTTGTGTTTATTGTGGAATTGGTCAAAAAAATTCTACAATTGCTCAAATTGTTAATAAACTTAAAATTCATGATGCTTTAAAATATACAGTTATTGTTAGTGCTAGTGCAAGTGAACCTGCTCCTATGCTTTATCTTGCTCCTTATGCTGCTACTAGTTTAGCAGAATATTGGATGTATCAAGGAAAAGATGTTTTAGTAGTTTATGATGATTTATCAAAACACGCAGTTGCATATAGAACATTATCATTACTTTTAAGAAGAAGCCCAGGAAGAGAAGCTTACCCTGGTGATATTTTCTACTTACATTCAAGATTATTAGAAAGAAGTTGTAAATTATCAAAAGAATTAGGTGGAGGAAGTATTACTTCTTTACCTATTGTTGAAACTCAAGCAGGTGATATTAGTGATTATATTCCTACAAATATTATTTCTATTACTGATGGACAATTATTTTTAAATAGCGAATTATTTAATAGTGGTCAAAGACCTGCAATTGATTCTAGTTTATCAGTTAGTAGAGTTGGTAGCAGTGCACAAACTAAAGTTATGAAAAAAGTATCTTCTAATTTAAGAATGGCACTTGCAAATTATAATGAAATGTTAGATTTCTCTAGATTCGGAAGTGATTTAGATGATACTACTAAAAATATTTTAAGACATGGAGCAGTTTTACTTGATGTTTTAAAACAAAAACAATATATGCCTTTAAGTTTAACTCAAGAAGTTATTGATATTTATGTTGCTCAAGAAGGATTACTTGACGATTTAGATGTTAATGATATTCATGAATGTTTAAAGGTCTTAGATAACGCAATTCAAACAGAAATGCCTGATTTATCTATTAAAATAGAAAAAGAAGGTATATTTGATGAAAAAATTAAAGATAGAATTAAATCTATTTTAAGTACAATTAAAATACATTATTTAGAAAAAGAAGAAAATTAATATATGGCAGAATCTCTTTTAGGAGTTAAAAAACGTATTCAAAGTGTTGAATCAATAAGAAAGATTACTAAAGTAATGAAGCTAATCGCTTCCAGTAGATATACTTACTTTAGAAATCTTTATGATGGAAATTTATCTTATTTAACTTCTTTAGAGAAATCTATGGAAATATGTCTTTTATATGCTGATTATGGTAATAATAGAAAACCAACATGTATGAGAAAAAATCAAGGAAATAAGAAATTATATATCTTTGTTACTTGTACTTTAGGATTATGTGGAGCATATGTTTATAATTTAGAAAAACTTGCTAAAAAAGAAATTACTAAAGATAGTGATTGTGTTTTTATTGGGGAAAAAGGTTATACACATTTTAAAAATAGTTGTAATCATGCATATACTGAATATATTCATTTATTAGATAATTTAACTTATGAAAATGTAAATTCATTTAGACATTATTTAGATCATCTATATAAAACTAATAATTATAGTGAAGTTATATTAATATCTACTAAATATGAAAATAGTTTTAGTGTAGTTGCTAAAAAAGAAAAGTTATTTCCTTTAGAACCTAAAGTTCATACAGGAAGTGAATTAAAAGAAAGTGTAGAACCGATCTTTGGAAGTGAACCTACTAGAGTTGCAGATTTAATTGTTCCTCATTATTTAGATGCATATTTATATCATAGTTTAGTAGAAGCTTGTTTATCAGAACATACTTCTAGAAAAAATTCTATGGAAAATGCTACAAGTAGTGCGGAAGATTTAATCTCAGAACTTAAACTTCGTTACAATAAATTAAGACAATCAAAGATTACTCAAGAAATCACTGAAGTTATTAGTGGTTCAGAATCTAATTAAAGGAGGAATAAATATGATAAAAGAATACACATCTAATGTTAAAGATAAAGAATCAGAATATGGTTATGTTATTCAAGCAATTGGACCAGTTATTGATGTTAGATTTTTAAATGGAACAATTCCTTCAATTAGAACATGTTTAAAATGTAATGTTACTCATATGGGAAAAGAAAGTGAACTTGTTTTAGAAGTTGCTCAAGATATGGGACATGATGTTGTAAGATGTATTGCAATGGGACCTACTGAAGGTATTTGTAAAAATTTAAAAGTTATTAATACTCATGAAACTATTAAAGTTCCTGTTGGATATGAAACACTTGGAAGAATGTTTTCAGTTTTAGGAAAACCTATTGATAGAAAAGGAGAATTTGAAGGTAAAGAATATCGTTCAATTTATCAAGAACCTCCTTCATTCGAAATGCAACCTAACACTGTTGAAGTTTTTGAAACAGGTATTAAAGTTTTAGATTTACTTTGTCCATATGTAAAAGGTGGAAAAGTTGGACTTTTTGGAGGAGCAGGCGTAGGCAAAACTACTTTAATTCAAGAATTAATTCATAATATTGCTACTCAAAAACAAGGTACTTCAATTTTCGCTGGGGTTGGAGAAAGAAGTAGAGAAGGTAATGATTTATATAATGAAATGAAAGAAAGTGGAGTTTTAAAAAATACAGCATTAGTCTTTGGCCAAATGAATGAATCTCCTGGAATTAGAATGCGTGCTCCATTAAGTGCTTTATCAATGGCAGAGTGGTTTAGAGATTATGCTCATCAAGATGTTTTATTATTTATTGATAATATCTTTAGATTTACTCAAGCCGGAAGTGAAGTAAGTGCTTTACTTGGAAGAATGCCAAGTGCTGTTGGATATCAACCTACTTTAGCAACTGAAATGGGACAACTTCAAGAAAGAATTGCTTCTACTAGAGATGGTTCTATCACTTCTATTCAAGCAGTTTATGTTCCTGCTGATGATTTAACAGATCCTGCACCTGCTACAACTTTTGCACACTTAGATGCAAAAACTGTTTTAGATAGAAAACAAGCTGCTTTAGGTATTTATCCTGCAGTTGATCCTCTTGCAAGTTCATCTAATATTTTGGATGCAAATATTGTAGGTAAAAAACATTATAATGTTGCTCGTAGAACACAAGAAATTTTACAAAAATATCAAGATTTACAAGATATTATTGCAATTTTAGGTATTGATGAATTAAGTGATGAAGATAAATTAACAGTTGCTAGAGCAAGAAGAGTAAGAAATTTCTTATCACAACCTTTCTTTGTTGGAGAAACATTTATTGGAATTAAAGGTAAATATGTTTCTTTAGAAGAAACAATAGATTCTTTTGAAAGAATCTTAAATGGAGAAGGAGATAACCTTCCAGAAGCTGCATTTTTATATGTAGGTAATTTTGAAGATGCTATTAATAAAGCAAAAGAATTAGAAGAAAAGAATAAAAATTAATATGAATAATAATTTAAAATTAGTTATTTTAACACCAAGTGGAATTTATTTAGAGAAAGAAATATATTCAATATCTTGTAAAAGTGAAGAAGGAGAAATAGAAATTCTCTCTTTTCATAGTGAGTATTTAGCAAATCTTGAAATTTCTATTATTAAAATAATTAATTTAGATGAGACAATTGAAGAATATTCAATTGGAGGAGGAGCAATTCATGTTATTGCTTCTTTAAATGAAGTTAAATTAATTGTAGGATCAATTAATTCTGCTAGTAGTATTGATTTAGAAATTGCTAAAAAGAATAAAAAGTATCTAGAAGAGAAATTAGAAAATAATTTATCTACTAGTGAACATAAAAATGTTGAAAGAGAACTCAAAAAAACAATTAATAATATCAATTTAAAAGAAGGAAAAAAATAATTTTTCCTTCTTTTTTAATTTAATTATATAGTTAAAAAGAATAAAATATTTTTATGTGTTTTAAAAAAGATTTAATTCAAATATTAAAAGATACGATAGTTTTAGTAGTTATTACTTTAGTAATATATCTTTTTCAATTATTATCACATTATGTTAATTCTTTAAATAATTTATTTAGTACAAATAATATTTTAGAAATATCATTATATTCAATTTTAGTATTAGTTTTAGGTATATTTGAATTATCTATTGTCTTTTTTTATGATAAGAAAGAAGATAATTTATCTTCTTTAAGCTTAAGAAATAAAAAAAATAAAAAAAGATTTTTATTATTTAAAATATTAGTAATTTTTATAACTTGTTTAATATCTTTTTTTATTGGTCTTGCTTTAGGAGAAGAAGGTCCTAGTGTATTAATTGGATCTATTATAGGGCTTGTAGTAGGTAGAATTGCATCTAAGGATGAAGAAGAAATTAAATTAACTAATTTAGGTGGTGCAATTGGATTTTCTTTAGCATTTTTAAATCCAATAGCAGGTCTTTTAAAATATCATAAATATAATGAAAATTTATCTAAATCAATAAGAGAATATTTAAGAGTTATTTATTCACTTGTTCTTTCTTATATTTTATTATCTTTATTAAAAAAAGATTTTCATTATTTTTTATATTTTGATTTAGATAATAAAATTACTACTCCTGTTTCACTTATCTTTTTAATATTACCATTTATTATTTTTATTTTTTCTTTTATTTTTAAAAGAATTTGTAAAAGAATAAATAAAATAGTTAATAAACATAAAATATTTAGTTATTTTATTTATCCTTTTGTTATTTTAGTATTAGCAATTATTTTAAAAATATATTATCCTGCTTTAAAGGGAAGCGGATCTAGTATTATTAATAATATTTTAACTATTACTTCTTTATCTAGTTTATTAATTTATTTTTTAATTAGATTTATATTTTTAATTTTATCATTTACTTCTAAATTTAAAGGTGGAATAGTTATTCCTAGTGTTACATTAGGATTTTTGCTTGGTAAATTAATAGCAGAATGTATTAATAATTATATTTATCCTTTAAGTAATGATGAACTTATTGTAATTTCAATAATTTCAGGATGCTTATTTTATTCTTTTACTTTTAAAGAATTATTTGTAGGAGCATCTTTAATATTTTCTTTTGGAAATCCTATTATTTTACTTCCTCCTTTAATTATATCTATTTCAATAAGCTATATATTATTTAAAGTGCTACCTATTTATTCAATTAATGAATTTATTAATGAAAAGTTTAGTTCTAAATTAATGCTTTAACTACAATTATTTATTTAATTTTGTTAAAATAAATAATATGAAAAAAGGTGTTAAAATTGCAGTTTTTATAACTCTTGGAGTTATATTAGTTCCTATTCTTGTAGTAGGAAGTTATGTTGGATATGTTGCAGGAAGTTATTCTAGAATTGAAGATAATAAAGTTTTAGAAATTAATCATAATTCTAATAAAAATGAAATTAGTTTAAGTGAAACTTTATCAATAACAAGTTACAATATTGGTTTTGGAGCATATTCAAATGATTTTACTTTCTTTATGGATTCAGGATATGATGAATTTGGAAATGAAGTTACAGGTCATTCTGGTAAAGCAAGAAGTAAAGAAGAAGTATTAAGAAATACTAATGGAATAATAGAAGATTCCTACTTTTTAGATAGTGATTTTTATTTATTTCAAGAAGTAGATATTGAATCAGATAGAAATTATAAAGTTAATCAAAAAGATATGATTAATGATTATTTTAAAGATTACGATAATGTTTTTGCTATTAATTATAATAGTGCGTATCTTTTATATCCTTTATATGATCCTATTGGAAAATCTTTAAGTGGATTAAATACATTAAGTAAATATAAAATTAATGAATCTATTAGAAAAAGTTATACAATTTCTAATTCATTTGATAAATTTTTTGATTTAGATAGATGTTTTGAAGTTAATAGAATTTCTATTAAAGATTCATCAAAAGAATTTGTATTAATTAATAATCATATGTCAGCATATGATGAAAGTGGATATATAAGAAATACTCAACTTAATGAATTAAATTCTTTTATTAAAAATGAATACGATAAAGGAAATTATGTTATTGTAGGAGGAGATTTTAATCATGATTTATTAAAATATAATCCTAATACAAAAGGAAAATATTCTAATGAAGAATTACCATTTTCATCAAGACATAATCAAAAAACACCTGATTGGGTTTCTAATATGTTTGATAGTAATGGTACTAGTAAAATAGATAGTAATTTTAAAGTTTATGGTGCAGAAAATAATCCTACATGCAGAAACGCTAATGAAGTTTATAGGGAGGGGGTTAGTTTTGTAACTACTGTTGATGGTTTTATTGTTTCAAATAATATATTAGTAGAAGAAGTTATTGCATATGATAATTCTTTTAGCTATAGCGATCATCAACCTACAAAATTAACTTTTAAATTAATTTAATATGGATAAAATTGAAGAAGTAATAAATAAATTATCAATTAATGAAAAGATAGAATTTTTACGTGGTATTAATTTTTGGGAAACTAAAAAAGATGATCGTTTTAATTTAAATGGAATTAGAATGAGTGATACTACAAATGGAATTAGAAAAGTAGGCTTAGAAGTTGGATTAAATACAAAAGCAGAAGTTTCTACTTGTTATCCAACAAGTAGTGCTTTAGCATGTTCTTTTTCTAGAGATTTATTAAAAGAAGTTGGTATTAGAGTTGGGAAAGACGCTAAAGCAAAAGGAATTAATGTTGTTTTAGGTCCTGGAATAAATATTAAAAGAAATCCTTTATGTGGAAGAAATTTTGAATATTTTAGTGAAGATCCTTATTTAACTGGTGAACTTGCTAAAAATTATTGTATTGGTTTAGAAGCAGAAAAAGTAGGTGCTACTTTAAAACATTTTGCTTGTAATTCTACTGAAAATGAAAGAGCTAGAATTAATGAAGTAGTAGATACTAGAGCACTTCATGAAATTTATTTAAGTGCTTTTAAAAATATTATTAGTAATGCTGATGTAGCTGCAGTTATGGCATCTTATAATAAAATTAATGGAGAATATGCATGTGAAAATAAATATTTATTAAAAGATGTTTTAAAAGATGAATATAACTATAAAGGACTTATTATGTCTGATTGGATGGGAGTTAATGATTCTATTAAATCTTTATTTAATGGACTTGATTTAGAAATGCCTAATTCAGGTAATTATAATTTCTTTAAATTATTAGATGCTTATAATAATAAATTAATAAGTGAGGAAGATATTAATAAGCCTTTAAGAAATGTTTTAAATTTTATTTATAAATATCAAAATATTGATTTAAATACTAAAGTAGATTATGAATCTAATCATGAATTTGCAATTAAAGCTATTGAAGAATCTTTAGTATTACTTAAAAATGACGATAATGTTTTACCATTAAGAAAAGATGAAACTATCTTAATTTTAGGAGAACTTGCTAAAAATCCTCATTTTCAAGGTAAAGGAAGTAGTGAGATAAATCCTTATAAAGTAGATGATTTTTTATTTGAATTTAATAAAATAAATACTCATTATACATATTTTAAAGGATATGATAATTCTTCTTCAATTAATAATAAATTAATTAATGAATCTATTAGACTTGCTAAAAATAAAGATAAAGTTGTTGTATTTTTAGGTACAAGAAAAGAAGATGATAGTGAAGGATTTGATTGTAAAGATGCTTCTTTAAATATTAATCAAATAGAATTAATTAATAGATTAAGTGAAGTTAATAAAAATATTATAGTAATTTTAGAAACTGGTAATGTAAAAGAATTACCATTTATTAATAATATTAAAGGATTAATTCTAACTTATTTAGGAGGAGAAGGAATTTCTAAAGGATTAATTAATACTTTATTTGGATTTAATAATCCTAGTGGAAGATTATCTGAAACATTCTTTAAAAAATTAAGTGATCATCCTTCTTTTAATTATTTAAAAAATAATTATTATGATAATTTACATTTTGAATCTATTTTTGTAGGTTATAGATATTTTGTATCTTTTAAAGATAAAGTATTATTTCCTTTTGGATATGGATTATCTTATTCTAATATTGAATATCAAAATATTAATATTGATAGAAATACTTTACATAAAGATGAATCTTTATGTGTTTATTTAGATTTAATTAATAATTCTAATATTGATTCTAAAGAAGTAGTAGAAATTTATATTAAAAAACCTAATGATTTAATATTTAATCCTGATAAAGAATTAATTAATTTTGATAAAGTAGAAGTTAAATCTCATAACAATTATCATTTAACTTTAAAATTAGATTATAAAGATTTTGCATATTTTGATATTAAAGAAAATAGATTTAGAGTTCAAAAAGGTAATTACAAGATTTATGTTTCTAAAGATTCTTTAAATGATATAAAAGAATTTGATATTTATATTGATGGAGAAGATATAATTAGTCCTTATTTAGATAATGAAAATAAATTAGCTTGTAATAAATATTTCTTAAAAGATATTACTTCATTATCTAATGAAGAATTTAAAGAGATAGATTCTAAAATAGTAATTCATGATATAAATGAAATAAATTATGATTATTCATCTAGTTTTAATTTTGCAATATATAAAGGTAGTAGAGGTGCTAAAAAAGTTAAGAAAATTTTAATGAGTATCAAAAAAATTAAAAATAGTGAAGAAGTTCAAGCATATATTTTTGGAACTCCATTAAGACAATTTAAATTATTTGTTCCTGGAATTGATGATTCTGATTTAGATTTAATAATTAATATATTTAATAATAAAAGTGTTATTAAGAATTTAATTAAATTTTTAAATAGATTAAAAGAAATTTCTAAAAAATAAAATATGAAAAAAAGTAGTTTAAAAAATGTAATTTTTTTATTTTTAGCAGCTTTAATATGGGGAATTACTTTTGTACCTCAATCAATAAGTGCTAAATACATGGATGCTTATAGTGTCCTATTTTTTAGAAGTATTATAGGAATAATTACTCTTTTACCTATTACTATTTATAGTTTAATTAAAGATAAGAAAAATGGAATTAAATATAAACTTAAAGATGTAATTCTAGGAGGATTTCTTTGTGGATTATTCTTAGTATTTTCTAGTTTATTACAACAAATAGGACTTGAAAACACTAGTGCAAGTAAAACTAGTTTTATTACTTCAGTTTATATTGTTTTAGTACCTATTTTTAGTTTTTTTATTTATAAAAAACTTCATTTAAATATATTATTTTCTGTAATTATTGCGTTTATAGGATTATTTTTATTATCTTTTAATTTTAATGAAGATAATTCTTTTAATGTTAGTGATTTAATTATATTTGGAGGAGCGATATTATTTGCATTTCAAATAATAAGTTGTGGAATATTTTCTAAAAAAGTAAATTGTTTATTATTATCATGTGAGCAATTATTTGTTCAAGCGATTGTTTCATTAATATTTGGGTTTTTATTTAAAGGAAGTAATTGGTTAAGTTTAAATACTTATAATATTGAATCTATAATATCTATATTATTTATAGGAATTATGTCTAGTGGAGTTGCTTATACTTTTCAACTTCTTGGACAAAAAAATTATGATCCTACTAAAGCAAGTTTAATTATGTCTTTAGAAAGCGTATTTGGATCTTGTTTTTCAGTTATTATTTATTCATTTTATAAATATAGTGATGTTAATCAATTTATGAGTATACCTCAAATAATTGGAGGTATTTTAGTATTTATAAGTGTTATTATTTCTCAGATTGATTTTTCGAAGATTAAAAAGAAATTTTAAATTGATTTTATTTTTTTGTTTTGATATAATCAATTATGAAACTTTTTAATATATTTATATTATTTCCTTTAATTTCTTCATTAACTAATTTTAATAGTATTAATAATAAAAGCTATGAAAAGGAAATGATTGTTTGTGTAAATAATAATTCAGATTTTATAAGAATGAATGAATTTCTTTCTTATTTAAACATTAAGGATATTCGCTTTAATAATGTTGAATCGTTAAATAATTTGAAATCTAATTATTATAAAATTAATTTTCAATCACAAATACATTATGAAATTGCGTTACAAATTTTAAATAATGAAGATAACATTTTATTTGTTGAAGAAAATAAAACTTACTCGATTGATGAATCAGCTGATAACAATGTTTCAAATAACAATTTACGTATTTTATCAAAAAAGGTAAACTATGAAATAATTGAATCCGAAAGTGCAAAAGAATTACCTGGTAATAATGATGTTATTAATGTTGCTGTGATTGATAGTGGAGTTAATTTTAATTCTACACTGTTGACAAATAAATTAGATAATACTTATTCTAAAAGCTTTATCGATGGAAGAGATTATGATAATTTTAGAAGTAGTCATGGAACCACTGTATCTTATATAATTGGCGGGTCTAGTAATAATTCATTGTTTGAATCTGGCGTGTGTGAAAATATAAATATAATATCCATAATGATTCCAAAAGATTGTGAGTTGTGGGATTTTATAAGTGCTATGAATTATATTAATAATTTGCCTATTGATATTCAATTAATTAATTGTTCTTATTCAATGGGCGGAGATAATTCTTTAAGTTTTAAAAATTCTATTCAAAATTTTGATGGTTTATTTATTTGTAGTGCTGCAAATGATAATTTGAATCTAGATACTAATTTTGTTTATCCTGCGAAATATAGTTTAGAAAATATGATTGTAGTAGGAGAATCTACTATTTATGATTCTAAAAGTTCAATTAGCAACTATAGTGATTCTTTAGTTGATATATTTGCTCCAAGTTATGGAATTTATTCTATAGATGATAATGATGAATTTCAAGATTGTTATGGTACTAGTTTTGCAGCACCACTTGTTACAGGGGCTTGTGCGTTAATGTTATCGAAAAATAAAAATTTATCTTCATCTCAAGTTAAAAATCAAATAATGAAATATGCAGATAAACTAGATTCTTTAAAAGATTATTGTGTTGATGGAAATAGATTAAATGTCTTTAATTCAATTCATGCATCAAATCATGAATATACGTATTCTACATTAAGTACTTCTAAGCATCTTGGATTATGTAATTATTGTGAAAATACGATAGAAGAAGGACATGTCTTAAAAGGTGGAACTATTATATCTGGAAATAGATATGGAATTTGTATTAAATGTGGAGGAAAAGTTGAAATTGGATTTATAAATAATTCTAGATCGTTATATTTAGAAGAATATGATTTTATAAATGGTTTATATTATCCAAAAATAACACAAGTTATTAATGATATTGTTGATTTAAGTTATGAGGACTCTTTAAAATATGAATAAAATTAAAAAAATAAGTTTAATAACATTATGTTTACCATTTCTTTTTTCATGTAGTAATTATTCAAATAATAATAGTTATATTGAAGATGATAATAAAATATTAGTAAAAGATTTTACTTATAAAGATTTAAAATTTTGTTTTGAAAATTATATGTCTATGTTAACTGGCTCTAGTAGTAGAACAATAGATTTTTATTATTATTTAGGAAAAGGGTTAACTAATAATAGTTTTATATTATTATTAGATGATTATGAAACTGGTGATAGAATGTTAGAAGGTCACGGAGATGGAGATTTAATAGAAAAAATAGGTAATTATGAATTTAATTGGTCTTTAAAAGAATCACAAGTTTTATATCAAAGAGTACCTGTTTACATAAGTGAAGGAATAAGTGTTAAATTAAGTAAAGCTTATGAATGTAATTATATAGATGATTCTATATTAAATAATATTAAAAATATATGGGATAACTATTTAAATGAGTACTCTTTATATATAAGAATGACAGGAGAAACCAATGATTATAAAAAGAATTAGAAGAATTATTATTTCATTTATTCCTATTTTATTATTAACTAGTTGTAATGATATTAATAATAAAATAATTATTGATGATTTAACTGTTTCAAAATTAAAAGAATATTCAAAAATATATTTAAAAGATGAATTTAATGTTACTGATTTAAATAATCATTATATATCTCTAACTGGTTATTTTAATAAAATAAATGGAATTTATCCTGTATTAACTTTTGAATATGGCACTAAAGATAAAAAAGAAATATTTTTAGATAATAAATATGAAGAACAAATAGAAGAGTATAATTTTAATTATAAAGTAAGAAGATCTTTAGCATTAGGAAGAGTTTTCATTAATAATCATTCTTATACTTTAAAAGAAGCTTATGAAAATAAATTATTATCTTTAAATGAGGTAAAATCATATCATGAAATTTATAGAGATTTTATGAATAATTATAATTTTAAAACTGATTATTATTATATTTATAAGTTTCAAGATAATTTTGATATTGAATATATTTGTAATGATAAGTATTGTATTTAATAAAAATAGAAAGTTTAATTACTTTCTATTTTTTTTAATAAATTCATCTGCGTATATTACCCAAGACATCAAGTCTTCATTATAATAATCTAAATTATCTTCAGTAATACTTGAAAGATCTGCTAAAGCACTTCCATGAACTCCATCTCTATATATAATCATTTCACAATATCTAGAAGATAAATCCATATTATATTTATAAAGTAAAGTGTTCATCCAAGGAACAACTTTATCATTAATTGTAGTCCATATAAATGAAGGAGGAGTAGAATTATCAATTCTATTTTCTATTGAATAATTATTAATATTTAATTCATTAATTTCATTATTTAAGAAGTTATTTCTACTTGTTTCATGAGTATATTTATTAAATGTAATAACAGGATAACAATATATAGATCCCTTAATTAAGTTATTAATATTTTTATTGGTAGAAGTTAAACCTACTAAATGACCTCCTGCACTAAAACCTATTAAATAAATACTTTTATATGTTTTTGATAAATATTTAATTACTTCTTCACTTTCTTTTTCTATTAAAGGATAATGATCAGGATAAACACTATAATTAAATAAAGCAGTATTATATCCTAAAGAATTAAATTTATGCATTATAGGATAACTTTCTCTAGGAGATAAGTGACTATATCCTCCTCCTGGATAAATAACTATAATTGGAGTAGAGTTATTAAAATTAGAAGAAATTATTAATTCACCTTTTAAAGAAGAATTTAAATCTTTTAATAATATTTTTTTAATATTATTAGGAGGATTAAGTTTAGTGTAATCTTGACTAATTAATATTCCATCTTTTTCAAACATTAATGGTTCTGGATCATCCAATTTCATTCCTTTATATCCTTTTGTTTTTACTTTAATAAAGAAAATTATTAAGAATATAATTGCCATTAATCCAATTGCAATATTTGAAATTCCCATCGAAATACCTGCAGCTTCTGCACCAATTTCAGGAAAGAATGTTTGTAAAATAAATAAAGTTAATACTCTAATTGCAATTCTTAAAAGATTATTAATAGTAGCTAAAAAGGTTTGTCCATATCCATAAAGTAAACCTAATATTACTGAATTAATTGCTAAAGCAGGAATTGATAAACAATCATATTGATAAATATTTTTAATTTGATTTAAAAATTCTGGATCAACATTTTCGGTAGAAAATAAAGATATAATTTGATCTTCAAAAAACACTCTAGTAACTAAAAATCCGAGCAATGCCCAAATTCCAAGAATTACTACACTTCTTAAAAAAACTTTAAAGGTTCTTTTTATATTATGATTTCCAAGATTTTGAGAAACAATAGATGATTGAGAATCTTCAAAAGCTGCTCCTGGATTAGTAACTAATCCACATATATTATTTGAAATACCTAATGCTCCTACTGTAAAAGATCCATAAACTCCACACATTGCATTTACAGAAACTTTACCTAAAGAAATAATACATTTTCCTAAAAATAAAGGAAAAGAAATTTTAATTACTTCTTTAGAATAAGACCATTTTAAAGTTAATTCCTTAAAAGTAATTCTAAAAATATTAGATTTTCTAAACATTAATATGCCTGCAATTATTGACATTGAGAGTTGAGCAATTATACTTGCAAGTTCAATGTAAATTAAACTATCAACTTTAAATCCATAAATAAATAATAAATTTAATAATAATTTAACTGCCATATTAACAATGTTCATTATTAAAATAATTTTAGTATTACCTTTTGATTTTTCTAATGCAATTGCAATGTTATTAAAAACAATAAGAATTTGTTCTAACATTTGTAATTTAAAATAACCATCGCTAATAGATAATAAATCATCTGGTACTTGGCATATTTTTAATATTAATGTAGAAAAAGGTATTAAAATTATAAAAATTGCATTTACTATTAATGACATAGTAAACATATTATTAGCGTATTTTCTTGCTTCTTTAATATCGCCTGCTCCATATTTTCTAGATACTAAAATTGCTCCACCTCCTGCAATTCCAAGGCCTAATGATGAAATTAAAGTTTTAATTTGAGAAATTGTTGCAACGGCAGAAACACTACTATCTCCAATTTGAGCAACCATTATTTGATCTAATAAATTGAAGAAAGAATTCATAAATTGATATAAAAATAATGGTAAAGTAATGTAAATTATTACTTTCCGAATGTTACCAGTTAATACTTGTCTTCTTATTTTCTCTTCTTTTGTAATAGTGCTTGAATTCATACCTAAGTATTATAAATAATACTTATTAAACTGTAAAATTATTTATTTTTTATTATTTTTATTGTGTTTTAAACACAATGAATAATTATAAAAACTTAATCTTAATGAATTATTTTTTTTAAATAAATATAATAATAGAGTAAAAAGGAGAATAATATGTCAACAATCAATATTGAAAATTTAAATAAAATTTATGATAACGGTTTCCATGCTGTTCATGATTTTAATTTAAATATTAAAGATAAGGAATTTATAATTCTTGTTGGTCCTTCTGGATGTGGTAAATCTACTACATTAAGAATGATTGCTGGACTTGAAGATATTAGTGGTGGAAAATTAATTATTAATGATCAAGTATGTAATAAATTATCACCTCGTGAAAGAGGCGTTTCAATGTGTTTCCAAAGCTATGCTTTATATCCAACAATGTCTGTTTATGATAATTTAGCGTTCGCATTAAGAATTGCTGGATTTGATGAAGATGAAATTGAAAAAAGAGTTAATGATACTGCTAAAATGTTAGGTATTGAAACATATTTAGCAAGACAACCAAAAGAACTTTCTGGTGGTCAACAACAAAGAGTTGCTTTAGGCAGAGCATTAATTCAAAATTCTAGAGTTTTCTTAATGGATGAACCTTTAAGTAATTTGGATGCTATTCAAAGAGTCAATATGCGTAGTGAAATTAGAAGAATTCATAATGAAGTTGGTTCTACAACAATTTATGTTACTCACGATCAAATTGAAGCTATGACTATGGCTGATAGAATCGTTGTTATGAAAGATGGATACATTCAACAAATTGGTACACCAAAAGAATTATATTTTGAACCAAGAAATATGTTCGTTGCTGGATTCATCGGAGATCCTCAAATGAATTTTATTTATGGTAAAGTTGAAGGAACTGATTTTATTAGCGATGAAGGAATTAAAGTTTCTTTAGCAGGTTATGATGAATCTAAATTAGAAAGTGCTTCTAAATTAGAAAGAGTTGTTTTAGGTTTTAGACCTGAACATTGTGAACTCGGAGTTGAAAAACGTAACAATTCATTTGAATCTTCTATGCTTGTAGAAGTTAATGAATTACTCGGTGATACAATGAATATTTATGGATACTTTGGTACTAAAAATATGGTTATCAAATGTAGCCCATTTGAAAAATTTGAAGTTAATAAGGAATTAAAGTTTGTGGTAGATTATAAAAATACAATTTTATTTAACGCTGATACTGAAGAAATTGTCTTTGGTGGGTTAAGTAAAAAAATTCATGAAAAGAAAGAAAGTAAAATTAAAATTATGCAATTTGGTGAAGGTAACTTCTTAAGAGCATTCACTGATTGGATGATTCAAAAAATGAATGATAGTGGAAACTATGATGGACACGTTGTAGTTGTTCAACCTCTTGATTTTGGTAGAGTTGATGATTTAGCAAAACAAGATGGCTTATATACATTATTCTTACAAGGTATTAAAGATGGTAAAAAAGTCAGAGAACACCAAGTTATTGATGTTTTAGATGATTTTATTAATCCATATAGAGATTGGGAAAAATATTTAAAATATGCTGAAAGTGAAGATTTAGAAATTGTTGTTTCTAATACAACAGAAGCAGGTATTACATTAGATAGAAGTGATATTAATTTTGATGTTACTCCAAAAACATTCCCTGGAAAAGTTGTTGCTTTATTAAAACATAGATACGAACATTTTAAAGGTGATAGATCAAAAGGTTTAGGATTTGTTGCTTGTGAATTAATTGATAATAATGGTGATGAATTAAAGAGATGTGTTTTAGAATTAGCTAAAACTGCTTCTTTAAGTGAAGATTTTATTGCATGGGTTAATGAAGCATGTCATTTCACTTCAACATTAGTTGATAGAATTGTTCCTGGTTTCCCACGTGATGATTTTGCAAAAATTACAAGAGAATTAGGCTATGTTGATAATAACTTAGTAGTTGGCGAAATCTTTAATTTATGGTGTTTAAGAAAAGAACCATGGATTGAAGAACATTTCCCTGTAAATAAATGTGGTGAAAATAGTGGAGTTGATGCTCGTTATGTTGATGATATTAAACCATATAAACAAAGAAAAGTTTCTATTTTAAATGGCTGCCATACTACAATTGTTCCAGTAAGCTATTTAGCAGGCATTGATACTGTTAAAGAATCAATTGATAATCCAGTAGTTGGTAAATTTGCAAGAGATTTCGTATATAATGAAGTTATTCCTACAATTGATTTACCTCATGATGATATGGTTGCATTTGCTGATAGTGTCTTTGATAGATATTTAAATCCATTCGTAAGACATGAATTAATGTCAATTGCATTAAATTCAATTTCAAAATATAAAGAAAGAGTTTTAAGAACTGTTAAAAAATATATTGAAATTAAAAATGAATTACCAGAACATGCATTATTCTCACTTGCTGCTTTAATTAAATTCTATGGTGGAAAACGTGGAGAAGAAGATATTAAATTAAATGATAATCCAGAATATTTAGCATTCTTTGCAGATTTATATTCAAAAGGTTTATCTTCAAAAGAATTAGTACATAGTGTCTTAGCTAACAAAGCATTCTGGGGTGAAGATTTAACTTTAATTGCAGGATTAGAAGATAAAGTATTAGCAAATTACGATTTAATTTGTAAAAAAGGAATGAAAGAAGCTTTAAATTCAAAATTTGGAGCCTAATCTAATAATATGAATAAAACTCTTATTATTAATAATATTGATAATGTTGCAGTTGCTTTAGCTAATTTAAAAAAAGGTGAAGTATATAATGGAGTAACATTACTTGAAGATATTACTCAAGGTCATAAATTTGCATTAAAAGATATTTCAATAAAAGAAAATATTATTAAATACGGCTATCCAATTGGAAGAGCTACTAAAGATATTAAAAAAGGTGAACATGTTCATGAACATAATGTCGAAACTAATTTAAGTGGCGAACTTGAATATAAGTTTAGTGGCGATTTTAAAGATAACTTTAAACGTATTTGCGATATTAAAGTTAATGTTTTTAAAAGAAAATTTAATAAATATGGAATAAGAAATAATTTATTAATTGTTCCAATGGTAGGCTGCGTTAATTCAATTGGAGATTTAATTAAATCAAGATTTGAAAAAGAAGTTGATACATCCAAAATTGATGAAGTTATTGTAACTAAACATCCATTTGGATGTTCTCAACTTGGAGATGATTTTAAAAATACTATTGAAACTTTACAAGCAATAGTTAAACATCCAAATAATGGTGGTGTATTAGTTTTTGCTTTAGGTTGTGAAAATAATCAACTTGATGAATTTAAAAAGACTCTTGGAGAATATGATGAATCTAGAGTTAGATTCTTAAAAGCTCAAGATGTTGAGGATGAAATCGAAGAAGGCGTAAAATTATTAAAAGAATTATATTTTAATATGATTAATGATAAACGAGTTGAAGCTCCTTTATCAGTTATAAATATCGGCTTAAAATGCGGTGGATCTGATGGATTTAGTGGAATCAGTGCAAATCCATTAGTTGGTATGATGAGTGATTTTATGGTTTCTCAAGGTGGCACAACTGTTTTAAGTGAAGTTCCTGAAATGTTTGGAGCTGAACAAATTTTAATGGCAAGAAGTAAAGATGAAGAAACATTTAATAAAATTGTTCATTTAATTAATGGTTTTAAAGCTTATTATGCTGCACATAATCAAGTTTGTTATGAAAATCCATCTCCAGGAAATAGAGCTGGTGGAATTACAACTTTAGAAGATAAATCTTTAGGATGTGTTCAAAAAGCTGGAACAAGTCAAGTTAATGATTGTTTATATTTAGGTGATGAATTAACTCAAAAAGGATTAAATTTATTAAATGGACCTGGTAATGATTTAATGGCATGTACAAATTTAGCATGTATTGGATGTCATTTAATTTTATTTACTACAGGAAGAGGTACTCCTTTTGGAACATTTGTTCCTACATTAAAAATTGCTACAAATAGCGATTTAGCATCTAAAAAACATTCTTGGATTGATTTTAATGCTGGTCAAATTGTAGATGGAATCGATAAAGAAAAAGTATTTAATGATTTTAAAGATTTAGTTATCTCTATTATTAATGGAGAAAAGAAAGCTAAAAATGAAATTAATAAATTTGAAGAAATTTCAATCTTTAAAGATGGAGTTACATTATAAAAATGAAAATTGGAATTAGATTACATGATTTAGCAAAAGAATCATATAAAACAATTTTTAAAAAATGTAAGGACGTAGGATTTGATTATATTCAACTTGTATTTAAAAAAGCATTATTAGATGATAATAATGAAATAATGTTATTTTCAAAAGAAAATGCATTAAAAGTAGCACCTTATTTAAAAGAATCTGGATTAAAAGTTTCAATGCTTGGAGCGTATTTTAATCCAGTTCACTCAAATAAAGAATTAGTTAAAAACAATATTAAATACTTTAAAGAACATCTTAAATATGCTTCTTTATTAGATTGTGATTATGTAGGAAGTGAAACTGGATCTTATAATGATGATAAATGGACATATAATCCTAAAAATCAAACTGAAACTGGTTACATGGAAAGTATCGAAATCTTTAAAGATTTAGTAATGTATGCTGAAAAATGTAATAAAACAGTTTTAATGGAACCAGCATATGGGCATATTATGTATAATGTTGAAACATTAAAAAGATGTTATGATGAAATTAATTCTCCAAATTTAAAAATTACAATTGATATATATAATCTTTTATATATTGGTAATTATAAAAATTATAAAGAAATTTTTATTGAAGCCTTATCAACATTTAAAGATAATATTAAAGTTATTCATTTAAAAGATTTTTATGTTGAAAATGAATCATTAAAACAATGTGGATTAGGAAAAGGTATTATTGATTTTAATTTTATTATCGATAATGTTAAAAAATATTGTAATGATGCTGTTTTAACTTTTGAAGGAGTAACTGGAGAAGATATTCTTACTTCATTAGAATTAATTAAAAAAATAATTAATAAAAAGTAAGCTTAGGCTTACTTTTTTTATTATTTAAATAACTTTTATAAATATTTATGATAAAATAATTAAGAATTATTAAGGAAAGAATATTTAATATGGAAAAGAAAATTATTTTAACCGGAGATAGACCTACAGGAAAATTACATATAGGTCATTATATAGGAAGTTTAAAAAGAAGAGTAGAAATTCAAAATACTGGTGATTATGATGATATGTTTATTATGATTGCAGATGCTCAAGCTTTAACAGATAATTATGATAATCCTTCTAAAATTAGAGAAAATATTTTAGAAGTAGCTTTAGATTATATGTCTTGTGGATTAGATCCTAAAAAATGTCACATTTTTATTCAATCAGAAGTATCTGAATTAACTGAATTTACTTTCTATTATTTAAATTTAGTAACATTATCTACATTAGAAAGAAATCCTACTGTTAAAAATGAATTAAAATTAAGAGCATTTGGAGATTCAATTCCTACTGGGTTTTTAACTTATCCAATTTCTCAAGCTGCAGATATTACGGCATTTAAAGCAAATATTGTTCCAGTAGGAGAAGATCAACTTCCAATGATTGAACAAACTCGTGAGATAGTTAGAAAATTTAATTCTATATATAATGGGAATTTAATTGAACCTAAAGCATTAATTCCAGATAATTTAAATTCAAGAAGACTTCCTGGTACTGATGGGAAAGCTAAAATGTCAAAATCTTTAGGTAATTGTATATATTTAAGCGATACAAAAGAAGAACTTCATAAAAAAGTTATGTCTATGTTTACAGATCCAAATCATTTAAAAATAGAAGATCCAGGATCTACTGAAAATAACGCTGTATTTACTTATTTAGATGCTTTTTGTAATGACGAAATGTTTAAAAAATATTGGCCTGAATATAATAATTTAGAAGAATTAAAAACTCATTATAGAAAAGGTGGTTTAGGAGATGTTAAATGCAAACGTTTCTTAGAAAATGTGTTAAATGATTTTTTAGAACCTATTAGAATTAAACGTCATGAATTAGAAAATAATATTCCTTATGTCTATGAATCTTTAAAAGAAGGCACAAAATACGCTAAAAGTATTGCTTCTAAGAATTTAAAAGAATTAAAAGATTGTATGAAAATTAACTATTTTGATGATGATTCTTTAATTCAATTAATGGAAGAAAAGTATAAGAAATAGTAAAGAGAGTTCGTGTTTTACGAACTTTTTTCTTTTTAATTATAAAATAAAATTAATGTATACAACAAACTCTTTACATTAAGTTTTATTTATTTTAAAATATTATCAATGTAAGGGGTTTCAAGAAGATGAGTTTAGGAAAATATAAATTTCTCGATTTATGTGTTTTTACTTTCCTAGCTGTTATATTTGAATTATTAAATTATTTTGCGACTACTACCGTTTTAGGTGAGTATAGAATAATTTTTTTATCTTATTCGGTAATTTTATCCTTAATTTGTATTTATAGAAATGGAATTATGGGAATAATTGTTGGAATAGGAGGAGCTCTTGCAGCATGTATTGCAGGGAAGTCTTCAGAACTTTCTCAATATGTTGCCTATATAGGTGGAGCAATATCATTAATTATTCCAGTTTTGATATTTCAATACTTAATAGGTAGAAAAAAACTAAAAAAGAATTATGTTTTTGTTCCATATTTGATAATTTCATATGGTTTTGTAATTCTAACAAGATGTTTCATTCTTGGCTTGTTCAATTATTCAACATTTCTTGATACATTTATTAATAATTTAAGAGTTGAATGTGTCTTAGAAAGTATGAGTTTAGTAATATCAATTATAATTTTGCTTATTGCTAATAATAAAAAATCTCAACTTATTGTTGAAAGCAAAGAATATATTAAATATGTTCAAGAAAGAAATAAATTAGGTCATTTAAAAGAATATCAAGAATCTCCAAATTTCAATAGTGACAAACCCTTCACAGAATTTGGACAAATTGATAATTCAAATTTACTTGATGGTGGTGAATTAACTGCAAGAGAGTTAAAGGAATTGGATGACTTATATAAATCTCATTTAGATAATGAGAATAAAGATAAAAAGGAATAGGTTTATGGAAGAAAAAAATAAAACTGAATTTGAAAGAAAACGTGTCCAACTCTATTACGAAAAAAATTATTGGAAATTTGTTGGTAAACGTGTCTTAAAAGATTGGCGTTTATATGTAATGCTTTTGCCACTTGTCTTAGTATTTATCTTCTGGAGATATTTACCAATGTATGGTTTAACTGTTGCATTTAAAGATTTTGATACTGGTTTAGGTATTATGGGTAGTAATTTCGTTGGTTTAGCTGGATTTAAAGCTATTATGACCGACCCATTATTCTGGAGAGCATTTAGAAATACATTTATGTTAGCTTTCTATGGATTGTTATTTGGATTCCCATTTCCTATTATCTTAGCTTTATTATTTAGTGAAGTTAAAAATCAAATTTATAGAAGTATTGTTCAAATTTTCTCATATCTTCCTAAATTTGTCTCATTAGTTGTTGTTACTACACTTGTTCAATTATTAGTTGCTCCTCAAACAAGTTCTTATAATGGTGGTGTTTTAACTCAATTCTTAACTACAATTCACTTAATTCCTGAAGGTGCTAAATTATTACAAGATCCTCAATACTTTAGAGCTGTATATCAAGTTTCAGGTATTTGGGAAGCTGCAGGTTATGGTTCAATTGTTTATTTTGCTGCTATTTTATCTATTTCTCCTACAAGCTATGAAGCTGCTAGAATGGATGGAGCAAGTAAATTAGCTCAAATTAGATATGTTACATTCCCAGGAATTGGTTCAACTTTAACTATTATGTTAATTCTTGAAATTGGTAAATTATTTACTGTTGGTTATGAAAAAGTTTACCTCTTATATAATAATAGTATTTATGAAACAGCAGATATCGTTTCAACTTATGTCATGAGAAATGCTGGTATGGCTACATCAGATGGCGCAATTAACGTTTTATCAAAAGCTATTGCTGCTAGTGCTGATTTATTTAATGCAATTATTGCAATGTTACTTGTTATTGGTAGTAATATGATAGCTCGTAAGATTAGCGATACATCTTTATATTAATGGAGGTTAAATTAAAATATGAAACGTTTAGACGCATCAGAAATTATATTTAAAATTTTAGCTTATACCTTCTTAACTATATTTGCATTATTTTGTTTATATCCTTTCGTTTATTCAATTTGTGCTGCGATAGCTGGAAAGGAACAAATGGAAGCCGGAAGTTTAATTTTATTTCCAAATGCTTTCCAATTTGATGCATTTATTTATACATTCCAACAAAAAACATTCTGGATTTCTTATTCAAATACATTATTCTTGACTGCTTTAGGTACAATATTCGCAATGGTTGTTTCTATTTATGGTGGTTATGCATTAAGTAAAAAGAGAATGCCATTTAATAGAGTATTAAATTTCTTACTTGTATTCACAATGTGGTTCTCGGCAGGTTTATTTGCTACAAAATTAAACTATGATAATACTAAAGATATTTTCCACGCAATAGGAATTATTGATGATAAATGGTTAGTTGTTATTGCAATGGGGTTAAATGCTTACAATGTTATTCTTTTAAGAAATGGTTTTGCAGGTGTTCCTAAGGAAGTTGAAGAAGCTGCTATTGTTGATGGAGCTACTGAAACTCAAATTTGTAATAAAGTTTATATTCCTATGAGTAAAGCTACTATTGCTACTGTTGGTTTATTCTATGGTATTTCTAGATGGAATGGTTATTTCTGGGCAGCTCAAGTTGTCTCTGATGAATTACAACAACCTTTACAAGTCTATATTAAAAACTTCTTAGATCAAATGAACTCATTAGATTCACGTCCAGATTTTGGTAATTTCTCAATGACATCGTTATTTTATTGTATGATTGTTGCTGCAATTATACCTATCATTATTATTTATCCATTTATTCAAAAATATTTTGCTGCTGGTGTTAATTTAGGTGGCGTTAAGGAATAGGTTTATAAAGTAGTATCTACTTATAAAATATAAAAAATCTTATATAATAAAAAGGAGACTTTAAAAATGAAAAATAAAAGATTTTTAAGTGTATTAAGCGCAGGATTATTAGGCTTAGTACTAACTGCATGTGGAGGAGGTTCAACTGTAGATCCTGTTGATCCAGTCGATCCTGTTGATCCAGTCGATCCTGTTGATCCATTACCAGATGAACATTGTACACTTTCAATGTCAGTTAATTATGATAAATCAACTGGTTTAACTTTTAATGAAAGTGTTGACTACTCAACTCCAGCTGGAACAAAAATTAAACAAGGTGATTTAAAACCTGTTTGGAAAGCTGTTTCTGATCAATTAGATTTCACAATTAATGATGTTACTGATTCAAGTGGAAAAGCAACTGATTATTTCAAAAATAACTGGTTAACAAATCAATTTGCTGATATTGCTGTTGGTAACGTTACAGATATTTCATCATATGGAACATCTTCAGGAACAATTTTAGATTTAAATGAATATATGGATTATCTTCCAAATTTCAAAGCATTCTTGGAAGCAAATCCAATTGTTAAAGTTTCTATCGAATCAACATCTTATAAAGATACAAGTAAGAGTGCAATTTATTATGCTCCATATTTTGATGGCTTTGATGATGTTGAAAAATATACTTTAGTAAGAGCTGATTTTGTTAGAAAAATCTTAGATGAAGAAAATGTTGATTGGGATACAAATACTGGTCTTGTTACTAAATCAAGTTACAAAGGAATGGGTAAAACAAATTATGAAGTTTCTGTTCCTGAATCAATGGAAAGTGATGGTACAAAAACTATTACAAAGAAATCAACAGATAAAAACATTATTGAATTACAAAATGAATTAATTGATGCTGGAAAAGCAGATGCTAAATCATTAGTTGCTCAATTTAGACAATATATTAGTGATAGATATGGATCACAATATGCTACTAAATCTGATTTATTCTTAGGTGTTGATGCTTCTTATGATGCAGATGAAATGATTGCTTTAATGAGAATTGTTAAAGCTTCACCAAAAGCATTAACAGGAAATGCAGAGACAAACATGATTGCATTTGTTCCTAGAGAATACAATAACTCAAGAATTTCTGATCTTTATAGATGGGGCGCTCAAATGTGGGGCATTAAAGGATTAGAATCAAGAAAAGGTTACTTATATGTTGGTGCTGATGGTAAGATTCATGATGCTAGAGGTGAAGAAGATGTAACTGAATTACTTGAATATTTAAATGAATTATACGATGAAGGCTTGATTGCTAAAGATTTCGAAACAAAAGCAAGTAATGGTGCTACTGATGGTAAATTCGCAAGTGCAATTTTCAATGGTAATGGTGCTACAGTTGAAGGAAAAACATATTGTGGATTTATGGAATATGATTATTCTCAATCTCAAGGTGCTTGGAATGATAAAGCTGGGTCAAAAGCAGTTGAAGGTTATGATTTTAGACCAATTATCAATGCTGTTGCTGAATGGAAAGAATCATATGATGAAAAAACTGGAACATATAAAACAAAGTGGATGCAATTCACAGAAAGCTGGAGAAGTGTTAAAACAGAAGGCTGGTGTATTAATGCAAGTATTGTTAAAGATGAAGCTAAATTAGCTAAGGCATTAAAATTATTTGATTTCTTCTATTCTGAAGAAGGACAAGCTTTATATACAGCAGGTCCAGTAAGCGAAGGATATTATACAGAAATTGTTAATGGTGTCCCACAATTATCAGAAGAAACATTAGCTCAATTCCATGATACAACAATCGGTAAAGATAACTATACTAACTATTTCAGAAAATATGTTGGTGCAGGTTTAAATATTGGATCTGTTAAGAATTATGGTGTTGAAGTACAATGTACAAATGCTAATGCAGTTAATGGTTGTAACATTGTTGCTCATGCATTAGAAGTTGGAACATTTAAACATGTTGAATTAGATTTCACAGACAATGGATTCTACACTATTACACCAAGCTCATTTAATTTATCTGCTGGTGAATCAACACAACTTTCTACATTAGAAAGTGCTGGTTTAGGAAATATTCATACAAATTCATCTACTTCAAATTATAATATTTGGAATAAATATGTTATGTATGGATTTGGTGGAACAACATCAACTGGTGAAGTCTTATATACTAAATCAGGATATTTAACATATATCAACGAAACATTAAATTTAAAGAAAGCAGTTACTATTTATAATGATGCTTACGATTTAATGAAATAATTAAAAATTTAAAATTATGTTAGGGCCTTTTTGGCCCTAACAATTATGGAGAGAAAATTATGAAGGAAAATCCAAATACAAATAAAAGTCTCATATTTAAATTACAAAAACCAATTGTTTTTGCCATCTTTTTTTCTATGATACTTTTATTTGTCTATAGTTTAATATTTATGACTCCTTTTTATGATTTTTACATTACTGACGCTGTTTTTAGTAAAAGTAATGCAACAACATACGGAGTTTGGAGCACAGATTTCGCAGATGCTGCATATGCTTATAGAAGTGGCAAATTAGTTGGTTATAATTTATCTTATTTTGTAAATTTCTGTAAACAAAATCAAACCACAGGGGTTGGTGGTGAACTTCAAGGTTTTAATCACTTTTTATTCAATTTTGGATTAATCGGTATTATTCTTACTGCTATTGGTTTTTTATTCCATTCACAAAAAAGAGAAGTATTTTATATATCTAATTACATTACATTAGGCGCTGCTGGCTTATTTGGATGTGGTACTGCTGGATATGGAATTTATCAATTGATTTCATGGAGTAATTATTGTAAAAATAACGTTGCATATAATATTATTAATGCTTATTATAGTTATCAAAACGGATTAGGGGTTGATGCAATTAAAGAATATTTCTCCTATAATACATTTAGTTGGGTATTTATTTTAGGATTTGTAGTATTCGGAATTATTGTTTTACTTTCTCTTGGTGCAATTATTTATTGTATCTTTAGATTTATATATCAAAAGAAAAATCCTTCAATGGATTTAAGCGAGGTAGTTATCGATGAATAAATTTAAAAGAATAAGAGTTACTGGTAAATTAAAAAGAATTGAAAGAACAATTAAAAATATTGAAGCTGTTTTGCCAGAATTAAAAGTTAAATTTGAAGATACTCAAGCTGAACTTTCTGAATATAAAGAAGAAGCATTAACAAGAAATAATGAATTAAATAATTTAGACCCTAAATCTTTAGAATATAAAGTTGCTAAAAAAGATTATTCTGTTTTCCAAAGTAAATTTAAGATTGTTACAAAAAAAGCTTCTAAAATAAGTGAAAAATATAATTCTTTATTAATAAAAGTTGAAAATTTACAATTAAATGCTAAATATTTAAAGTTAGATTTAGAAGGCGAATTACATGAAACTCATAGTGATATTATGCGTTATAAAAATAATACTTCATCTTTTTGGTTATGCATTTTAGCTATTTGTTTAAATGTTGCAATGTTTTTAATTATTTATAAAGATAAAAATTGTACTCCAGATGTTCAATTGGGATTAGATTTATTGATTAATATTTTAGTTTTACTTGCTGCTTTCTTAATTGCAGAAAGAACAAAAACATATAATGTTAAAGGTGGATATTTTGCAATTGGACTTGGAGTGGTTGAATTATTAAGAATTTTTTGGATTCCATTACGTTATTATTTAGTATATATTGAAAGTCTAAATACTGAAACAGTAACTGGATTAACGACTTCTAAATTTGTTTGGTGCGTTGCTTTATTAATTTGTGGTGCTATTTCATTAATTTCTGCTGGACTTATTTGTTTACAAAAGAGTAAGAGATTAACTGAACATTTAAAAAATATTGAAAATGGTGGTAAATAATTATGGCAGATTTAAAATTAGAACACTTAAGAAAAGTTTATAACACTAATGGTGGAGTCTTAGCAGTTGAAGACTTTGATATTGATATCAAAGACGGTGAATTTATTGTTATTGTTGGACCTTCTGGATGTGGTAAATCTACTACATTAAGAATGATTGCTGGACTTGAAGATATTACTGCTGGTAGAGCTTTTGTTGGTGGTAAAGATGTTACTAACTTAGCAAGTAAAGATAGAGATATGGCAATGGTTTTCCAAAACTATGCTTTATATGCTCATATGACAATTTATCAAAATATGGCTTTTTCTTTAACATTAAGAAAAACACCAAAAGAAGAAATTCATGAAAAAGTCATGCATGCTAGTGAAATTTTAGGTTTAAACGAACAATTGAATAAAAAACCAAAACAATTGTCTGGTGGACAAAGACAAAGAGTTGCTTTAGGAAGAGCAATTGTTAGAAATCCTAAAGTTTTCTTATTTGATGAGCCTTTAAGTAATTTAGATGCTAAATTAAGAGTATCTATGAGAAGAGAAATTAAATTATTACATCAAAAGTTAGATGCAACAATGATTTATGTTACTCACGATCAAATTGAAGCTTTAACTTTAGCAGATAGAATTGTTGTTATGAGTATGGGTAAAGTTCAACAAATTGGTACTCCAATTGAAGTTTATTCTGACCCAAATAATATTTTCGTTGCTTCATTTATTGGAAATCCTCCAATGAACTTCATTCATGGAGAAGTTAGCGAAGACGGATGGTTTGTTAAAGACGATATTAAATTTAAATTAGACGAAAAGAGAGCTGATTTATTAAAGAGAAATGGATATTTTGGGAAAAAAGTTTGCTTAGGTATTAGACCAGAACATTCAATTCAAAGTGATGAATTATCGTTTGATATTGATTTAGTTGAACATCTTGGCAGTAGTACATTATTTATTTGTCATAATGGTGATCAAAAATTAAAATTAAAACTTCCAGGGTGGCTTGATAATAAAGCAGGCGAAACCTTAAAAGTTGGTTTTAATCAAGATTTAATTTGTTTCTTTGATGAAGAAACTACAAATAGAATTAGATAGGAGGAGGGGATATGAATAAATTTAAACTTAAAATGAGAAAAATAGCTATTTCTTTAAAAAGAAATTATTATGTAATCCCATTAATGTTTGTATTCGTATGTTGTTTACAATTCTTATGTTCATTATTTATTTTTTCTCCTGCATTTTCTAGACTTGATGTTAATTTTTCAAGTGTAAATAGTGCAAATCCTATCGTTTTATCTATGTCAGAAGGAATGAAATCTTTGTTTAGTATTTTCTGGCCTTATAATTGTATTTTCTTATTTATAATTACTTTATTTACAATTTTATATTGTGTTGCATATTTACAATATGCTATGAAAAAATTCGGTAAGAAAAGACCATTACATATGTTAATTATTTTCTTTGTTTTATGGGGTATTAATATTCTTTTATTATTATTTATTTATAAATCAAACGCTATTAACTTAGAAGATGAATTAATTTCTTTAAGCAAAGATCCAAGTAGCCAAATTATTCAAAATTATGTTAGTTACGCAAGACAAACTAAAACATTACTTTTAGTTCATATAATTCTTTCAATTATTACTGGCGTTGTTGTTGCTACAGCTCCACTTGTTCAAAATTTATTAAAGAAAATTACATTTAAACCTATTGAAGTAAAGCAAAATGAAGAAAAATAAAACCAAAGAACAAATAGAAAAAGATGAGGAAATAGCTAGTTATCAAAAAACTAGCTTTTTCCAAAAAATACCATATTGGGTAAAAGCAATATTTTTAAAATATTGGTTTTATGGAGCTTTATTTTTCTTTGTAGCGATGGGCTTAAGTTTAACTGGAGAAAATTTAGCTATTGCTGGAGGCTTAATTGGTGGAATTGTTTTTGATTTTATGTATGGCAATCTACTTTTATTAATGGAAACTGAACCAGGAGAGCACGAAAATCATATTATTTATAAATCAAAAAAAATTTATTCTGTTATATTTAATATTCTATTTCAACTAGCTGTTTTTTTTGCTACTGCTTATCTTTGCATTTGGATTGTTTCATTATTTCCAAATGAAAATGGATTTGCAACTAACTGGTGGTTCCAAGAACCATTATCAATGGCTTTAATCGCTTTAATAGTAGATGAATTTCTTTTATTAATAAAGTATGTTATCCGTATTATAATTTTTAAAATTAAAGAAAAGAAAAGAGGTTAAATTATGAAAATTTTATTTATATCACCTGTAAGCGCTACATTTGAATTAGAAAATAATAATGTTTATTATGCTCCAAAACCTTTTAATGTCTATATAAACGGAAAAGAAGTAATTAGCAACAATAAAACTAATTGCTTTTCCGTTTTTAATTTGGAACCAGATACTGAATATCAAATTAATGTAAATGAAAAAAGTTATTCTTTTAAAACAAAAAAAGTAAGTGAAGTTGTTACTACAAAGGGAATTTGTAATAATGGTGAAGTCAATGTTACTGAAGAACTTCAAAAGTTAATTGATTCTTGCAAAAAAGATGCTTTATTTGTTTTTGAAGAAGGGACATATTTTATTACAAGTTTAAAATTCAAAAGTGATTTAACAGTATATTTAAAAAAAGGTGCAATGATTTTAGGAAATACTAATCCAAAAGATTATGAATATATACCTGCTAATGAATTTATTGATGGCGAGTTTAAAGAAAGAGGAATTTGGGAAGGCATTGCTTCACCAATGATGCTTTCAATTATTAATTTAATAGATTGTAAAAATACTTCAATTGTAGGTGAAGGAATAATTGATGGAAGAGGTAATTTAGGACCTTGGTGGATTAATGTTAAAAATTTACCTTATGTTAGACCACATTTAATTTTTATTAACAATAGTGAAAAAATCAATTTACAAGGAATAAGTATAAAAAATTCTCCTTCATGGACAATTCATCCTTATTTCGTAAACGATCTAGGCGTTTATGATATGTATATTGAAAACCCTAAAGATAGTCCAAATACAGATGGAATTGATCCTCAATTTGTTAAGAATTGTGAAATTATTGGTGTACATTTTTCTGTTGGAGATGATTGTATTGCAATTAAATCTGGGAAAGTTGAGCTTGGAAGAAAGCATAATAAAAAGAGCGAAAATATTGTAATTAGAAATTGTTGGATGCAATATGGACATGGCGCAGTTGTTTTAGGAAGTGAAATTTCATGTGGATTATCTAATATGAAATGTGATAGATGTTTCTTTGATCATACTGATAGAGGGCTAAGAATTAAAGTTAGAAGAGGAAGAGGAGATATTTGTCAAATTGATAATGTTGAATTTGATAATATTAAAATGGATGGTGTTTTAACTCCTATTACAATGAATATGTTTTATTTCTGCGATCCTGATGGTAAAACTGAGTACGTTTATACAAAAGAAAAATTACCAGTTGATAATAGAACACCTTATTTAGGTAAGTTTACTTTTTCTAATATTGAAGCAAAAAATTGTGAATATGCTGCTGGATATTTTTATGGGTTACCTGAAAAATTCATTAAAGAAGTTAATATTATAGATTCTTCTTTTGAATTTAATCCTAATGCTGGAGAAGGGAAACCTGCAATGATGTCATTTGCAGAAACTTGTTCTAAACAAGGATTTGTAGCATATAATGTTGACACTTTATGTTTAAAAAATGTTTCTTTAAAAGGAATTAATGGTGAAAGAGTAGTAGCTCACGATGTAAAGAAGGTTAAAGATGAATAATTTAGTAAAATCTTATTTAATAATTGATAAAACATACGATAATTTAGAAATATTGAAAAAATATATGTTTTTAATTATTAATAAAGATTTTACTTTGACTAAAATTCAAGACGGATTAATAAAAGTAAGTTCTCTTGAAAAAGAAGATTTTATAAAAATATGTCTTTCTATTAAAACAATTAAGAATGATTTGAATTTAAATCAATTATTATTGGTAGAAACCCCTTTTTATAAAGATTCTTTGAAATTAGTATTAAAATCTAATGAATCAGGTCATTTATCTTTATATGAATTATTACTTCAACAATATAAAAATAATGATATTAATTTAGATTTTGTTAAAGATGTTTTTTCTAAAGTTGATAAATATATATTTGAAACTGCTAAAGTATATATTGATTTTGAAGAATCTGTTCATTATACAAGCTTATATTTATTTACTCATCGCAATACTATAAATTATCGAATTAGTAGATTCTCTGAATTAAGTGGAATTAATCTTAAAAATGGTAAAAATATACTTTTAACTAGATTTTTAATTTATTTATATGAAGAAAATAATTTAGGGGAATTATTATGATTTATGAAGCATTATTAAATGAAATAATAAATTGTAAAATAATTCCAGGTACAAAAATTACTGAAGAAGAACTAGTTAATCGATTTTGTTTATCTAGAACTCCAGTAAGAAGTGCAATAATTCAATTAGTAAAAGATGGATTATTAGAAGTTAAACCTAAAAAAGGCACTTTTGTTACTAAAATTGATACTAAAGACATTTCTAATGCTTTAGCAATTAGAATAGCAATTGAAGAAAAGGTTTATTATGAAATTGTAGGTAACATTAATAATGAAAAAATATCTTTATTAAATGAAATATTAAAAAACCAAGAAGAGATAATTAAATTAGATGAATCTATTGATAAATCTAGAAAATTATACGAAAATGATAATGAATTTCATAAAACTTTATTTGAAATTGCAAATAAAAAAGAAGTTTGGGAATATGCTAATAACTTATTAATTCCTCTTAATAGATTTAGAATTATGTCAAATTTAAGAAGAGATGATGATTTAAAAATTATTTTAAATTATCATAAGGAATTATTAAATTCATTAATAAATAACGATGTAAAAAAAGCAATATCATTATTTGAAGAACATTTAAATGTTGGTTTTGAAGGAATGGATAATGTTAAAAAGAAATATCCTAATTACTTTAAATAAAAAGGAGAATAAAATGGTAGAAGAATTTGTTAAACAATATTTTGATGAATTTGTCCCTTATAAGGCAAAAAGATGGTGTTATGAAGATGGTATTTTATTAAAAGCTAGTCTCGATATGTATAACGCTACTAAAAATGATTATTATAAAGATTTTATATTAAATTATTTAGATAAATTTATTGATGAAGAAGGAAATGCTTTAGGATATCCAAAAAGTGATTATTCTACTGATGATTGCCAAGCTGCATTTGTTCTTCCTTGGGCATATGAAATTACACATAAGGAAAAATTCAAAAAAGCAATTGATATATTTTATTCTCAATTAGAAGAACAACCTCGCTGTAAATGTGGAAATTTCTTTCATAAAGCTAGATATCCATATCAAGTTTGGATGGATGGATTATATATGGCGCAACCTTTTTATATTATTGAAGGTTTAAAAAGAGGTAACGATAAAGTAATCGAAGATACATTATCTCAATTTAGTAATGTTAGAAAATATCTCTATGATGAAAAACGTCATTTATATGTTCATGCATACGATGAACAAAAAATTATGCAATGGGCTAATAAAGAAGATGGCAAAAGTGAAAACTCATGGAGTAGAGCTTGTGGATGGTGTATGATGGCTCTTGTTGATATCATTGAAATATTGGGTAAAGACCATTATGCAAGTATTGAGCTTTTAAAAATGTATAAAGAGATGATTGATGGATTAATTCCTTACTTAGATAAAGAATATACAATGCTTTATCAAGTTATTGATCATAAAGAAGATAAAGGCAATTATTTAGAAACAAGTGGAAGTGCTATGATGGCATATTCATTAATTAAAGCAAATAGATTACATTTAATTGATGATGGTTATAAAATATTAGGGAACACTATGTTTAATAATATTTGTAAAAAATATCTTAAAATAGATTCATCTAACCATTATTCTTTAGGTGGAATTTGTCAAGTTGCAGGACTTGATAATGAAAAGAGAAATGGTACAAGAGATTATTACTATAGTGAAAAAATAAGTGAAAATGAAGTTAAAGGATGTGCTCCATTTATCATGCTTTATTCAGAAACATTAAGGGAAGGAAAATAAAATGAAAGAATTTTTAGGAAAAGATTTTTTATTAGAAACAGAAACTGCTAAAACTTTATATCATAATTATGCTGAACATATGCCTATTTATGATTATCATTGTCATTTACCAATTAAAGAAATTTATGAAGATCGTAAATTTGAATCTGCTACAGATATTTGGTTAGTAGAAGGTCATTTTGGAGATCATTATAAATGGAGAGCAATGCGTAATAATGGCGTTAGTGAAAAATATATTACTGGAGATGCTTCAAAGAAAGAAAAATTCTTAAAATGGGCAGAAACTATTCCATATACAGTTGGCAATCCTTTATATCATTGGACCCATTTAGAATTAAATAACTATTTTGGTATTAAGGATATTTTTTCTCCAAAAACAGCTGAAAAAATTTATGATACAATGAATGAAAAATTAAAAAATATGTCTGCAAGACAAATTATTTCAATGAGTAATGTTGATACTCTTTGTACAACAGATGATCCAATCGATGATTTACATTATCATGCATTATTAAAAGAAGATAAATCATTTAAAGTGCATGTTTATCCAGCATTTAGACCTGATAAAGTTATAAATATTGATTGGAATTCTTATGTACCTTATATTGCTCAATTAAGTGAAGTAGTTGGTTATAAAATTGATGGTTTAAAAGCTTTAGAAAAAGCTTTAAAAGAAAGAATTGAATATTTCCATAATCATGATTGTAGAGTTTCAGATCACGCTTTAGATGTTGTTGTTTATGAAGAAACAACTCCTGAAAAAGTTGATGCTATTATTAAAAAAGCATTAAAAGGTGAAACTTTAACTTCTAGTGAAGCTGCTCAATATAGAGGTTATATTATTGTATTTTTAGGAAAAGAATATTCTCATCATGGATGGGTTCAACAATACCATATTAAAGCTTTAAGAAATAATTCTGGAAGAATGATGGAAAAAGTTGGTCCAGATACAGGATTTGATTCTATTAATGATGGAAATTTTGCTCCAGCTTTATCAAAGATCTTAAATAAATTAGATTCTACAAATGAATTGCCAAAAACTATTTTATACTCATTAAATCCTAGTGATAATGAAGTATTAGCTACTTTAGCATTTTGCTTTACTCAAGAAGGAGTACCAGGAAAAATGCAACTTGGTTCTGCTTGGTGGTTCTTAGATCAAAAAGATGGTATGGAAAAACAATTAACAGCTTTATCTAACTTAGGATTATTATCTAGATTTGTTGGTATGTTAACAGATTCAAGAAGTTTCTTATCTTATACAAGACATGAATATTTCAGAAGAATATTATGTAACAAATTAGGTCATTTAGTAGAAAATGGTGAATATCCAAATGATATTGAATTCTTAGGAAAAGTTGTCGAAGATATTTGCTTTAATAATGCTAAAGCATACTTTGATTCATCAAGATAATGAATAAGATATATTTAATTGGGGATTCTACTTGTCAAAGAAACTTTGATGATACTTATCCTCAAACTGGATGGGGTCAATTATTTAATGAATATATTAGCCCTAAATATAAAGTAATTAATCTTGCAAAAAATGGAAGATCTTCAAAAAGTTTTTATAATGAAGGATTATTTAAATATTGTGAAGATACAATTGAAAATGGTGATTTTTTATTTATTCAATTTGGTCACAACGATGAAAAAGAAGATATAGAAAGACATACTGATCCTTTT
This sequence comes from uncultured Staphylococcaceae bacterium, assembly GCA_964507285.1. GTDB lineage: Bacteria > Bacillota_I > Bacilli_A > RFN20 > CAG-826 > Onthovivens. The sequence continues at coordinate 4,060 of CAZDPH010000002.1, read as the reverse complement.
ACTACTTATCAAGAACAATTATCTTATTATATTGACTATGCTTTAAAAAAAGGTGCTAAACCTGTATTAATTTCATCTATTTATCGAAGAAAATTTATTGATGAACATACTTTAGATCCTATTTGTCATTATGATTATCCAAAAGCAATGGAAGAATTAGCAAAAAAGAAAAATATTATTTATATTGATATGACTTCCATTAGTAAAAAAGCTTTAGAAGAGATTGGAGAAAAAAAATCTAGAGATTATTTTATGAATTTTGATAAAGATATTTATCCAAATTATCCTGAAGGAAAAGAAGATAATACACATTTAAGAGAAAAAGGCGCTAGATTAATTTGTGAATTATTAGTTGATGAAATTAAAAAAATAGATTTATTAAAAGAAATTATTTAAAAAATGTCGCGAAATATTCGCGACATTTTATTTTTCATTTATTATATGAGCCCATGAAGGTCTATTTTTACTATTATCAATTGCTCCCTCGCCTTTAGAATTTATTTCGTAAAATCTACAATTTTCATGTCTTGAGGTGCCTTCCCAAATAGAAAAACCTTCTTTTTTTATATGTTTTGATAAATTACAGTCAATAAATCTGACAAGCCCATATTCTCTCCAAGGTCTTGCAAGATATGTATTTTGAATAGCATTAGGATCGTCGCTATAAATATTACAATTAATAAAATTAAAACCATGTTCATTTTCTTTATCGTGATCAGGTGCTGCTATATAGGTTATTCGATTTGTTTTTTTAGTTACAATATTACAATTAATAAAATCAGCACTTGCACCTCCAAATATAAAGTCCACAGTACCTTTTATAGTGCAATTATAAAAATTATTATGAAATTCCCCATTATGAATTCTTTCGTCTTCAGGTAATAAATCAATATATCTTTCTATTAAATCAGGAGAAAACGGACCACAAAATAATGTATCTTGATAAGCATCTAATGTACAATTTATTAAAGTAATATTATCATTGTATAAATGTAAAGCAACCGCTTGACCAATTTCTTTACCTTCTCCGATAGAATTTTTAATTGTTAAGTTTTTTAAAATAACATTTTTTGATTTTATTAAACACGTATATGTTCTAAATGTTATGTATTCTCTACCATCTTTATGTATTTTATTAGCGTAGTCATTAAATTCAATAGTAGCTTTATTTTTTCCATCAATAATGACATTTTCTTTATCTATTACTACTTTTTCAAAATATAATTCATCTTCTAAAATAATTAAAGTTGGAGAATTAATTGTTTTTAAACAATCATTAATTCTTTTAAATTCAAAGTTTTTTCCAACATGTATGATTTTCATAATATTTATTATAATATAATTTTTATTTATTTTTATTAAATTATGTTATAATAGTAAAAAATGGAGGTCAAATTTATGACAAAAGCAGAATTAATTGCAAAAATTGCAGAAAAGAAAGGCGGATCAAAAAAAGATGCTGAAGAAAGCTTAAAAGCTGTATTTGAAGCTACAAGTGAATCTTTATTAAATGGTGAAGCTGTTGCAGTTCCTGGATTTGGTACTTTTAAAGTAAAAGTTTCAAGTGAAAGAGAAGGTGTTAATCCTCAAACAGGCGCTAAAGTACATATTCCTTCAAAGAAAGGCGTTGGGTTTAAAGTTAGTAAAACTTTAAAAGACGAATTAAACAAATAATTAATAAAAAAATCACACGAAAGTGTGATTTTTATTTTATTAACACAAACAATCATTTTTAATTTTCTTATTGTATACAACAATTATAAAATTTTATATAATATAATAGATTATAGATCGGAGGTTATTATAAATGAATTTATTAGATCAAGTTCATGAAATCGGTTTAGTACCTGTTGTTGTTTTAAATAATGTAGAGGATACTGTTCCAACTTTAAACGCATTAAAGGATGGAGATGTTCCAGTTGCAGAAATTTGTTTTAGAACACCATGTGCTGCAGAATGTATTAAAGTCGCAAGTGAAAAATGTAAAGATGTTTTAGTTGGTGCTGGAACAGTTATCAATGCAATTCAATGTGAAGAAGCAATTCACTGTGGAGCAAAATTTATTGTTTCTCCAGGATTATCTGAAGAAGTTGCATTAGTTTGTAAAGCTCATAATGTTCCATATCTTCCTGGTGTTGTTACACCTACAGAAATTATGAAAGCAATTTCTTTAGGAATCACAACAGTTAAATTCTTCCCAGCTGGAGTATTTGGCGGATTAAAAGCAATTGATGCTTTAGGAAGTGCATTTACTACAGTTAAATTTATGCCTACAGGCGGAGTAAGTAATAGCAATTTATCAGAATTTGTTAAAAATAAAAAAATTGTCGCTTGTGGCGGAAGCTGGTTAGTTAAAGGAAGCGCTGAAGATATTAAGAAAGTTTGTTTAGAAGCAAGATCAATTATTAAGGAGACAAGAAAAAATGGCTAAAGTAGTTACAATGGGTGAAATAATGTTAAGATTATCTTCACCTTTAAATTCAAGATTTGTTCAATCACAAGTTTTTGATGTTAATTATGGTGGAGGAGAAGCAAATGTTGCAGTTTCATTATCAAATTATGGACATGATGCATATTTTGTTTCAAAAGTTCCTTCTCACGAAATTGGCGATTGTGCTGTTAATGCTTTAAGAAAATATGGAGTTCATACAGATTTTATCGCTCGTGGTGGAGAAAGATTAGGTATTTACTATCTTGAAACCGGTGCTTCAATGAGAGCTTCAAAAGTTATCTATGATAGAAAAAATTCTTCAATTGCTGAAGCAAGTGTCTCAGATTTTGATTTTGATAAGATTTTTGAAGGTGCTACATGGTTCCATTGGAGTGGAATTACTCCAGCTATCTCAGATAAGAGTGCTGAAATTTTAAAAGCTGCTTTAATTGCTGCTAAAAAACATAATGTTACAGTTTCATGTGATTTAAACTTCAGAAAGAAATTATGGTCAAGCGAAAAAGCTATTTCAATTATGAAACCATTAATGCAATATGTTGATGTTTGTATTGGCAATGAAGAAGATGCTCAATTATGCTTAGGCTTTAAACCAGATGCTGATGTTACTGGTGGAAAAACAGATGCTGCTGGTTATCATGCAATTTTTGAACAAATGGCTAAAGAATTTGGCTTTAAATATGTTGTTTCAACTTTAAGAGAATCTTATAGTGCAACACATAATGGTTGGAAAGCATTAATTTATAACGGAAAAGAATTCTATGAATCAAAACATTACGATATTAATCCAATTATCGATAGAGTTGGTGGCGGAGATTCATTTGCTGGTGGTTTAATTCATGGTTTAATTAAATTTAATGGCGATCAAGCAAAAGCATTAGAATTTGCTGTTGCTGCAAGTGCTTTAAAACATACAATTCCTGGTGATTTTAACTGTGTTAGTGAAAGTGAAGTATTAGCTCTTATGGGTGGAGATGCTTCAGGTAGAGTTCAAAGATAGGTTTTATAAATGAAAGAATTAGATATTAGATACGTAAGTCATCCTAATGATTCAAAACACTATACAACTGAAGAATTAAGAAAAAATTATTTAATTGAAAACGTTTTCGTTAAAGATGAAATTTCTTTAACTTACTCATATCAAGATAGAATGATTGCTGGTGGAGCTTATCCTGTCACTAAAGCTTTAAAATTAGAAGCTGGTGATGCTTTAAGAGCAAATTATTTCTTAGAAAGAAGAGAAATGGGTGTATTCAACATTGCTGGAAAAGGTATCGTTACTTTAGATGGTGTTGCATATGAATTAGATAAAACAGATTGTATTTATATTGGAATGGGAGTTAAAGAAGTTGTATTTTCTTCTGTAGATCCTAAAAATCCAGCTAAATTCTATATGTGCTCATGTCCAGCTCAAAAAGCATATCCTACTAAATTATTAAAAATGGAAAATGCAGTTAAGAGAAATGTTGGCGATCAAGAACATTTAAATGAAAGAACAATTAATCAATTTATTCATGGCGATGTTTTAGATACTGCTCAATTATCAATGGGTTTAACTGTATTGCATCCAGGAAATGCTTGGAATACAATGCCTGCACATACACACGAAAG
>CAZDPH010000001.1:0-61334 GCA_964507285.1 uncultured Staphylococcaceae bacterium | reverse complement strand
GGCAATTATCCTGCATATAATTCTATTTTCCCAAGAGAATATTTTTATAATTTAGAAGTTAATGGAGAAGAATTTATTAAAGCATGTGAAAGAGTTGCTTTATTTAGTGCAGAAAAAGAAAATATTGTAAAATTAACTTTATCAAACAATGAATGTTTGATTTCTAGTAAATCTCAACAAACAGGTGACGCTAGTGAAACTCTTAAATTATTTAATTTTACTGGTGAAAGACTTGAAATTTCTTTTAATGTTACATTTGTTAAAGAAGCTATAAATGCAATCAATAAAGATGAAGTTTTAATTAAATTTGTAGGTGAAATGAAACCTTTCTTGATTGTATCTAAAGAAGATGATTCAGTTTTACAACTTATTACACCTGTCAGAACTTATTAAAAATAATTATTAATTAAATGTTGATGATATCTAAAAGATATTTTAAATATCATCAACTTTTTTTATTTTTAACAATATAAAATAATGTATATTTAAATATTAATTAAAATAAAGCCTTAATTTTAAAAAAATAATTATTCTTGTATAAATAATCAATCTTAATAAAATTTTAAAATTTAAGCCTTTTAAAGCGTTATTTTTATAGATTTTTAAGCCCCATTAATATATAATATTAATGGAGTTATTTATGGCTACAAATAAATTTAAACAAGTTGTTATTACATCAGAATTTATAACATTAGGACAATTTTTAAAATTTGAAGGAATTATTGATCAAGGTAATTTAGCAAAAGATTTTATTATGTCTCATGAATGCAAAGTTAATGATGAAATTACTTATCAAAGAGGAAAAAAGCTTCGTAATGGAGATAAAGTAATTATTGATTCAACTTCTTTTTATGAAATTTCAAAATGATAATTAAAGAAATTAAGCTAACTAATTTTAGAAACTTTTCTAATTTAAAAATTAATTTTGATAATAAAATTAATATTATTTACGGAAATAATGGAAAAGGTAAAACGAATTTAATTGAATCTATTTATTATTCAAGTATTGCACGTAGTTTTAGGATTAAAGATGATAAAACTTTAATTAATTATAATTCGAATTTGTTTGTAATTAATTCTAAATTTCTAATTAATAATTCTATTAAAAAAATTGATATTGAAGTTAGTGATGATTATAAAAGAATTTTATTAAATGATAAAAAAATAGATAAAATATCTACTTTATCTAAACTAATAAAAATTATTTATTTTTATCCTAAAGATGTTCTTTTGTTTAAAGAATCTCCAAAAACTAGAAGAGATTTTTTAAATCAATCTATTTCTCAATATGATTCTAAATATTTAGATTTATTAATTAAATATAATTATTATTTAAAAGAACGTAATAAAGAATTAAAGAAAGAATATCCTGATAATATTTTACTTGATGTTTATAGTGAAAAAATGTGTGAAATTTCTAAATATATTTATTCTTATCGTAAAAAATATTTAGAAGAAATTAATCCATATATTAATTATATCTATAAAAGAATTACTTTAAGAGATGATTTATTGAAATTAGAATATAATTCATTTATTAATGATTTAAACAATTATGAATTTAAATTTAAAGAAATATTTAAAGATTCTAAAGAAGAAGATATTAAAAAGAAAACAACTTCAAAAGGCATTCATTTAGAAGATTTTACTATGTTAATGAATAATAAAAATATTTCTAAATATGGATCACAAGGTGAAAATAGAATTGCTGTATTATCAATTAAGCTTGCTCCATTTTTTATGAAAAGTGATGAAAAACCTATTGTAATTTTAGATGACGTACTAAGTGAATTAGATGACGATAAAAAGAAAAATTTCTTACAATTATTAGAAGAATTTGAGCAAGTGTTTATAACTAATACAAATAAAATTGAAAATGAGAATTATTTAAATTTCTCAATTGATGATATATCTAAATAAATTAAGGAGAGAATATGGAAGAAAAAGAAAAAGTTGAAACATCTAATACTAATGAAGGCGATGAATTAATTGTTGATGAAGAAGTTAATTCTCATATTGGTGAAACTTTTAAAGAAATTAATGATTTAAAAGAATTACAAGGAAATAATGAATATACAAGTAATGATTTAAAAGTCATGAAAGGCTTAGAACATATTCGTCTTAGACCAGGTATGTATATTGGAGATACTGCTTTTAAAGGGTATCATCATTTAGTTTGGGAAATTGTTGATAACGCAATTGATGAAGCTATTGCGGGATTTTGTACTACTATTAACGTTACAATCAATAAAGATGAATCAATAACTGTTGAAGATAATGGAAGAGGAGTTCCTGTTACTAAAATGCCTGATAGTGATTTAACTGGTGTTGAAACTGTTTTTACAGTCGTTAATGCTGGTGGAAAATTTGGTGGAGGAAACGTTTATAAAGTATCTGGTGGTCTTCATGGAGTTGGTGCTAAAGCAGTTACTGCTTTAAGTGAATTTACTAATATTACTGTTGAAAGAGATGGTGGTAAATTTGAAATGCGTTGTGAAAAAGGTGAAATTGTTTCATCTTTAAAAAGAGTTGGAGATAGTTCAAGAAGAGGCACAACAGTTACATTTAAACCAGATGTTACAATTTTCCAATCATTTAAAGGATTTTCTTTTGATACAATCGAATCAAGATTAAGACAAACTGCCTTTTTAATTAAAGGCGTTACTATTAATTTAGTAGATAATAGATTAAATGAGCCTTTAAAAACTACATTTTGTTTTAAAGAGGGTTTAAAAGATTACATTCGTTATTTAAATAGAGGAAAGCAAACTTTAACTGAAGATATTTTATATTTTGAAGGTTCTCAATCATTTCAAAAAATGGATGGAGAAACTCAAGATATAGTTGTAGAATTTGCTCTTCAATATAACGAAGGCTTCGATTCTCAAATTTATACATATTGTAACAACGTTTCTACTCCTGGAGGAGGAACACATTTAGAAGGTTTTTCTAATGCTTTAGTAAGAGTTATGAATAAATATGCTCGTGACTATAAATTTTTAAAAGAAAAAGATACCGAAAGAATTAAAGCTGAAGATGTAAGAAGTGGACTTGTTGCTGTTATTTCAATTAAACATGGTTCTCCTCAATATGAAGGACAAGTTAAAGATAAATTAGGAAATATTGAAGTTAAACAAATTACTAACAATATTGTAGGCTCAATTTTAGAAAGATACTTGAATGAAAATAAAGACAAAGCTGAATTAATAATGAATAAAGTTGTTAGAGCTTATCAAACTCGTATTAAAGCTGCTTTATTTTTAGCTAATGAAAGAAAGAAAAATGGTATTGAAATTGCTACTTTACCTGGAAAATTAGCAGATTGTTCTAGTGCTAATCCAGAAGAATGTGAATTATTTATAGTTGAGGGTAATTCTGCTGGAGGTAGTGCAAAGCAAGGTAGAGATCCTAGAATTCAAGCTATATTACCTTTAAGAGGTAAAATTTTAAATGTTTTAAAAGCTAGTGATGAACAAATTATGGCTAATGCTGAAATTGGAAATATGATTAAAGCTATTGGTGGAGGATATGGAGATAATTTTGATGTAAGTAAAATTAGATATCATAAAATTGTTATCATGACTGATGCTGATGTTGATGGAAGTCATATTAGATTATTACTTTTAACATTCTTTAATAGATTTATGAGACCTTTAATTGATGGAGGTTATATTTATGTTGCTCAACCACCTTTATATAAAGTTGAATATAAAGGTAAAGCATATTATGCATATAATGACGATCAATTAGATGCAATTAGAAAACAATTAAAATTACCTAATGGATTCCCATTCCAACGTTATAAAGGTTTAGGTGAAATGGATCCTGAACAACTTGAAGAAACTACAATGGATCCAAAAATTAGAAAAATGTTAAAAATAACAATTGAAGATGTTAATTTAGCAGAACAATTAATTAGCGAACTTATGGGTGAAGAAGTTGAGCCTCGTTATGATTACATTACAAAGAATGCTCAATTTGTTAAGAATTTAGATATTTAGTTAAAAGGAGGAATTAAAAATGAAAGATAATGAAATTAAAAATAGCCAAGAAGAAATTGAAAGTGGCATTGTTCCTTCTTTAACAGATACTGAAATTTCTGATTTAGTTAAAAGTTCTTTTATTGATTACGCAATGAGCGTTATTGTTGCTCGTGCTTTACCTGAAAGCAAAGATGGATTAAAGCCTGTTCAAAGAAGAATTATTTATGGAATGAATGAAGCTGGATATACTCCAAATAAACCATTTGTTAAGTGTGCTAAAATCGTTGGTGATGTTATGGGCAAATATCACCCACATGGTGACTCATCAATTTATATGGCTTTAGTTTACATGGCTCAAAACTTTTCTTTAAGATATCCTTTAATCGAGGGACATGGAAACTTTGGTACAATGGATGGAGATGATCCTGCAGCTTACAGATATACTGAAGCTAGATTAGATAAATTAGCTCTTGAATTAGTTAGAGATATTAATTTAGATACAGTAAGTTTTACTCCTAACTATGATGGTAATTTAGAAGAACCTTGTACTTTACCTTCTAGATTCCCTAATCTTTTAGTTAATGGAAGTGAAGGTATTGCTGTTGGTATGGCTACAAAGATGCCTCCACATAATTTAAAAGAAGTTATAAATGGCATTATTAATTATATTCATAATCCAAACATTACTGTTGATGAATTAATGACATATATTAAAGGTCCAGATTTTCCTACAGGTGGAATTATTTATGGATTAAGTGGAATTAAAGAAGCATATACTACTGGTAGAGGAAGTTTTAAATTAAGAAGTAAAACAGAAATTGAAGAATTACCAAATGGAAAAAGTAAAATTATAATTACTGAAATTCCTTATCAAGTAAATAAAGCAGATTTAGTAAGAAAAATTGGTGAATTAGTAAGAGATAAAAAAATTGATGGAATCACTTCTATTAAAGATTTTTCTAAAATTGATGTTAGAATTGAAATTGAAACAAGAAGTGATGTTATTGCAAGTGTTGTTTTAAATCAATTATTTAAGAATACTAAACTTGAAGTAAGTTATGGAATTATTAATCTTTCAATTGTTAATGGTGTACCTAAAATTTTAGGTTTAAAAGAATTAATTAGTAATTATGTAGATTATCAAGTTGAAATCATTAGAAAAAGAACTAAATGTTTATTAAAGAAAGATGAAGCTAGAATTCATATTATAAATGGCTTCTTATTATGTCATGATAATATTGATGAAATTGTTGAAATGAGTAAAAACAGTGAATCTCCAGAAGATTTTGTTCATAATTTAATGAAATCTAGATTCTTATTTAGTGAAGCTCAAGCTCGTGCAATTGCTTCTTTAACTTTAGGAAGATTAACAAAGCTTGAAACAAATAAATTAATCGATGAAAGAAATAAATTAGAAGAAAATATTAAAAATTATAATTATATTTTAGAATCTAGAGATCATATTTTAGAAGTTATTGAAAAAGAGTTAAATGAAATTTCATCTAAGTTTGGTGATGATAGACGTAGTGAAATTTCTAATTCTATTTCTTCTATTGATGATGAAGATTTAATTCCTGAAGAAGATGTAGTATTTACTTTAACAAGTAAAGGATATATTAAAAGAATGCCTATTAATGAATTTAAGAGTCAAAATAGAGGTGGAAAAGGAATTAAAGGTTTAACTACTTATAATGATGATGAAATTGAAAAAATAATATATTCTTCTACTCATACTGATGTATTATTATTCTCTTCACTAGGAAGAGTATATAGAAAAAGAGGACATCAAATTCCAGAAGCTGGAAGATTAGGAAAAGGAATTCATATTAAGAATTTACTATCTTTAGATGATAATGAAAATATTGTTTCAATTATCTCTCTTCCAAAAGTTGAAGATAAAAATGAATATGCTAATAAATATTTATTCTTTGCAACAAAACAAGGTATTACAAAACGTACTCCATTAGAAGAATTTAAACGTATTAATCAAAATGGTAAATACGCAATCACATTTAAAGAAAATGATTCTTTACTTGATGTAAAAGTTACAGATGGTAATGCTACTATTTTACTAGCTAGTAAAAAAGGTCAACTTGTTAAATTTAAAGAAACATTAGTTAGATCAATGGGTAGAACTGCTAGTGGTGTTAAAGGCATTAATCTTGATGGAAGTGAACTTATTTCAGTTGCAACTTCATTAGATGGTGATAATGTATTTGTTGTAAGTGAAAAAGGTTTAGGTAAATCTTCTCCAATTGATGATTATAGAGAAACAAATAGAGGCACAAAAGGTGTAAAAACTATTAAGATTTCTCCTAAAACAGGTGAATTAGTTGCAATGAAAGTAATTAAAAGAGATGAAGATTATTTAATTACAACAAATAAAGGCATTATTGTTAGATGTCCTACTTCTCAAGTTAGAGATTGTGGAAGAAATTCTCAAGGTGTTAAATTAATTTCTTTTAAAACTGATGATGAATTTGTTCAAAGTGTTACAATTTTACCTCATGCAGAAGATTTAGAAGAAAATATTGAAGATACAAATAAAGAATAAAATGAAACCATTGATTTATTTAAAAACTAGTTCAAAATATAATGATTTTGAACTAGTTGAAGTTAAAAAAACAATTGAAGATGCACTTATAGATAATAACCAAATATATTCTAATGCACCTATTTCAAATGATTTTGATGTAGCACAATTTTTTAATTTAGATGATGTTTCTTTTTATTCTAATTATTTTAAAAAAGTTAAAAAAGTTGTTTCCTTATTCTTTTCAGAAGAAGACTTTAAAGGAAATTTTCTAAAAGAAGCAAGTGGAGAGAATAAATTAATAAATTTAAAATATGAGGTATCTTTAATTGATAAAAAAATTTTAAATAAAGTTGATTTAATATATGTTCCTTCAAATGATGCTAAAAATTTTTTAATTAATTTAGGAATTGAAACTAAAATAAAAGTAATGGAACTACCAATTGATTTTAAAAAATTTAATTTAAAAAATAATATTTTAGAAAAAGCAATTTATTCTTATTTAAGATTAAGCGAAGATAAATTTTTAACAGTTACTACTATTAAAAATAAAGATGATATAGCATTAGAAAAATTAATTTATTTAGCTAATAAATTTGATCAAATTACATTCATTGTTATATCTCAATTTAGTTCTGAAAGTTTTTTACCTTTAAAATTTAAAAATCTTTTAAAATATAAACCTAAAAATGTAATTTTTACAAAACCATTAACGTATGATTTATATTTTTCATTAATGTATAATGCAAAAATATATTTAAATTTAAATTCATTACCTGGTAATATTTTAGAGATTTATGAAGCAATGGCATCAAAAACACAAATTTTTGCATTAGAATCTTCAATTTTTAAAGATATCTTAATTGATAAAAAGAATTGCTATTTATATAATAATATAGATTCATTACGCATTGGAATAGATCAATATTATTATAATTTGATTGATTCTACTTGTGCTAATGCATATGAAGAAATTTCAAAAAGAGATTCTAAAACATTAGGAAAAGAATTAATAAATGATTATTTAAATATAACGGAGGATTAATTATGTTAGATATTAATTACATTATTAATAATAAAGAGGAAGTTAAAGAATTAATTTCTAGAAAAGGATTTGAAGCAGATATTGATACTTTAGTTGATGATCTTTTAGAAAAAAGAAGATTACAAAGAGAAACTGAATTAAATAAAGCTGAGCAAAATAAATTATCAAAATCTGTTCCAGAAGTTAAAAAAGCTGGTGGAGATGTTAAAGAAATTTTTGCTAAAGTTAAGGAATTAGCTGCAAAAAATGCTGAAAATGAAGCAAAATTAAAAGAATTAGATGAAAAAACTAACGCTGTTTTAATTGCTTTACCAAATTTACCAGATAAAGATCTTTTACCTGGAGAAAAAGAAAATAATAAACCTATTTTCTATAATAAAGAACAACCAAAATTTGATTTTGAAGTAAAATCACACGTTGAACTTTGCGAATCACTTGGTTTAATTGATTATGAAAGAGGAGTTAAGGTTGCTGGTGCTGGAACATGGTTCTATACTGGACTTGGTGCACAACTTGAATGGGCATTATTAAACTTCTTTATTTCTGAACATTTAAAAGATGGTTTCCAAATGATGTTACCTCCTCATTTATTAAATTATGAATCAGGATTTACAGCAGGACAATTCCCAAAATTTGAAGAAGATGTATTTAAATTAGACATTCCAGATCAATTTAGATTCTTATTACCTACTGCAGAAACCGCTTTAGTAAATTATTATCGTAATGAAATTTTATCTGAAAATGAATTACCAAAGAAATTCTTTGCGTATACTCCTTGCTATAGAAAAGAAGCTGGAACAAATAGAGCAGAAGAAAGAGGTATGATTAGAGGATATCAATTCAATAAGGTTGAAATGGTTGAATACACTAAAGAAGATGATAGTGATAGAGCATTTGAAGAATTATGTGAAAAAGCAAAATCTTTAATGACTAAACTTGGTTTACATTATAGAGTTTCAAAGCTTGCTGCTGGAGATTGCTCTCATTCAATGGCAAGAACTTATGATATTGAAGTTTATATTCCTTCATTAAATATTTATAAAGAAGTTTCTTCTGTTTCTAATGCTAGAAGTTATCAAGCAAGAAGAGGTATGATGAGATATAAAGATAGTGAAGGTAAAATTCACTATATGCATACTTTAAATGGTAGTGGACTTGCAACAAGTAGAGTATTCCCTGCAATTATTGAGCAATATCAAAATGCTGATGGAAGTGTTACTATTCCTGAAGTTTTAAGACCATTTATGGGTGGACTTGAAGTATTAAAACCTATTAAAAAATAATTAGATATTATTAAAAATGCCTTAATATAAGGCATTTTTATTTTATAAAAGAGTAATAAAAAAGATGTGAATTAATCACATCTTTTTAAAATATTTATTTTTCTCTTTTTAATAAGATTTCAGCTTGAGCTGCTGCAAGTCTTGCAATTGGGACTCTGAATGGAGAACATGATACATAATCTAATCCTACTCTATTGAAGAATTCAATTGATTTAGGATCTCCGCCATGTTCACCACAAACACCAACTAATAATTCTGGTCGAGTTTCTCTTCCATCTTTAACAGCCATTTTAATTAATTTACCAACACCTTTTTGATCAACTGTTTGGAATGGATCTTCTTCGAAAATCTTATTTCCGTAATAGTCTGGTAAGAATTTACTTGCGTCATCTCTTGAGAAACCAAATGTCATTTGAGTTAAGTCATTTGTACCAAATGAATAGAATTCAGCTTCTTTTGCAATTTCACTTGAAAGTAAAGCAGCACGAGGGATTTCAATCATTGTACCAACATGATATTTTAAATGAGCATTATTTTCTTTTAATACTTTTTCTACTTCTTCAACAATGATATTTTTGACAAATTTAAATTCTTTAATATCTAATGTTAATGGAATCATGATTTCAGGTTCAATTTCTCTATTTAAATCTTTACTAGCTTTAATAGCAGCTTCAATAATAGCTCTTGCTTGCATTCTTCCAATTTCTGGATAAGAAACATCTAATCTACATCCTCTATGTCCCATCATTGGGTTAAATTCATGTAAATATGAAATTCTATCTTTAATTTCTTGAACAGATTTATGTAATGCATCTGCTAATTCTTTAATCTTATCTTCTTCTTGAGGTAAAAATTCATGTAGAGGTGGATCTAATAAACGAACATTAACGTTGATTTCTTTTAAATCCTTCATTGCACAATATAAACCATAGAAGTCATCTCTTTGATATGGTAAGAGTTCAGCTAATGCTGCTTCTCTTTCTTCAACAGTATCAGAAAGAATCATTTTTCTCATATGGAAAATTCTATCTTTATCAAAGAACATATGTTCTGTTCTACATAATCCAATACCTTCAGCACCGAATTTAGCAGCTTGAATTGCATCACGAGGTGTATCAGCATTTGTTCTTATAGATAATCTTCTATATTTATCTGCAGCAGCCATTAATCTTCCAAAATTACCACTTGAAGTATCTGCTTCTACCATTGCAACGCTTCCTTCATAAACATCACCAGTAGAACCATTTAATGATAAAGTATCTCCTTCAGAATAAACTTTTCCATTAATTGTAACTGTTTTTGCTTCTTCATCAACAATAGCAGCACTACAACCTGTAATACAGCATTTACCCATACCACGAGCAACAACTGCAGCGTGAGAAGTCATACCACCTCTCATAGTTAAAATACCTTCAGCTGCAACCATACCTTCAATATCTTCTGGAGAAGTTTCAGCTCTAACTAAAACAACTTTTTCTCCATTAGCGTGTCTTGTTTGAGCATCTTTTGCTTCAAATGAGATATGTCCAACACCAGCACCTGGAGAAGCAGGGTTACCTGTTGCAATTGGTGTTAATTCTTTTAATGCTTTTGAATCAAATGTTGGGTGTAATAAAGAATCTAATAATTTTGGTTCAACTCTTAAAACAGCTTCTTCTTCAGTAATTAAACCTTCATCTAATAAATCAAATGCAATTTGTAATGAAGCTTGAGCTGTTCTTTTACCATTACGAGTTTGTAAGAAATATAATTTACCGTTTTCAACAGTATATTCCATATCTTGCATATCTCTATAATGTTTTTCCATTTCTTTGATTGTTTTTGTAAATTGTTCGTAAACTTCTGGCATTCTGTTTTTTAATTCAGAAATGTGTAATGGAGTTCTAATACCTGCAACAACGTCTTCACCTTGTGCACATGGTAAATATTCAGCATAAATTTCTTTTTTACCAGTTGATGGATCTCTTGAGAATGCAACACCAGTACCGGAATTATCATTTAAATTACCAAATACCATTGATTGAACGTTAACTGCTGTACCCCATTCATATGGAATACCATTCATTTTTCTATAAACGTTAGCTCTTGGGTTATCCCATGATCTAAAGACAGCTTCAACTGCTTCATGTAATTGAATATATGGATCTGATGGGAAGTCTTCGTTAAATGTTTTCTTATAATATTCTTTATAAGCTTTAACTAATTCTTTTAATTGTTCTGCAGTAACTTCAGTATCAAGTTTATAACCATTATCTTCTTTAATTTTATCTAACATTCTATCCATGTCTGTACGTGGATGACCTTTAGCAATGTTTGTAAACATTAAGATAAATCTACGATATGAATCGTAAGCAAATCTTTCATTGCCACTAACTTTAGCTAATAATTCTACTGATTGATCGTTTAAACCTAAGTTTAAAATAGTATCCATCATACCAGGCATTGATACTCTAGCACCACTACGAACTGATACAAGTAAAGGTACTTTTGAAGAATCTAAACCACCAAAAGATTTTCCTGTTTCTTTTTCAACTTCTTGAATACCTTTATCAACTTGAGCAATAAGATATTCTGGCATCTTTTTACCACTTTCATAATAAAGAGTACATGCTTCTGTTGTAACAGTAAATCCTTGTGGGATTGGGACTCCAATTGAAGTCATTTCAGCAAGACCTGCACCTTTTCCACCTAAGAGCTCTTTTCCTAATCCATGAGCTTCTTTAAAAAGGTAAACGTATTGTTTTGACATTTATTTTTCCTCCTAAAGGTAGTTATTACTACCATAGCAATATTTATTATAACATTTAAAAGAAGTTTATTAAATAAAAATAAGATGTATACAACAGACCTAAAGACATTTAAAAATTAAAAAAATAATTAGAAATTACTTATTTTATTATATAATTATTATATGGAAAATAATGTAATAGCAATAGATTATGGAACTCAATCTGTTAGAGTCGCAATAATAAATGAAAAAGGTAAAATTTTAGCACTTGAACAAGAAAAATATGATATACCTTATTTTAGTATTAAACCTGGATATGCAGAACAATATCCAGATTATTATTATGATTTAATGTGTAAGGCATCTAAAAGATTAGTAAAAAATAATCAAGAATTAATGAAAACAGTTAGATCTTTTTCATCTACGTGTTTTAGAGATACTGCAGCGTATTTAGATAAAGATTATAAAGTGATTAGACCATCTATTATTTGGTTAGATCAAAGAAAAGCAAGATTAGATCATAAATTACCTTTATTATATTCTTTAGCATTTTCTATTGTAGGAATGAGTGATACTATTGCACTTAATAGAAAAAGAACTCCTGCTATATGGTTAATGGAAAATGAAAGAGATAATTATAATAAAATAAGATGGTATGCTCCTTTAAATAGTTATTTTAATTATAGAATGCTAGGAGTTTTAGGAGATTCTCCATCTAATATGATTGGACATTTTCCTTTAAACTTTAAAACTGGGAAAATATATGGGAAAAAAGCATTAAAAGGATGTATTTTTGATGTTGATCCATCATGGATGCCTAAAGTAGTTAAAGTTGGAGATATTTTAGGAGAAGTAACTTTAAAAGGAAGTGAAGAAACAGGATTACCATTAGGATTAAAATATATTACTACTGGAAATGATAAATCTTGTGAAGCTTTAGGAAGTGGAGGAGTTGAAAATGGAAGCGTTCATATTTCAATGGGTACTGCATGTTCTATTGCAATGACAAGTAAAAAATATTTTGAACCTTATAGATTCTTACCTTCTTATATTACTGCATATAAAGGATATTATTCAGGAGAAATGCAAGTATATAGAGGTTGTTGGATGTTAAGTCGGTTTAAAAAAGAATTTGCAAAAGAAGATATTCAAGAAGCTGAACTTGAAAAAATAGTACCTGAACATTTATTAAATAAAAAGATTTTAGATATAGAACCAGGTAGTAATGGACTTGTTCTTCAACCTTTTTGGGGACCTCAGCTTGAAAGACCTCTTGCTAAAGGTTCTATAATTGGTTTCTATGATGTACATACAAAATATCATATTTATCGATCAATTATTGAAGGATTAGGATATTGTTTAAAAGAAGGATTAGAAACTATATCCAAAAATTCTCATCAAAAACCTAAATTTATTACAATCGGAGGAGGTGGATCTAAATCTAATGCTATTTGTCAAATTTTAGCAGATATTTTTAATTTAGATGTTTATAAGCCTTCTAATTATGAAGTAAGTATTATAGGATGTGGTATTTCTCAACTTATTTCTTTAGGAATTTATAAAGATGTTGTAGATGCTAAAAAAGAATGCGTAGAATATCAAAGTATTTATCACCCTAATAAAGAAAATGTTAAAAGATATGAATATTTATATAAGAATGTTTATAAAAAGATTTATCCAAAACTTAATGGAGTATATAAAGAGTTAAGTTATTACTTAGAAAGTAATAATAAAGATACAAAAATATAATATTTGTTTCTAACTTATTGACAAAATTATATTTTTTAATTATAATGTAATTAATATTTAATCTAGATATAAATCTAGAATATGGAGGTCATATGAAAAAAGCAATATTAAGTTTAAGTTTAATTCCTTTACTTGTAGGATGTGCTCAAAGAACTTTTGATAATAATTCCTCTTTAGATCAAGTAATTAAAGTTGATATGAGTGAAAATGATCCATCACTTCAAGATGATGAAGATGGATTAAATTGGTTAGAAGAAAAAATATTAGAGGGTGGTTCTTCATTTTTAAAAACAGGATTAACATCTCTTGCAGTTTATGGATTAAAAACTGCATGTTCTGAAATGGGAATTGATGTTAGAGATACAACAACTAAAAAATTAGATTTAATTATTGAAAAATTAGACGCTATTAAAAATCAAATTAGTGAAGGATTTAATGCTTTAACTAATAAAGTTCAACAAGTTCAAGATGAAAATTATATGAATAATATCTTAGATAGACTTAATGAAATTAGAACTCCAATTCTTGCTCAAATGTCTATATTAGAAGATTTAGCAATTAAAGAACAAAGTGGATATGATCAAGAAAAATTAATTAAAGAAAGAGATACATTTATTAATAATTTCTCTTCTAAATTAAATTTTTATGGATTAAGTAATAGAGTTGTTGCTTCTGCTGAAAGATTAGCAAGAGAATTCTATCATCCAAATAATGTTAAAACATCACAAACTCTAATGGATTTATATAATAATACATTAGGTGCTAACGATGTTTGGGATTATCAAAGTATTGAACCTAGAACTAATTTTATTAAAGAATGTGCATTCTTACTTAATTCTTTAGCACTTTTAGCAAAAATTGAATGTTCTTATGAAATTTCTAAATATGCTGAAGGTGATAGTAATATTATAGGTATTAAAACTGAATTTGAAACAATGTGTAATGTAGTTAATACTGTAAATGGAATGTTTCAAAATGAATTAATAAAACTAAAAGAAATTAAAGATAGACATGATGATTATTTAAAACCTACAATGTCTCATTATAAACGTAGTTTTGATTCAAATGGATATGTTCATATTACTACTGATTATACAATTAGTGCGTATTTAGCAACTGTTAATTTAGATACAGTATCATATTCAAATATAGTAGATGATTATTATGATAACGCTACAAGTCATTGTTATAAAGTTTTTAATAGTGATAATAATTTCCTTACTACTTTATATAATGATTATGAAACATATATTAAATCATTTAAAGTAAGTGAAGATTATAATTTAAAATATTATTTAAAAGATATTGGCTTTAGAATTCCAGGTAATGATAAAAATATATTTGATGAAGCAATTGGAATTTATAAAGATATTCCAGATGCTAAAAGAGTAGGAAGAGGAATCTTTAGAGGAGTAGATTATTATGCTTACTATAGATATTATTCTTGGAAAGGAAATTTAGAATCTAGAGATTATTGTAGAGTAGGACAAACATTTTGGAATAATTATGATGATGTAACAAATTATGATGATAATATTAATAAATATTTTGTTACATTTATGAATGCAAATAATGAAGAACTTTTAGGAGATGTTAGATGGAGTATTCTTCATAGAGATGGTTCATCTTCTTCAGATTTACTTTCTCATTTATATAGAGGAAGTAAGTCTAATGATACCTATACTCCAAGTTATAAATTAAAATTATAAAACAAAAAGTTACGATTATTATCGTAACTTTTTTAATTAACTTTCTAATACATCTTCTTGTTTACTCATTGGATTAATTCCAGAGAATTGAGAATTATATAAATCATAATAGAATCCTTTTTTAGCTAATAATTCTTCATGATTTCCAGTTTCTATTATATGTCCTTTTTTCATAACAATAATAGTTTTAGCATTTTTAATAGTAGATAATCTATGTGCAATTACAAATGATGTTTTATTTTTCATAATTGAATCTAAAGCATCTTGAATTGCTTTTTCAGTTCTAGTATCTACTGAAGAAGTAGCTTCATCTAAGATTAAAATTTTAGGTTTTGAAATAATAGCTCTTGCAATAGTTAAAAGTTGTCTTTGACCTTGAGAAATATTATTTCCATCTTCATTTAACATGAAATTATATCCTCCAGGTAGAGTTTCAATAAAGTGATCACAATGAGCTTCTTTACATGCTTTTTGAATTTCTTCATCTGTAGCATTACTATCTCCATAAAGAAGATTTTCTTTTATTGTACCCTTAAATAACCATGTATCTTGTAAAACCATACCTATACTACCTCTTAAAGTAGAACGTTTATAGTTTTTAGTAGATATTCCATCTAATTTTAATTCTCCATTATTAATTTCATAGAATCTCATAATTAAATTAACTAAAGTAGTTTTACCTGCTCCTGTAGGGCCTACAATTGCAATCATATCTCCTGAATTAACATGTAAATTCATATCTTCAATTAATGGTTTATCTTCTAAATATTTAAAATCAACATGTTCAAAATCAAATTGACCTTTAATATTAGATTCATCTTCAATTGAATTAATTTCATCTTTAATTTCTTCTTTTTCATCTAATAATTCATAGATTCTTTCTCCACTTGCAATAATAGATTGAATAATAGAGAATATTTGACCAATTTGTTGAAGAGGTCTAGTAAATAAATTTAAATAAGTGAAGAATGTAATCATAACATTTGCAGTAGATACAATTCCTCCTACAACTGCAATTCCTACATAACATAAATTATTAACAAAGAATGTTAATGGGAAAATTAATCCAGATAAGAATTGAGATTTTTGATCACTTTTTCTCATTTTCTCATTTATTTCTTTAAATTCATTAATAAATTTTTCTTCTTTATTAAATAATTTAACAATTTTATAACCTGAATAAGTTTCTTCAATTTCTCCATTTAAAATACCTAAATTTTTACGATAAGTAATGAATTCTTTTCCAGAGAATTTAGATATTAATATAATAAAAATAAATGATAATGGTAATGACGCAAGTGCTACTAAAGCAATTCTATAATCTAAAATTAACATCATAATTAAAGATCCAAAGAATAATGTAATTGATGAGAATACTTGAGTAATAACAGATTGTAAATTTCTTGAAATATTATCAACATCATTAGTACCTATTGATAAAGTATCTCCATAAGGTACTCTATCAAAGTATGATAATGGTAATCTATCAATCTTTTCTAATACTTTATTTCTCATATTATAAGCATATTTAGCACTTATTGAGACTGCTACAAATTCACTAAACCATGATAAGAGAGCACTAACTACATATAAAGCTAAAACAAGACCGAATTTTTCAAAGAATAATTTCCAATTAATTAATAAAATAATATTTCCATTTGAATCTAATCCATCAATTGAAAACATTGATTGAATTGTACTAGTAGAAATTAAATCATTAAAAATATATGGAGTATATACAGATAAAACAGCACTTCCTATTGCTAAAAGAATAACAATAATAATTAAAGGTAATTGATTTTTAAAATCTTTAATCATTCTTTTAGAAGTAGCTTTAAAGTTTTTAGGTTTAGAATGTTTTCCTCTTGGCATTGGTGGCATAACTAATTACCTCCTTCTAAAGCACTTTCTTGAGCCATTTTAATAGTTTTTTCTACTTCATCTGGATCAAGTTGTGATTTAACAATATTTTGATATATTTCACAAGATTTTAATAATTCTTTATGTGTTCCTTGCCCAACACATTTTCCTTCATCTAAAACAATAATATTATCTGCATCTAAAATTGAGGAAACTCTTTGAGCAACAATAATAATTGATGAACCTGTTGTATATTTTTTTAAGTCTGCTCTTAATTTAGCGTCTGTTTTAAAATCTAAAGCACTAAAAGAGTCATCAAATACATAAATTTCTGGTTTTTTAATTAAACATCTTGCAATAGAAAGTCTTTGTTTTTGACCTCCTGAGAAGTTTTTTCCTCCTTGAGCACATAAAGAATGAATTCCATTTTCTAATTTAGAAACAAAATGTTCTGCTTGAGCAACTTTTAATGCTTCTAAAACTTCTTCATTAGTAGCGTCTTCTTTACCAAATTTAATATTTTCTTCAATAGTACCTGTAAATAAAAGTGCACTTTGAGGTACAAAACCTATATGATCTCTTATTACTTTTTCAGGTAATTTTGTAATATCTACTCCATCAAGAAGAATTTCTCCTTCGCTTGGATCATAGAATCGAGGAATTAAATTAATTAAAGAAGATTTACCACTTCCAGTAGATCCAATAATTGCAGTTGTAGTACCTGGTTTTGTTTTAAATGATATATTTTTAATAGTAGGAACATTACTATCAGGATATTGGAAAGAAACGTTTTTAAATTCAATAACACCTTTTTCTTTAATATTATTAAATACCTTTCCTATGATATCTTCATATTCTTTTCCTTCTGATTTATTTAATTCTTCAATAATTAAATTATAATTAGATTCAATATCTTTATATTCTTTATAAAATGGATATAAATTATCTTTTTTAATTTCCTCTTCAGTTAAATTTTGATATTTAGAAGTTAATAAAGAAATAGATAATTTTTCTCCATTATGATTTAAAGAATAATTTTCTTTATATTTATGTAATTCATTCTTTTTTGTTATTTCAAGAGCGTTAATAGCATTTTCTTTACTCTTTTTATAATCTTTGGAAGTATCAATTGATAAAACTTCTTTAATACGTTTTAAAGATACACTAGCTTGAGGAAGCATAATTAAAATCATTCCTAGCATTAAAAATGATTGCATAATTTGCATTGAATATTGAGCTACCATTGAAATATTAGTAATTTGAGACATAATTGCAACACTAAATGTAGTAGGTGTAGATTTAATTTCAGTTAATAAATAAAAACCAAATCCATATATTGCAATATAACATAAATTAAATAAAACAGAGATAATTGGATTTGCAATTGACATTAATCTTCCAACTTTAATATTAATTTCACGCATTCCAAGATTTTCTTTATCAAATTTTTTATTTTCTTCTTCTTGTTGATTATATGCTCTAATAACTCTAATACCTGTTAAATTTTCTCTAAATACTACTGTAATATCATCTGTTTGAGTTTGAATCTTTTTAAACATTGGAGATGCAAAAAAGAATAAAATACCTAAAATTAAAATAATTAAAGGAAGAATAATTAATAAAACTAAAGTTAATTTAGGTGCTGGATCAGTTAATCTTAAAGCATATATCAATGCAATTATTATATATGCTGGAGACATAATAATAATTCTTACTCCAAATACAGTAACGTTTTTAATTTGTTCTATATCATTTGTAGTTCTTGTTATTAATGTAGCAGTTCCGAAGGAATTATATTCTGATAATGATAGTTCATTAACTTTTGAATACATTTTTTCTCTTAATTCTTTACCTACAAAAGCTCCAAGAGATGATGCACTAAAAAATTGAATAAATGCACATGCTAAAATAATACAACAAGTAAGAATCATCCATCCTCCTTGATTTAAAATAGCACTTACCATTAAATCATTTCCTAAAGCATCTTTAATTATAAATACTCCTTTAGTAATAGGATTAATAACTTCAATTATAGTTGCAGGTGCAACATCTTTATAAGTAATAATAGTTTGAATATTACCCATAAAAGTAGTTAATTGTAATTGAAAATAAACTTGTAATACAATTGAAATTAAAGCACCTAATAAGAAATACCATTTTTTATTAATGGTAGATAAAAGTAATTTCATTAATTTTTAACCTCCTTTTTATAAAATAAATTCATAATAATCTCTTTTTTAGGAAGAATAAATTCATTTTTATGAACTAAGCGAGAATGTACTAAACTTGTAATTAAAGAAAAATAACAAGTAAGATAATCTTTAACTTCTCCTTCTTCAAAGTCATTATTTAATTGAGCTTTTTTAAATTCTTCTTCAAATTTTTGATAAAATTGTAAATAAGAATATTTTTGATAATCTATTACATTAATTTTAAAATTTAAAAATAAATATAAATAATAAGCGTATTTTTCACCCTTTTTGAGGCATTCTAAAGTAAATTCTGTAAAGTCTTCATAGAAACCTTTACCTTCTTTTTTTTCAATTGGCTTATTAATAAAAGCTTCATCTATTTTATTTTTACCTAATTCGATTAATTCTTCTAAGATTTGAGTTTTATCTTTAAAATAGTGATAAATTAATCCATGACTAACTTTTGCAGTTTTTGCAATGTTATCCATTGTTACATTATCGTATCCTTCTAAACAAAATAATTTTAAAGCTACATCTAAAATATATGCTTTTCTTTGCTGCTTAATAAATTCATTTGCTTCTTTTGTTCTTGGCATGGTTTCCTCCTAAAAATTACTGCTAATATTATTACATATTGACAATTTAGTCAATATTAAAAATATATAAAAATTAAGAAAAATTTCGTAAATAATTTTTTTTGCTTACTTTTTATTATATAGAGGGGGTAAAATATTAAATATGAAATTAATTGTAGGACTTGGAAATTTTGGAAAAGAATATGATCATACTCGTCACAATGTAGGTTTTGATACAGTAGATCTTTTAGCAGATTCTTTAGGAGAAAATATTGATAAAAGTGGATTTCATTCACTTTATAAAAAAATTAAATATATGGATGAAGATTTAATTTTATTAAAACCTCAAACTTATATGAATAATTCTGGTATTGCTGTTAAAGAAATTAAAGATTATTTTAAAATTGATATTAATGATATTATTGTAATTCATGATGAAATGGATATTCTTCCTGGACATTTAAAATTTAAAGTAGGAGGAAGAAGTGCAGGTCATAATGGTATTAAATCTATTATTGAACATCTTAATGACGATAAATTTATTCATATTAAAATAGGAATAGGTAAACCTGAATATAATGTTGTTGATTTTGTTTTAGGTAAATATAAAGGTGAAGAAAAAGAATTAATAGAAGAATCTATTAAGAATGCTAGTGAATCAATTAAAGTATTAGTTAAAGATTCTTTAAATAAAGCAATGAGTATTTATAATAAATAGGAGGAATACTTATTAAAATCTTAGAAGAAGAATTAAAACATTTTAATATTAAAACCTCTAAAACTAATTATTATAAATTAGATGAAATACTTGGAGGTTTCTTTTTAGGTTATAAATATTATCTAGAAAGTGATGATAATTTAGTAATTTTAGTAAGTAATAATTATAACGCTAATAAATTATATGATGCTTTAAGAAATGTTATTAAAGAAGAAGATATTATATTATTTTTAGAAAATGAAATGATAAGAGTAGAATATATTTCTTCTAGTAAAGAAATTCTTGCTAATAGAATCTATGCATTAAATGAAATGATTAATTCTAAACATAAGATATTTATTCTTACTCCAAGTAGTTTTTATAAATATTATCCTACTAAAGAAGAATTTATTTCTTCTTCTTTTACTTTAGAAATTAATAAAGAATATTCTTATAAAGATTTAATAAATAAACTTATTGAACTTGGATATTCTAAAGTTAATAAGATAGATCAATCTTTAGAATTTGCTACTAGAGGTGATATTATTGATATTTATTCTATTAATTATAGTAACCCTATAAGAATAGAATTTTTTGATGATGAAATTGAATCAATAAGATTTTTTGATATAGCAACTCAAAGAAGTATATCTTCTATTAATTGTGTTAAGATAATGCCTGCTACTACTTTAATATTTTCTAAAGAAGAAAAGAATGATATTTCTTCTATTTTAAATAATAAATTAAATGAAGATTTATTATCTTTAAGAGATGATTTAAAAGATTATTTAAAAGGAGAAATATCTTCATGTATTTATGATTTAGAAAATAATATCTATAACATTAAACTTTATAAATATTATGGATTATTAAAAAGAAGTAATGTTAATTTATTATCTTATTTATCTTCTTTTAATGAAATTATTTTAAATAGAGATGAATTTTTAGAAATAAAAAATAATTTATTTTTAGAAAGTAATGAATTTATTAATGATTTATTTGATTCAGGAAGAGGTTTAAAAGATTTAAAAATGTTTAAAGAATCATCTTTAACATTATTTTCTAAAGAAGTTAATTATATTGATTCTTTATCTTTAGAAAATAATCCTAATATCATTCCTCTTTCTTATCCATTTATTAGAAAAGATAGTCAAATAGATTTAAATAACGCTATTAAACTTTATATTGAAGAATTTAATAATGTATTATTTATTGTTAAAACTAATGAAGAATTAGAAGAAATTAAATCTAATTTAAATTATTTTAAATGTGATTATTCTTTAATTAATTCAATAAATGATGATTTAAAATCAAGTGTAAATATTTTATTAAGTGATTATTCTTTTTCTTTTGAAGATAAAGTTAATTCTTTAGCAGTTATTGATTCATCTATTTTATTTAAAAGAAAACATAAATCAAGTATCTATTATTCTAAATATAAACAAGGAAGAGTATTATCAAGTTATTCTGAATTAGAAAAGGGTGATTATGTTGTTCATGAAAAATATGGAATAGGTAAGTTTTTAGGAATTGAAGAAGTTACAGTAGGTGATAAAACTGATGATTATTTATCGATTGAATATAAAAATAACGATAAATTATTTATCCCTTTATATAACTTTACTTTAATTAGAAAATATTCAGGAAGAGAAGGAAAGACTCCTGAACTTTCTTCTTTACATAGTGAGAAATGGAATAATACTAAAAAAAGAATTAAAGAAAAAGTTAATTTATTAGCAGATAAATTACTAAAGTTATATCAAGAAAAATCTTTAATTCCGGGTTTTGCATGTTCAAAAGATGATGAATTAATGGAAGAATTTGAATCTTCTTTCCCTCATGAATTAACTATTGATCAAAAAGAATCTATTAAAGAAATTAAAGAAGATATGGAAAAGCCTCATCCAATGGATAGACTTTTATGTGGAGATGTGGGATATGGTAAAACTGAAGTTGCTTTTAGAGCAGCTTTTAAAGCAATAAGCAATGGAAAACAAGTTGCTTTTTTAGCACCTACTACTTTACTTGCAAAACAACATTATGAATTAGCGCTTTCTAGATTTAAAGGATTCGATATTAATATTAAATTATTAACTAGAAATCAAACTCCTTTAGAAGTTAAAACTATTCAAAGAGGATTAGAAACTGGATTAGTCCATATGGTTATAGGAACTCATAAAATCTTAAATAAAAATAATAAATTTAAAGATTTAGGTTTATTAATTATTGATGAAGAACAAAGATTTGGAGTAGAACAAAAAGAAAAAATACATATAGAAAAACCATCTATTGATATTTTAACTTTAAGTGCTACTCCTATCCCTAGAACTTTACAATCATCCTTAATTGGTCTAAAAAGTGTTTCTACTATTTCTACCCCTCCAAAAGAAAGATTACCAATTCAAACTTATGTAATTGAAAAAGATTATAAAGTTATTAAAGAGATTATTTTAAAAGAATTAGCAAGATCAGGTCAAATTTATTATATTCATAATGATATATTTACTATTTATGAACTAGGAGATAAATTATTGAAATTAATTCCTTCTTTAAAAATAGGTATAATTCATGGAAAAATGGATAAAGAAGAAATTAATGAAGTAATGAAAGAATTCTATGAAGGAAACATAGATTTATTACTTGCTACTACAATCATTGAAAATGGAATTGATGTTAGAAATGCTAATTTAATTTTAGTAGATGACGCTAATAAGTTTGGATTATCTCAACTTTATCAAATTAAAGGTAGAGTAGGAAGAAGTGATAAAATGGCTTTTTGCTATCTTTTAATTAATAAAGAAAGAAGATTAAATGAAGAAAGTAAAAAAAGATTAAAAGCTATTCAAGACTTTACAGAACTTGGAAGTGGTTTTAAAATTGCTCAAAGAGATCTTTTAATTAGAGGTGCAGGAGATATTTTAGGGCCTCAACAAGCTGGATTTATTGAAGAAGTTGGGATTGATTTATATATAAAACTTTTAAATGAAGCAATTAAAGAAAAAGAAAGTGGAGATTTAATTAAAGAAAGTGAACCTAAAGAAGTTCAAAGTGTAATTAAAAATGCTTATGTTCCTAAAACTTATGAAAATGAATCTGGAATTATGGAAATTTATCAAAGAATTAAAGAAGCAGACACTTTTGAAAAAATTGATAATTTATATAATTATTTAAAAGATTTATATGGAAGTGTACCTTCCAATTTATTAAATTTATTAAATCAAAGAAGAATAGATGTTTATATTAATTTTATTGAATTTGATTCATTAAAAGATTATCCAAATAGAATGGAATTAATATTATCTAAAGAATTTACTAAAATAGAAGGGATTGGTAATAAATTATTTGAAAAATTAATTAATTATTTTAGATATATTAAAGTTACTTATTATTCTCATCAATTAACTATATCAATATCAAAAGATGGTAATTATGAAGAAAGATTATTTAATATATTAAAAATAATTCATGAGGAAAGTAAAAATTATGAGATTGGATAAATATTTAAAATTAACTAGACTTGTTAAAAGAAGAAGTGTTGCTAAAGATTTAGCAAATTTAGATAAATTTTATGTAAATGGAAAACTTGCAAAACCATCAAAAGAAATTAATGTTGATGATAATATTGAATTATTTTTAGGAAGACATCATTTAATAGTTAAAGTTTTAGAGATTAAAGATCATTGTTTAAAAGAATCTTCTACTTCTTTATATGAGGTTATACTTGATGAGATTATTGAATCTAAAGAAGAGTAAAAAATATCTTTTAGCACTTTCTTATGGAAGTGATTCTTTAGCGCTTTTTTATCTTTTATTAAATAAAGGATATAATTTTGAAGTTGCATATACTAATTACCATCTTCCTTATACAGGAGATATGGAAGAAATTAAAATTAAAGAATTATGTAAAAAATATAATAAAAAGTTACATCTTCATGAAGTATATTTTAAAAAAGGTAATGAAGAAGCATGGGCAAGAATTGAAAGATATAATTTCTTTATTAAAATAATTAAAGATGATCCTTCCATTGATGCTTGTTTAATTGCACATAATAAAGATGATTTAATAGAAACTTATTATCTTCAAATTCAAAGAAAAGGATATTATTCTTATTATGGACTTAAAAATATATCTTATAAAAATAATGTTAAATTTATTAGACCATTATTACATGTTAGAAAGAAAACATTGAAAGAATTTAACATTAAACATAATTATGAATATTTTCAAGATACTACAGATTTAGAACCTAGATTTGAAAGAAATAAGATTAGATTAGATAAAGTATCTATTATGTCTACTTTTAAAATGAATTTAATTAAATTAAAAATAGATTATTTAAACTTTTTAAAAAAGAAAGAATATAAAAAATATTCTAAATACATTAAAGATAATTTAATTTATTTAGATGAAATAAAATCATTAAATTTAAATGAATTTATTACTTTATTTTATGTTTATTTATCTAAATTTGAATTTATTAAAAAAATAAGTAGAAATGAAATAATTGATTTATTTAATAAAATAAAATTAAATAAAAACATTAAAATTGATTTAAAAAATAATTATTTTATTTTTATTGAATATGGATATTTAAAAATAGATAAGATTTATTTTAATGAATATAATTACATTTTAGATGAATCTGGGAATAAATATTTTAAATTCAATAAAGATTCAAAATTATTTAATGAAATTTTTAATTCAAATTCTAAAATAATTATTCATCCTTTATCAAGAAATGATAAATATTTATATAATAATGAATTAAAAAGTGTTTCTAAAATATTTATTGATATGAAATTACCTCAATCATATCGAAATATTTATCCAGGAATTTATTCTTTAGATAATAAATTATTATATATTCCACGTTTTAAAAAAGATTTTAAAAAAGGTACTTCTTCATTTTTAATTTTTGATATTGAAGAAATTAAAAAATAAAGATTATTTATTTTGAAAATAAATAAAAATGATATAATATAAATTAGTCAATTAGGAGAAAAGAAATGCAAAAAAAGAAAGTAAATATATTTAGTATTTTAATTTATTTAGTCCTTGCTTGTTTTATTGGCTTTATGATTTATTACCTTGTTGGTTTTAATTCAAGTGGCTATCGTAGTGTTTCTACAAGTGTAGGATATAATTATATTTGTAATAAAAGTGATAATTATTTAGTTTACGATGCATCTACTGTTAAAAATGGTGATAATTTACAAGTATATTTAACATTAAATGAAAAAGATAATAAAGATAATCAAGTTAAGATAGCTTTTACTACTACAAATGATAGTTTCTATACAATTGAAGACGGTAATGGCTATACTTTACAAGAAGAAATTCAATTAGATTTTAAAGAAAATGAATCAAAAGGCTATTATGAAGGAAAAACTGATTCTCCTGTTAATAGAGGATATTTAGTTGTTTCTTCAGTATACGAAGAAAATTGGTTAATTACATGGTTGCCTACTATTATTTCTACTGTAGTAACTGTTGGAATTGCTATTTTATTCTTTAAACTTTTAATGTCTACTGCTGGAGGAAATTCTAAAGCATTTGATTTTAATAAATCTACTGCAAGAAGAGTTGATGATTCAAAAGTTAAATTTGATGATGTTGCTGGATGTGATGAAGAAAAAGCTGAACTTGTTGAAGTTGTTGATTATTTAAAAGATCCAAGAAAATTTACAAAATATGGTGCTAAATTACCAAAAGGTATTTTACTTGTTGGCCATCCTGGCACTGGTAAAACTTTACTTGCAAAAGCTGTAGCTGGTGAAGCTGGAGTTCCATTTTATTCTATTTCGGGTTCTGATTTCGTCGAAATGTTTGTTGGTGTTGGTGCTGGAAGAGTTAGAGATTTATTTAAAACTGCAAAGCAAAATGCTCCATGTTTAATTTTTATTGATGAAATTGATGCTGTCGGAAGACAAAGAGGCGCTGGACTTGGTGGTGGAAATGACGAAAGAGAACAAACTTTAAACCAATTATTAGTTGAATTAGATGGTTTTGAAGAAAATAGTGGAATCATCGTTATGGCTGCTACAAATAGAGATGATGTTTTAGATCCTGCACTTTTAAGAGCTGGACGTTTTGATAGAAAAATTACTGTTTCATTACCTGATAAAAAAGGAAGAGAAGCAATATTTAAAGTACATGCAAAAAATAAAAAACTCGATCCAAGTATTGATTTTTCAATGATTGCAAAAAGAACTGTTGGATTTTCAGGTGCAGATATTGCAAATATCTTAAATGAAGCTGCTATTTTAGCTATTAGAAATAAAAGAGAGGCAATTACTATTGCTGATATTGATGAAGCAATTGATAGAAGAATTGCAGGTCCTGCAAAATCTTCTAAAGGTATGACAGAAAAAGAAAGAACACGTGTTGCTTATCATGAATCTGGACACGCTATTATTGGTATTGTTTTACCAAATGCTGATGTTGTTAGAAAAATTACTATTATTCCTCGTGGAAATACTGGCGGACATGTCTTAATGGGTCCTGAAGAAGATAGATTCTTATTAACTAAGAAAGAGTTAGAAGCTGAAATTTGTGGATTACTTGGTGGAAGAGTATCTGAAGAAATTTTCTTTGATGATGTTTCTACTGGTGCAAGTAATGACATTGAAAGAGCTACTCAAATTGCTCGTTCAATGGTTGTTGAATATGGTATGAGTGATTTAGGTCCAATTCAATATGAAAAAGCTTCAGGAAATGTTTTCTTAGGAAGAGATTATAATAATACAACTAAGAATTTCTCTGTTTCAGTTGCAGATCAAATTGATAAAGAAGTAAGAAAAATTGTTGAAGATGCACATAATTTAGCAGTTAAAATTATTACTGAACATAGAGAAGATGTTGAATTAATTGCAAAAACATTACTTGATAAAGAAACAATTACTGAAGAAGAAATTTCTTACTTATTAGAACATAGAACTTTAGTTAAAGAAAAAGAAGAAATTAAAGATGCTTCTAGTAAAGAAGAAAGTTCTATTCAAAATAATGAAAATAAGGATTCATCTATTGAAGGAAATGCTTCTTCAAATGAAGATAATAAATAATGAGTTTTAAAATTAAAGATATCAATATAGAAGGAAAAGTTATTCTAGCTCCAATGGCTGGAGTAACTTCTTTTTCTTATAGAAAGTTCATGAGAAAATTCTTTAATGGACTTACTTATACTGAAATGATTTCAGATTGTGGTTTAAATTATCATAATGAAAGAACTTTTGATATGTGCTATCAAGATGGTAAGGATCATCCTTTAGCACTTCAATTATTTGGTGGAAACAAAGAAACTTTATTAAAAGCTATTGATGAAATTGAATCTAAATTTGATTATGATATTTTAGATTTAAATTTAGCATGTCCTGTTCCTAAAGTAATTAAATCTAATGGAGGGAGTAGCCGGTTAAAAGATATTGATTCATTAAAAGATATGGTTAGTGCTATAGTTAAAAAGAGCAAAAAACCAGTTTCTTGTAAAATAAGACTCGGGTTTAATGAAATAAATGTATATGAAATTGCTAAGGCATTAGAAGAATCTGGAGTTTCTTTTTTATGTATTCATTGTAGAACAAAAAAAGAGTTATATTCTGGAATTCCTCATTATGAAGCAATAAAAGATTTAAAAAATGTAATTTCAATTCCTTTTGCAGTAAGTGGAAATATATTCACTTTAGAAGACGCAATAAAAGCTTATGAAATTACAGGGTGTGACGCTATTGCAGTTGCTCGTGGAGGAGAAGGCCACCCTTTATTAATTAAAAATATTAATAATTATTTTGAAGGAAAAAAGGAATTTTTCGAAGAAAATAAAATTGATCAAGTAAAATATTTAAAAGAATACGCAACTTATTTAAAAGAAGAAATTGGAGATTCTAGAGCAACAAGTGTTTTAAAAGGTATTGCTCCTAAATTTTTAATTAATTTTAATGATTCAAAATCATATCGAAGTGAAATAACTTTAACTATTAAATGTGTAGATGATTTATTTACAATTTTAGATAGGTATTTACTTGAAACAAGTAATTAAGTAGAAAAATAATTAAAATTTATATATAATAATATCGAAATTAAAGGAAGTTTTTATATGGAAGAAAAATTAACTGATCAAGAAAGAGCAAGACGTGATAAATTAAATAAATTAATTGAAGCTGGAGTTAATCCTTGGGGAGAAAAGTTTACTAGAACTGATACTACTCAATCAATTATTGAAAAAGCTAAAGGAAAAACTAAAGAAGAATTAGAAGCTAATCCAATTCATGTTATTTTAGCAGGAAGAATTATGCTTTTAAGAAAAATGGGAAAATCTTCATTTTTAAATATTCAAGATAAATTTGGAAAATGCCAAGCTTTTATTTCAATTGGTACAGTTGGAGAAGAATCTTATTCAATTTTTAAATTATGTGATACAGGAGATATTGTAGGTCTTGAAGGTAATTTAATGTTAACTGATTCAGGAACATTAACTTTAAGAGTTGATAAATTTACATTCTTAACAAAATCTTTACGTCCATTACCTGAAAAATTCCATGGTTTAAGTGATGTTGAAGAAAGATATAGACATAGATATGTTGATTTAATTATGAATGAAGATTCAAAAAGAACAGCATTACAAAGACCTCAAATTATTAGAGGAATTCAACATTATTTAGATGATAAAGGATTCGTTGAAGTTGAAACTTCAGTACTTCAACCAATTTTAGGTGGCGCAAATGCTAGACCATTTGTTACTCATCATAATACATTAGATAAAGATTTTTATTTAAGAATTGCTACTGAATTATCACTTAAAAAATTAATCGTTGGTGGACTTGAAAAAGTCTATGAAATTGGTAGATTATTTAGAAATGAAGGAATGGATACAAGACATAATCCTGAATTTACTACTATTGAACTTTATGAAGCTTATGGAGATTTAAGTTCCATGAGAGAATTAAGCGAAGGCTTAATTAGACATTTAGTAAAAGATGTTTTAAAGAAAGATAAACTTGTTTATCAAGGAAAAGAATTAGATATTGATTCTGAATTTAGATGGGTTGATATGGCTGATTTAGTTAAAGAAAAAACAGGTTTAGATTTTAAAGGAAATATTTCTTTAGAAGATGCTAAAAAAGCATGTTTAGATAGAAAAAT
Source organism: uncultured Staphylococcaceae bacterium (assembly GCA_964507285.1). Classification (GTDB taxonomy): domain Bacteria; phylum Bacillota_I; class Bacilli_A; order RFN20; family CAG-826; genus Onthovivens. Next base: position 31,841 of record CAZDPH010000001.1, on the reverse strand, counting down.
TAAAGTCGAACCACATTGGACAAGTCAAGGCTATTTCTTAAATGCATTATTTGAAGAATGTTGCGAAGCTGATTTAATTCAACCTACATTTGTTTGCCATCACCCAATTGAAATTTCTCCATTAACTAAAAAGAGTGAAGATCCTCGTTTTACAGAAAGATTTGAGTTATACATGAATGGATGGGAAATTGCTAATGCTTATAGTGAATTAAATGATCCTATTGATCAAAAAGAAAGATTTAAAGCTCAATTAGCTGCTAAAGAATTAGGTGATGATGAAGCTAATGAAATGGATTATGATTTCTTAGAAGCAATGGACTATGGAATGGCTCCTACAGGTGGAATTGGTATTGGTATTGATAGATTATGTATGTTATTAACAGATCAACCATCAATTAGAGAAGTTATTTTATTCCCAACAATGAAAGATCAAAAATAAATTTCAATAAAGACACATAATAATGTGTCTTTTTTTAATTAATGTTTAATAAGTAAAAACTTTTTACAATTCGTAAATTTTCTTTTACATATTTTAATTTTTATATGTAAATTATATTTTTCTTTATAATTTTTAATCCATCGTTATAATTTAATTAATAATAAGGAAGTTAGACTATGGATGATAAATTTGCAGAAAGATTAGTATTATTTAGAAACAGAAAAGGCCGGAATCAAGATGAATTAGCATCTAAATTAGATGTGTCAAGACAATCAATTTCAAATTGGGAAAATGGAACTTCTATTCCTTCAATTGAATTTGTTAAGAAATTAGCAGAACTTTATGAAATATCAATTGATGATTTATTAAATACATCAAAGCCTATTGAAGATTGCTATAAAAAAGAATTCAAATATAATAAAAATAAAGATACAATAAATATTAATAAAGATGGCTTAAATATAAATAATGAAGATGGATCTATAAATATTGAATGGGATAAAGAATTTGGTGCTAAAATTAAAGATTGTGTAGAATCTGAAATTGTGGATGGTGAAATTATTGATGATAAATCTAAAAAAGAAAAGACAAATTCTAAAAAGAAATTCTTTTATAAATCAATAGAAGGTTCGATTAATTTAATATGTTTTATTATAGCTTTAGTAGCGTATATTGTATTAGGATTTTTATTAAAAGATGGATGGAGAAATTATTGGGTACTATTTATTTATTCTTTTATTCCAGGAGAATTATTTCATTCAATTGCATTCAAAAAAGGTAAAAGTTTTCCAATATTATTTTTAAGTTTAAGTATTTATTTTACTATTGGTATGTTTTTAAATTTATGGCATCCTTATTGGGTAATATTAATTTCAATACCAGTTTATTATATGATTTATGGTTCTATTAAATCTATTATTAAAAATGCTAAAAATTATAAAGAATAAGTTAATTAAAAATGCAGGGTATCCCTGCATTTTATTTATTTTTCATTAAATAACTAATAACATTTGCTCCATCGCTTGTAGCAGTTACAATTTGACGCAAATCTTTATTTATTACATCTCCTACTGCAAATATATTTTTAATTGATGTTTCAAAATGTTCATTTACTTTTAAATATCCATTTATATTATCTAAAGATAAATTATTAATAAAATTTAAAGAAGGTTTACTGCCTATATAGACAAATAATCCATCTAATTTTATATTAGTAATATTATTATTTTCATCTTTAATATTAATAGATTTTAATGAATCATTTCCATTTAATTTAATAATTGTAGAATTTTTAATATGTTTTACATTAGTTAATTCTTTTAATCTATTAATAGAAGATGCATCTCCTTTTAAATCATGTCTTGATATAATAATTAATTCTTTTACTAGATTAGATAAATATAATGCTTCAGAGATTGCACTATTACCTCCTCCATATACTACTACTTTTTTATCTTTATAAAATGAACCATCACAAGTAGCACAATAAGATATTCCTTTTCCTAAAAATCTATTTTCATTATCTAATGATAAATTATTTTCTTTAGTGCCTATAGCAAGAATAATTTTATTTACTAAATATTCATTTTTATTTGTAGTAACTATAAAATTATTATCATTTTTATTAATAGATAATACTTCTTCTCTAGAAAATGGAATTTTTAAGTCTTTTATTTGTTTTCTAAAAGTTAACGCTAATTCACTTCCTGAAATATTTGAAACCCCAGGATAATTTTCTAATTCATAGATATCTATTACTTTTCCTCCAATAGCACTTTTTTCTAATAATAATACATCTAAATTAGCTCTTTTAGCGTATATTGCTGCAGTTACTCCACTTGGACCTGCTCCTATAATTAAAATATCAACTTTATTCATATAATCTCCTTAAATTCTTAAATATTCTATCAAAATATTAATTTATTAAAAAATATTATGCTTATTTACCCCTAAATTTAAGGGGAATTAAATTAGATCTCTTTATTTTTTATTATTTTAATTTATATTAAAAATATAAATTTATGACAGTAGGTGAAAAAATTAAACTTGCAAGGATAAATGAAAACTTATCTCAAAGTCAACTTGCAAAAGCAATAGGAGTAACATATCAAACTATTTCTAAATGGGAGTTAAATAAATCTCTTCCTGATATTTTTAGTTTAAAAAAGTTAAGTGAATTTTTAAAAAAAGATATATACTATTTCTTAGAAGATTAATTATAATTTTTCTTATAAGAAAGAGGTACGAAAATGGATTTAGAAGAAAAGAAAATTAAAGGTGAAATTGTATTTAAAGGTCATCTTTTAGAAGTTCATAAAGATGAAATTATTTGTCCTAATGGGAATAAAGCATATAGAGAATATATTGATAAAATACCTGCTAGTGCAGTACTTGCAAAAATAGATAATAAATTTATTTTTGAAAAACAATATCGCTATCCATATCATAATATCTTAATTGAAGTTCCAGCAGGTAAATGTGATGAGAATGAAGATCCTAAAAATACTGCCTTAAGAGAACTCGAAGAAGAAACTGGTTTTAAAGCTAATAATATTAAATTTTTAGGAAAATGCTTCCCAAGTGTAGCATATACTAATGAAGTTATTAATTTATATTATGCTACTGATTTAATTAAAACTCATACTCACTTAGATGAAAATGAATTTGTAGAAGTTTTTTATTTAACTGAAGAAGAAATAATTGAAAAAATTAAAAAAGGTGAAATAAGTGACGCTAAAACTGTACAAATATTTGCCCTTTACCTATTAAATAAGGATAACTTATAATGGGATTAATATTTACAAAAGATAAAAAAGAAAAAATAATAAATAAAATTTATAATTCTTTTTATGAAAAGGAAAATTTAATTACTAAAATTAAATTTGATGATTTAGAATGTGATGCAATTATTGTAACTAAAAAAGGAATTTTTATTTTTGAGATAATTACGAATAGTTATTCATTAGATAAATATCAATTAAATGATGAATTATGGATAATTGATGAAAATACATCTATTAAAAATCCTTTAATTAAGCTTAATTTAATAAAAGAAAAAATATTAGAAATATTAAATGAATATTCTCTGGATAATAATATTTATTTATGCCCTATATTTAATAAATTAGATAATGATTCAGAAGAAATTATTTTTAATTTAAAAGGTTTTAAAAGATATATTGAAAAAATAAAGAATGTATTTAATAATGATGAAATCAATTTTTATACTTCTTTAATTAAGAATAAATCTAATTAATTGATTTATTTAAATATTTCTTTATAATAACTTTTATATGGAAAAAAGATATTTATTTTTAATTTTAGGAATACTATTAACTTCTTGTACTAGTATATTTCCTAAATATGATTTAGATCCTTCAATTGATTATTCTACTTATAATGAATATAAGTTAGATAATTTTAATAATTTATATTCTCAAGAAGAAGATATATACGCAGTATATGTTTATAATACCGATTGTGATATTTGTAATAATTTAAAAAATACAATTTTAGGTTATTTAGGAGATTATAAAAATGAAACTAGAAGATTAAAAGTTTATTTATATAACTCTTATAGATTAAAAGATGAAAATATAGATTATTTAAAAGAATTACCATCTAATTATTCTTCTACTAGTGAATATTATTCATCTAATACAATTTCAACTGTTAAAGATACTTTAGTAGAATCAGTACCTTCATTATTTGTAATTAAATTTAACACTTTATATGAATATTTAGAAGGATATGAAGGTCCTAAATACTTATTTAATAATACTTTTGATTCTAGAAGTTATGATATTATTAAGGATTATTATATAGATGATTTAGATAAATTTTATTCTTTAAACAATAAAGAATACGCAATTTATCTTTATTTTAAAGAATGTCCTTTTTGTTTTTCAATTAGAACATATTTATATGATTATTTATTAAATGATCATTCTTTAGATATTTATGTATTTGATATGAAATCTTTTGCAACTGATGAAGGTAAAAATAATAGATCTAAATTTAATTATATTAGTAATGGAAATTTAGATGATTTTAAAAATGAATTAGAAAATGCTTTATCAAATAATGTAAATGAAGTTAAAAACACTCCATTTAAATATGTTCCTTCTTTATATTATGTTAAGAATAATAAATTATCTAATGTAATTTATGGATCAGATGATATTAAAAATGTTTTAATTAAACATTAATTTTATACATGTCATCTAATGTTATAAAAATTTAATTTTTATTTTCTTTTTTAGTAATATTAAAACCTGTCTTAGATATAATTTCAATTTACTATTTTAGTGAATAAGTTTACTCGGAAAAAATTGACTAAATTTAATCCGAGTAAAATATGATGTATAAATTTTAAATATTAATTATTAAAATTCTTTAAATTAAATTAATAATTTTTTAAAATAATAGAATGGAAATAAAAGATAGAGAAAAATATTTATTTAATAAAAAATGCTTATTAGTACTTTTATATCTTTATTACATTAATGGAATTGATTATAAAGATATTAATTTTAGATCATTTGGATTTCATTTTGATCCTAAATGTGATTTTAAAGTGATTGTAAATTCAAAAAAAGATCATGTACATAAATACATCGTACATATTTATTCATCATTATCTAAAGTTAACTTAGAAAGTTTAGATATAATGGGAAATGTTAACTTTATTAAAGTTAAATCATTAAAAAATGATGATTATTATAATCCAGAAGCTAGTTTAAATATTTATTTAGATGATTCTAATTTCTTAGCATTAGGATTTATAGAAGGTAAAAAAATAGAATACACTTTAAAATCTAAAGAATCAGAATCATTTTTAGGTGATGATTTATTATATTATTTAAATAGAAATAAAAAGAATAATAATGAATCATTTATAATGTTTTTATTAAAATTATATACTTATAGATTAAATGTTGATTTAGTTATAGGTGCTGGAATTAATGTAGATTATGGAGTTAAAGATTGGAAACGTTTAGTAGACGCTTTAAATTCTACTTTTTATAATAATGATGTAGAAAGAATTAATGAAATAAAACATTATGTAGGTAGTGAATTATTTGTTAATGGAAAAGTATTAAAAACAAGTGGATTTGATACTTATAAAGAATTAAATAATGAAATATATTTAGTTAATTTTAATGATGAAAATAAAAAGAGTTTTTCTACTACTGAAACTAGTTTATATGCTTTAGTAGAATATTTAGAATCACATAAAGACACTGAAGTAATTACTTATAATTATGATACTAATTTAGAATATTTATTAAGAAAAAAAGAAATTATTTATAATACTATCTATGATGAATTTGCATTTACAAGTAAAGATAATTCATCTATTAATATTTATCATGTTCATGGATTATTACCATATAATAAATATAATGAATCTAGATTTGTTAATTCTTTAATATTTAATGAATCTGATTATTATTATTTATATAATAATCCATATTCATGGAATATATCTAAACAATTACATGATTTTACTTTTAAGTGTTGTGTATTTGTAGGTATTTCTTTAACAGATCCTAATATGAAAAGATTACTAGAAGTAGCATCTAATTATTTAAAATTTAATTTTATATTTATGAAAAAAGAAAAAGGATATAAAGATTCAACTTTAAAAGATGTTACTAATTATTTCTTTACTTATGATTTAATTACTATCTGGGTAGATGATTATAGTGAAATTAATAAATGGTTAAGTAATATTTAATAAAATAAAATCGTCAATTAAATTGACGATTTTTATATTAATTAACGTAAATGGAAATCAACATTATTACTTGAATCATTACTTTCTACAATAATTTCTGTTTTATCATTATAAATAGTAGAATCACTAGTAGATACTTCTTGAATATTTAAAATATATTCATTAAAGTTTTGTTTTTTCTTAGTTACTAACATCATTGTTAATGAAATAAATAACGGAATTCCAAATGTAAATATAGAAAGTAAAAATTCTAAAAAATAAAAAGTAAGAAACTTAATTAAATATTGTTTAATACTTAAATTAAATAAAGATGAATTAACAAAACCTATATGATATATTAACATTCCAATTGTTTTTCTTCCTTTTTTAAAAATAAATGGAGGAATAAAAAATACAATTAATGAAGAAATAAAAACTGAAATAGGAATATTAACAAAGAATGTTAATGCTTGAATATATTTAATTCCTTCATAATATTCTTTTATTTCACTTGAAAGATATCCATTACAATATGTATCAATAAATACTGTGTAACAAGAATCAATATAAGTAGAGATAGGAATTGAATAGGATGTATTTTTAATAATATTTGAATTATTATCTTTAATAAATAAAGGATAATCATTATATTTTAAAGAATCTTTTAATCTAAATTCATCATAAGAGTTTTTAGCTTTTAAATAACTAGATTCATTATAATTTTTTAAATAATCAAAGAAATTAGATAAATGTGTTAATAAATATTCTTCTTTTTGAGATGAAGACATTTTTGAATCTTGATAAATAAATGTAGAAACATTAACGATAGTATCATTAGTTTTTTTAACATATAAAGAAGAATTAAGTCTAATTTCATCTAAATTAGTTTTAGTATTTTGGTATGAAGGAATTGTAGAATAAATAGAATTAATAGATACAAAGCAAATTAAAGATAGTAAAAATAATAAAAAACCATCTACAATTCTAGAAAATAATCTTCTTGTTAATTTAGGTCTAGTATACGCAATTTCAATAATTTCATTATTCTCCATATCCCTTACTCCTATAAATTTCTTCTAATGATTCTTGAGAGATTAAAATTGTTTTAGTACTTAATTCTTTTAATGTTTTATTAAATGGATTAAATAATAAAATAAATAAATTTATTAATATAAATACTATAGATAATATTGAAATAATTAAAAAATGCATATAATTAAATAATGAATAAAAACCCATATAAATAATTCCTATAAAGAATATAGTAGATAAAGACATTAATAAATTATTTGCAATAATTACTATGTAATTTCTTCTTTTTAAAAATTCAAATGAATTAAGATCAATTCTTTTTTCTTTTAAAACATGTTCTACTAAAGTAGATCTATCTTTAAATAATAAAGGAATTAATACATAATAAATTAAAAAAGAAATAATAAAAGAAATAGTAATATTTATTGAATTAAATAATAAATTATAATTACTATTTTCATTAATTTTATTAGATAAATTAATATAACTTAAATTATTAAAAGATAAATCATCTTTTAAAATATCTTCTAACATATAATTATATAAAGATACAAATGTTTTACTTCTAAATGTAGAAAGATATTTTCTTCCTAGAGAACTTAATGAATCAGTAGTATCAAAATATGGTTTAAAATAATCTAAATATTCATCTTTTAAAGTTATTTCATTATTATTAATATTAAAATATTCATTTCCAAGTTCATTATATTTATTAAATACTTCATTTAAATTTTTATTGTTATCTAAATCATTAAAATAATGCATAATAGGATCTTTAGTGTCTTTAATTACATAACTTCTTAAAAAATAATCAAATGTAGTATCTAATGAAGAATCAAAACTATATTTATTTGATTCATCATAAAATAATAATTCATTATTATAAAGAATATTCATTCTTGAATTAATTGTTTGAAGATTATTTTCTAATCTAGAAGAATAATTAGTACATGCACTTGCAATATTAAAAACTACAAGTTGAAACATAGAGACTGTTAAAATATAAAATAATAATAAATCACCTAGAAATGTTAATATTCTTTTAAATTTACCTGTTGGAAATATATCTAAAGTTTTATTTTCGCTCATAGTAAATATTTTATTAGATATTAAATAAAAATCCTAATTATTATTAAATGTTTTTAAGTAAAAATTTATTTTATAAATCTTACAAAAATAGTTTTAAATTATTTGCTTAATAAATAACTTTTATGATATATTTTTCTTCGCGACTTTATAATTAAATTATAATTATAAAGCTTAAGGAGATGAATATGAGAAATTTAAAAAGTGTAATAACAATATCAGTTTTAAGTGTTATTTCAATTACTGGATTAGCATTAGGTGTTGCAAATATGACTGGATTAGGAAAAAGTTTTGTTTTAGAAAAAGGTGATAAAGGTGACACAGGTGAAAAAGGTGATAAAGGTGACACTGGTGAAAAAGGAGATACAGGTGCAACTGGTGAAAAAGGAGATAAAGGAGATACAGGTGCAACTGGTGAAAAAGGTGAAAAAGGAGATACAGGTGCAACTGGTCAAAAAGGTGATGACTATTATAGTTGCACAATATTACCTTCTTCAAATGGTTTAGTCACTTTAGATAAAGGAAGTGCAAAACTTGGAGAATCAATTAAATTTACAATTGTTCCTAATGATGGATACTATTGTTCAAGTTTTACTTTAAATGGTGAAGAAAAAGCATTAGATAATAATACTTTTACAACTACTATGATAAAAAACGGTTTTGTTGTAAATGCTAAATTTGAAATATTTAATGTAAATAATTTTTCTAATAAAAATTATAATTATTATTATGAAGATGGCACACCATTAGCAGAAAATAGCTCTGAATATTATTCAGGAAGTTGGGATGCTTTAGTAGATAAATACTATTCAGTAAATGATAATGGAACTAGTAATGATACTAGTGATGATACTGTTACTATGTGGACTGGATGGAATAAAGTTTACACTATTAATAGTGATAAGAGTCTTTCAATTAAATATTATGCTAAAACATCTACAATATCATTAGCTAAAAATGGAGTATATCCATCAAGTATATTAACTGGAGAAATTGATTCATCTTTAGGAATTAAAAATAACGCAATAAAATGGAGATATGTTTCCGAAGATAGCGAAGGAAATATTCAATTTGTTTCTGAATATTTATTTGGTATATCTTCCTATGGAGATAATAATACTTATAGTTCTTCAAAAATCTATTCATTATTAAATAATACTTATTTAAATGAAATTTGGAGTGATTCTTCTTATCAACCTCTTACTATAAATGTTGATAATAGTGCATCTACTACATCAAATTCTTCAAATTCATATACTTGTAGTAACACTAATGACAAATTATATTTATTAAGTTATCAAGATTACTTAAAAGCAGAATATGGTTTTGGAAATTACAAAAACCAATCAAAATTATTAATTGGTCTTCCTGGTGATGCATTTTATACAAGTGGTATACCATATTATTATTGGACTCGTTCCCCTCATTATAGTGGTGCAGATAAAGTTTCCACAATAGGTGCTGATGGAACTAGTGGATATTATGATTATGTAAGTAGATCATGGGGAGTTAGACCTGCTTGTACAATGAAAATTAATTAATAAATAGGATTTAATTATTATGAAAAATAAAGGTAATATAATAGGTTTAGGAGTTATTGGATTAATATCAATTTCTGCAATTACTATTAATGTTATTAATTTAACAGGATGTTGTGCTACTATTTTAAAAGGTGATAAAGGTGATACCGGAGAAAAAGGTGACAAAGGAGATACTGGAGAAAAAGGTGAAACTGGAGAGACTGGTATAAAAGGTGAAAAAGGTGACACCGGAGATAAGGGATTAAGTGGAGAAAAAGGAGAAACTGGTGCAACTGGCTCAAAAGGTAGTGATGGAGATAAATATTATAATTTCACTATCTTATCATGTGATAATGGATATATAAGCGTTGATAAAGGAAGTGCAAAGGTAGGAGAAACTATTACATTTACAGTATTTCCTAATATTGGATATGAATGTAAAAGTTTTAAATTAAATAATGAAGAAAAAACATTAGAAAATAATAAATTTACTACTACAATGATAGAAAATGGATTTATTGCAAGTGCTACTTTTGAAGAAAGAGATTTTACTTCTTTTACAAAGAAATATAATTATTATGACGATAAAAATAATGCTTTAAGTGCTAATTCTTCTTTATCTTATTATTCAGGAAACTATGATTCTTTAGTAGATAAATACTATTCAGTAAATGATAATGGAACTAGTGATGATACTAGTGATGATACTGTTACTATGTGGACTGGTTGGTATAAGGGATACGAATCTATTGATGAAGAAAATAAAATTGTTACTATTTCTAATAAAATAAGAACTTCTACAATTTCGCTTAGTAAAAATGGAGTATATCCTACTAGTGTAGTTGGTACAAATGGACAAAAAATAAATTCTAATTTTAATATAAAAAGTAACGCAATAAAATGGAGATATGTTTCTGAAGATAGTGAAGGAAATATTCAATTTGTATCAGAATATTTAATCGGAACTAGTAGTTTTCATTATGAAGATCAAGGATGGCATTTATATGACACATCTACAATAAGAAGCTTATTAGTGGATAATTATTTAAATAAAATATGGGGTGATTCTTCTTCTCAACCTTTAACTACAAAATTAGTAGATACTACTAGTAGATTTGGAACTATTACTTGTAATGATAAGCTTTATTTATTAAGTAAAGATGATTTATATAAATCAGAATATGGATTTGGTACTGATTCAAGTAGATTAGCAAAGAATATAGTTAGTGGGAATAGTGATTATTATTGGACTCGTAGTAATGCTAACTATGCATGGGATCAAAATTACTATATTGGTGAATATGGAATTGCTACTAGTGGAGCATATACTATTACAACTGATTATGGAGTTAGACCTGCTTGTACAATGAGTTTTAATAAATAATTTTTAAATGAAAGTCTTTATTTTTTAATAAAGGCTTTTTTTATTTATGATTTTAAAATATTAAAATAATATTAAGATTTTAAATTATATATAAGAAAAAAATAAAGAAATTTAATTAAAATTGATAGAAAATCTATCATTTTTAATAATTAAATTTTGTTAAATAAGATAATTAATTTTCAATGAATTTTAATTTATTGAATATCATTTGAAAACAATTTATAATATTTATAGTATGAAAAGTGGGTTAATTTTTAAGGCTATTTCTAGTTTGATTGCATTTACAACTCTATGCAGTTTTTCTAAGCCAACTAATAGTGTAGGTTCTTCTTCAAATACTAATGCTTCTTCTTTGAGCGTTAATAATTATGAAGTTAATAGTGAATCTACATTAAGCGATGATTTAACTGTTACTTTAACAAGTTATACAAGAACAACAGTATCTCATTCAATTCAATTTAGAGTTGCTTTAGGAAATAGTGACGCTAATTACTATATTGGTTACTATGAGGATGGAAATAATTATACTGCTAAATTAGAATATGATGTTTATAATGAAAAAAATGCTTTTTTAGGTACTTATTCAACTTCTATTGTTCAAAAATCTAATCATGGTATTGGAAGTTATTTAGGATCTACAAGTTTTATTGGTTATTGTGATATTGAACTCTCAGGAACTTATAAAATTGATACTTCAAGTGTTAAATTAATTGATTGTTATAAAGCAGATTTAAAATTTGATGATAGTGGGTTACTCATTAGCAGAGCTCCTATTTTAGATAAACCAGTTTGCTTTGAAACTAGTGAAGCAAAATCATTTGTATCAAGAGATTTAAGTGATTTCTTAGATTTAGAATTTAAATCTTTTGCTGAATATGAAGATTACTTAGCAATCACTGTAAAAACTACAAATTATGGAAAAGAGCTTTATTCAAATGGTGCTTTAGGTGATGTTGCTTTAAGTTTATATACTAAAAATAAAGATAATATCGAAAATGGAACAGTTAAAATTAGAACAAGAATTTCATTAGGTGGAGATAGTTATTTAAAAGTAGTTAATAGTAATAACGAAGAAGTTGTAATTAAAACTACTACTGGTGATTTAAAATATTTTAATGATGAAAATGAATCTGTTTTTATTCTTGAACAATTTAAAGCTAAAGATATTAAATCATTTAGAATTCATGCTGCATCAGTATCAGTAGAATTATTTAATACTACAACAAGTAAAATTGTTGCTCGTAGTACAGTTACTACTAGATTTGCTATTTTCGATTTCAAAATGCAAGATGTTTTAGATAATAGTGGTAACATTGTTGTAAATAAAGTAAGTACTTCAAAAGTTACTAATTATAATAAAATATTTGTTATTTTCACTATTGCACTTTTAGTTATTTATGTTGTAGTTGCATATATTTATTATTTACATTTAAAAAACAAAGATAAAAAGAGCGAATTTAAAGTTTTAAATAAGAAACAGTTTATTAAAGTTAATACTTTAGGAGTTATTTTCTTAGAAGCTTTACTTGTTGATATATTATATATCTTTGCTCGTTCAACAGGGTTTAATAATTCTTTAACTGTATTTAATCCTCTTGATTCAATTATATTTGTTGCTAGTGTTATTTGTATTTGCCTAGGTGGTTATTTTATTAAATACTACTATAACTCATACAAGAGCTATAAAGAAAAGAAAGCTCGTGAAAGATTACATTTAAATGCTGAAACTAGCGATGATGGTACAAATTAATAAATAAAATGGAGATAATTTATGGAAATTAGAATTAAAAATTTAACAAAAGTCTTCCCTGGAGATCCAAAAAAACATAGAAAAGATACTGTTGCTGTTAACAATCTTGATATTACAATTCCTGATGGAAAATTAATTGGTTTACTTGGTCCTTCTGGATGTGGTAAATCTACTACTTTATATATGCTTTCAGGACTTGAAAATCCAACAAGCGGAGAAATTTGGTTTGGAGATGAAGAAGTTACTAATTTAGCTGCTGAAAAAAGAGGCATTGGCTTAGTTTTCCAAAACTACGCTTTATATCCTCATATGACAGTATATAAAAATATCGAATTTCCATTAACTAATTTAAAAGTTGAAGTACCATTAGAAAATTTCTATGATTATAAATTTAAATTAGAATATCAATTAGATGAAAGCGATATTCCAAGTGGAATTGTTAAATCTTTACATTCATTAGGAAGTAAATTAGGTTTAAAAAATATTTTATTAAAAGAAAGTGTTTCTGATAAACTTTTATCTATTGATTGTGAACTTAAAAATGTAAGTGAAGGAAATGCTAAATTATTTTTAGAAAATATTACTAAAGTTGTTGCATTTGAAGTTGGTGCTCCTGAAGTTATTCAAACTCAAGAAGCTTTATTTGATGTTTCTTTTAGAAGTAAATTTGAAATTGAAGAATCTAAACAAATTTATAAAGGAAGTTTATCATATGAATTTAATGGTAAACTTAATGAAAATGAATTAAATGATTATTCTCATGAAATTCAATCAATGTTTAAAGGTAATGGTGTTAAATTAACTTCATTTGTTATTAGTGAAGTTAACGGAAACTATGTAATGTTCTCCCAATTTGACTATTCAAAAGCAAGTGATATTAATTCATTAAAAATAAGTTTAAATAGTAAATATCCTTTAAAAAATGAACAATTAAAAGTATCAGAATTTAAAGTTGATTATATTGATAAATTAATTAAGAATGAGTTAAAGAAAATTAGTGTAAAACATAAAGACTTAAAAGTCTTTAATTCTGAAGATGGAATTAAATTATTCTTTAAAGTTAAAAAGATTACAGACTCTAAAATCTCTGAAGTTGAAAATTGTTTAAAATCATTATTAAATACTGATCAAGTTGAAATTAAAAAGATTCCTGCTTTAGCTTATAGATTATTAACTAAAGAAGAAAGAAGAAAAATTGTTTTAGAAACTGCAAAACTTGTTCAAGTTGATGAATATTTAGATAGAAAACCATCTCAAATGAGTGGTGGTCAACAACAAAGAGTTGCTATTGCAAGAGCTTTAGTTAAACGTCCAAAAGTTTTATTACTTGACGAACCTTTAAGTAACTTAGATGCTCGTTTAAGATTAAAAACTAGAGAAGAAATTAGAAGAATTCAACGCGATACAGGAATTACTACTGTTTTCGTTACTCATGACCAAGAAGAAGCTATGTCAATTAGTGATCAAATTGTTGTTATGAAACTTGGTGAATTCCAACAAATGGATTCCCCTCAAGAAGTTTATAATAATCCTACAAACTTATTCGTTGCTCAATTCTTAGGAACTCCTCCAATTAATGTTTTTAATGGTGAAATTAAAGATAATGGAATTTATATTGGAAACGATTTAGTATATAAAGCATCAAATCAATTAGAAAATCAAAAAGTATTTGTTGCTATTAGACCAGAAGGATTTGAAGTATTAGAAAATGATGCTGAATGTTCTTTAAAAGCAAAATGCGATTCAATTCAAGTTTTAGGAAGAGACTTATCTCTAATTTGTTTAAATGATAATTGCACTAAGGAAAATTTCAAAGTTATCATTCAAGATGAACAAAAAGAACATATTGGGGATATCAAATTAGGATTAAAACCAGGCAAGTTCTTTATCTTTGGAGAAGATGAAAAACGTATTGAGGTTAAATAATGGAAAGTGCTAGTGTCACTCACGAAACATTCATTGATAATCGTTTAGGCGAAATTAATGATGGATATAATGAAGATAAAAAAGTATTAGTGCGCTTTCTTTCTTCTAAAAAATCAAAAAAAGAATATAAAGTTACTGGTGTTAAAAATGCTGAAAGTACAAATAACTGGAGAGCATGGTTATATTTAGCTCCTGTTCTTATCTTAATGGCAGTATTCCTTATTTACCCTTTAATTAATACAATCTTTATTTCATTCATGAAAGATTATGATTATATTAAAGGTACATATAATGGTTTTACATTAGATAACTATGGTGCAATATTAGGTTTAACTGAAATTAATGGAGGAGCTTATGAATCTCGTATTCTTGAATACGCTATTCCTAATACATTCTTCTTAGTATTTGCTACTGTTATTCCTTCTATTTTAATTGCTTTATTGATATCCGTTGCTTTAAATTCAATTAAATGGTTCCAAAAAGTATTACAAACTATATTCTTCCTTCCATATGTTACAAATACTATTGCGGTTGGTATGGTTTTCTCTGTTTTATTTGATTCAAATGGTGTTATAAACTTTATTTTTGGAATCACTGGTAAACAATGGATTTATGGTGCTAGTAGATGGGATGCAATGTTACCACTTTGTATTTACATTATCTGGTCATCATTACCATTTAAAATTCTTGTTTTCTTATCAGGCTTACAAGGTATTGATAAGCAATATTATCAAGCTGCTAAAATTGATGCTGCTCCAAGATGGAAAGTATTAACTCGTGTTACTATTCCTCTTCTTGGTCCACAAATTCTTTATATCATGGTCACTTCATTTATTAGTGCATTTAAAGAATATTCATCAATTGTTGGTTTATTCAATGGACCTGGTACAACAACAGGTACTTATGAGTTATATACAATAGTTTATTATATTTATGATAACTTAAATACTCATACTTCATTTGCAGCTGCTGCTGCTGTATTACTCTTTATTGTTATTTTGATATTTACATTTATTCAAATGGGAGTATCAAAGAAGAGAGTTTATTATTAATATCAAGGAGGTTTATATGGAAAATAGTATTTCAAAAGAATATATAGACTTTAAAAAAGTTGATATTGATAATAATAAAATTGTTTTATGTATTAAAGAAGGAAACCAAACTGTTAAAACCCTTCAAAAAACTGAAAAAATAGGTAGATTTATTTCAACACTTATTACATATGCTTTAATTATTTTCTTAGCATTAATTGTTGTTTTCCCATTCTATTGGATGTTAATTACATCATTAAAAATTAATGATGAAATTATTCAATCAAATCAAACATTCTTCCCTACTATTGTTATGTGGAGTAATTATGTTTATGTTTTTAGTGCATTTGATTTTTCAACATACATGTGGAATACAATTGTTGTTGCAATATTCTCTACAATAGGTACACTTCTAACAACAATATTTGCTGCATTTGCATTCTCTCGTCTTGAATTTAAAGGAAGAGAAGCATTATTCATGGTATTTTTAATGACTATGATGATTCCTGGTGAAATGATGGTTATTTCTAACTATATTACAGTTGCATCATTTGGATGGGTTGGAGAAAATGCTTCATTAATGGATGCATATGCTGCAATGATCGTTCCTTTCTGGGTAAGTGTTTTCCACATTTACTTATTAAGACAAAATTTCAAGCAAATTCCTAATGAATTATATTTAGCTAGTAAAGTTGATGGAAAGAGTGATTGGAATTATTTATGGAAAGTAATGGTTCCACTTGCTGCTCCTACATTAATTTCTATTACTATTTTAAAATTCATGGGAACATGGAACTCATATGTTTGGCCAAATTTAGTTACTGCTAATAACGAATCATATAGATTAATTTCAAATGGTTTAAGAGGATCAAGTTTCGTTGATGCTGAAAGCGGACGTACTGAATATGGTTATCAAATGGCTGCTACTGTTTTAGTTACTGTGCCATTATTCTTATTATTTGTTTTCTTCCGTAAATACATTATGAAAGGTGTTGGAAGAGCAGGTATTAAAGGTTAGGTTTTCTCACTTTTATTAAAAGTGTAAAAAATAAATAAAACATTTTAAACATGGAGGATTTATGAAAAAGTTTAAAACATTAAAATGTGCATTAGCATTACTCTCAGTTGCTTGTGGCGCTACTGCTTGTAATGGTGGTGGAAATAGTGACGATAGAATTGTTACTGAAGGTGAATGGAGTGACTTAGTTGATGAAAATGGAGTTTTAAAACAAAAAACTGAAATTACATTATGGTCAATTATTGGTACAAACAATCAACCAAATTTAAATAGTTATATCGAAGCATTTAAAAAAGCTCAACCAAACATTACAGTTACTAGCACAATCATTAGTGGTTCTTATAATGATTTAAAAGAAGCTACTGTTAAAGGTTTTACAGCTAATGCTTATCCAGATCTTGTTCAATGTTATGCAGACCACGTTGCAGAATATATCAACTACAATAAAGCAGTTGAATTAGAACAATTCATGAATGACGCAACAGTCGGATGGACAAAAGAAGAATACGAAGATCTCATTACAGATTATTTAGAAGAAGGTAAAGAATATTTAGTTGAAGGAACATATAGTGCCCCATGGTGTAAATCAACAGAACAAATGTTCTATAATGCTGATGTTTTAATTGGTATGGATTTATCAAAATATGATAGCACAATCAATGGTGGTAAACCTTTAAGTGCTGAATATTTAGATAATTTAACATGGGATGAATTATTTAATAAATTATGTCCAGCTATTCAAGCCCATGATGATTCAGTTTCAGAATCAGAAAAATATGTTAAAACTGATCAAGCATATCATTCAATCTTTGCTTATGATAGTGATGATAACTTATTCATTACTTTAGCAAAACAATATGGATATGGATATACATCAGTTGATAAAGCAACTGGTACTGCTAGTATTGATTTCAATAATGATGGTATGAAAAATGTTTTAAGAACATTCCATGAAGCAGCTGAAAAAGGATATATTATTTCAAAAGGTAGTGCAGGTGGTAACTATACAAATAACTACTTCACATTACAAAATACATTATTCTCAGTTGGTTCAACAGGTGGTGTTAAATACCAATTCTCAGAATCAAATCCAATGAACGTTGGTGTTGCTAGAATTCCTCAAGCTAATGCAGAACATGCTTATTCAATCAACCAAGGTCCTTCAATCTGTATGTTAGATCATAATGGTGATAAGAATAGACAATTAGCTTCATGGTTATTCTATAAATTCATTTCAAATGAAGAAAATTCATTAGATTGGTCAATCAGTACAGGTTATTCACCAATCAGATATAGTGTCTTAAACAGTGCTATTTATAAAGCAGCAAGTGATTATGAATCATGCGATGAAAAGACATTAGATAGAGTTATGGCTTACTCAAAAGCTAAAATTAATGATGTTGGTACATTATATGTTTCACCAGCATTCAAAGGTTCTTCAACATGTAGAAACCAAGTTAGTGGATTAATGACAAAAGCATTAACTACATCTAACAATATTGATGAAATTGATCAATGGTTTGCTGATGCTGAAGCTCAAGCTAAATTAGCTTTATAATAAAAGCGAAATTATAAAAATTTAAGGAGAAAAGATTATGCTTACTAAAAACCGGAACAAAATGAAATTATTTTTATCAATGCCATTATTTTTAGTGAGCCTTTTCTCCTGTAATCAAAAGAATGAAGAATCAAGCAATACTATCTATTTTTGGCATACTTTTGGTCAAAATCTTCAAGATGAAATTAAAAGTAAGATAAATGAGTTTAAAAAAATTATCAAAGATGAAGAAGGTGTTGATGTTAATATCGAACTTTCTTATATTGGTAGTTATGATGAAATTATGACTCAAATTGAACGTGGGTTTGCTGTTGGCAATTCTCCTACCATTGCTGTTGCATATCCAGATCACGTTGCAAATTATCTCTCTCATGAAGATTTTGACGAGGAGTATGTTTATAATTTAGAAACATTAATGAATGATTCTACCTATGGATATGGGAAAAATTCATATTTAGGTGACGATAAAGATAGTAGCGACTTTGTTAAAGCATTCTATAATGAATCTACATCATATTTAAAAGAAGGTACTTATTCTCTTCCTTTTATGAAAAGTAGTGAAGTTTTAATGTATAACAAGGACATTGTAGAAAATGTTTTAATTCCTAATTATGATTCTACTATTTCTGATCCAAGTGAATTTATGAAAAATTTAACTTGGGATAAATTTATTGATTTATTAAGATTTGTTAAAGAAGACATGGATAGTGGTAAAAATACATATGGAACTGCTTTAGAAACACCTTTAATTTATGATAGTGATTCTAATTTGATTATTTCTAAACTTTATCAAAATAATGTTGATTTTATTTCTGTTAAAGATGGGAAAGGATCTATTGATTTTAATAATGATGAAGCTAAAGCAATAGTAAAAGAATTAAAATCAAATTATGATGATGGACTTTTAAAAACAAAAGGAAGCAATAATAATGAATATGGTTCTAACTCTTTCACAGTAGGAAAATGTTTATTTACAATTGGTTCTTCTGGAGGTGCAGGATATAATGATCCAGGAAGTGCATCATTTAGTGTTGGAGTATGTAAAGTTCCTTATAGTAATAATAATCCACTTTATGTTACTCAAGGACCTACTTTAACTTTACTTAGATCAGTTGGTGTAAGCGATGAAGTTAATGAATTTAGAAAAGAATATGGATGGAAATTCTTAAAATATATTACAAATACTACAAATAATCCTGAAATTTGTTATTTAGGAAGTGAGGGATATGTTCCAGTAAGAGAATCTTCTTATCAAGTTGATTTCTATAAAGAATATTTAAGTGAAAATGATACTTTCTTAGCAGAAACTAGCAATGTTGTTGTTAATGACATTAATGGTAAATATATTACTACTCCTACTTTTAAAGGAAGTAGTGCTGCAAGAGATAATGTAGGAAGTATTCTTACAAATGTATTTTTAAATAAAAAGAGTATTGATGAAGCATTTGATTATGCTTATCAAATGACTTTATTGGAGATGTAATATGAATATTGTTAAAAGATTATTTTTTACATTCTTAGCTTCTATTTCTGTATTCACAATATCAAGTTGTGGTTCTAATACTGATACTTCAACTCAATTTATTGATTACACAATTAAAGATGAAGCTAGATTAAATTTAGATTATAAAGGACATGATTTTTTAAGTGATGGTATTGCTCAAGTTACTTTACAAACTGCTATTGATGGAGATACTGCTCACTTTAAAGAAGAAGGAAATGATGAATTAATTAAATGTAGATTTTATGGAATTGATACTCCAGAATCAACAGGTAAAATTCAACCTTATGGAAAAGCTGCAAGTAACTTTACAAAAGAAAAATTAACTAACGCTAATGAAAATGGTACTATTGTTATTTCTGTTCCTGGAGATGAATATTGTGTTCCAAGTCATGATTCAACTGGTACTAGATATTTAGCACTTATTTGGATTAATGAAACTACAAAAAATGCTGATTATAAAGATTTAATTTTATTAAATTTATTATTAGTCCAAAATGGCTATAGTGAAGTTAAAAACGCTAACGAAATGCCTCGTCTTGAAGATACATTTAGAGCTGCTTGGAGACAAGCTCAAGAATATAAATTAAATTTATTCTCTGGAGAAGATGATCCATTATTCAATTATGGTGATTATGAAGTAGTTTCTTTACTTGATATGAAAATTGAATTAGAAAAAGAAATTGCTGCTAGTAAAAATGGTGAAACTTACGAAAATAAATTTAATAACATGAATGTTAAAGTTGTTGGCACAGTTGTAGGCTTTGCAAATAACACTATTTATTTACAAAATTATTATTCTAAAGAAAATGGTGGAAGATATGAATATGGAGAATATGCTGGAATTAATATCTATACAGGTATGAGCAGTATTTCTTCAAAATTCTATAAAGTAAATACATATTTACAAGTTTGTGGAACAGTTTCTAATAGTGAAAATTTTGGATTTCAAATTTCTGGATGTAGTTGGAAAGCTTATCTTCCTGGAGAAAATGACGCTCAAGTATTAATTTCTCCTGAAAATAATACTGATGAATTTAAAATGTATGAATTTGAAAGAAGCATTAAAGCATTCACTAATGAAGATTATGAATGTGTTAATTCTCCTGTTAAATTTGAAGAAATTGTTAGAGTTACTGGAGGCTATACTTCTAGTAGCGATTCTATAACATTATATTTAGAAACTGAAGATGGTGAAAAAATTAATGTTAGTGCATTTATCCCATTTATTTATAAACCAGATGCATCAAATCCATCAAATCAATGGATTTCACATGAATCTTTTGTTGGACATACATTTAAAATCGCAGGAGTTGTCGCTTTACATAAACAAACAAGTGGCAAATACGTTACACAAATTGTTATTCGTAGCGGAAGTGATTTAGTTTTAGTTGATTAATTATGAAAAAGAAATATCTCTTAATTTTACCTTTATTATTAACTAGTGCTACAACAAGTTGTAGCCAAGATAATTTGAGCAATATCAAAGATAATGCTCCTTTTATCAGTGAAATAGGAGTATCAAGTAATGTTTTTGAATCCTATATAGAAGTTACTAATAAAAATGAAATAAAAGATGATATTTATTTAAATTTTTATAAAGGAAAAGATATTTTATTATCATTAAATTTAAAAGATTATTTTTCTTCAATTTCTAATACTTCTTTTATCTTTGCAAATCCTAGTTATAAAAGTGATTTAGGATGTTTAAATTATTCATATTTAGAAAAAGATGTAATTTATGGATTTAATTACATTGAAATAAAATATAAAGATTATGTTTTAGATAGTGTTGGCACTTTAGGTTATTCTAATCCATATATTGAAAATGGTACTTTAATTAAAAATGAAAATTCATTAAAAGGTAGCGAAACATTTAATTCATTTGAATGGTATAAAGTAGTAGGAAATGAATTTGATGGTAGATTTGGGGTTAGTACTCCTATTGATTATGAAGAATTTCTAGAAGGACCTAAATTAGATGAAAGATATATGAATGCTAGCTTTCTAGAAAACGAAACACCTAAAGGTGGAGTATATGAAACAAGCGTTAGTAAATATGTTGATGGGGATACTACATATTTTACTTTTAAAGGATTTAGCAATATTGAATCTTCAGAAAAAGTTAGATACTATTTAGTAAATACTCCTGAAATTGATCATACTAGTGAAGGAAGTTCTATTACTGAACAACCTTGGGGAGAAGCTGCTAAAAAATATACTTATGAAAAATTAAAAAATGCAAAACATATTTTAATTCAAAGTGCACTTGGAGGAAGTATAAGAGATACATACAAAAGAATATTAGGTTTTGTATGGTATACAAATGAAGAAAATCCATCTTATTCTGATTATAATTTATTAAATTATGAATTAGTAAAAGAAGGTTATGGAAAATATATGAATGCTACTCTTGATGAGATGAAGTATAAAAATATTCCATATACTTATTATTTTAATTACGCTAATGATTTAGCAAGTTCAAAAGGAATTAAAATTTGGGGAGAAAAAGATCCAAATTATAATTATTAAAAGGAGAAACTATGTATTGTCAACATTGTGGAAAAGAATTTAAAATAGATGAAAAGAAATTATCAAAAATTGCAAATAATGAAAAAGATAAAGCTTTAATATTAAATCCTAATATTGAAAAAGCATATGTTTGTCCTAGATGCAATCATGTTGTTAAATCACATTTAGGTGCACAAGATTTAAAAGAACTATCTCAAGCAAGTCATGCTGAAATTCATAGAGCAAAAAATAAATTCTCTGCTGGAATGGTTGCTTTAATGATTGGTATTATTTTAACTGCTACTTCTTTCTTATTTTATTCAATGGCATTTAAAGCTACAAATAATTATAAAATTGTTTATGGTAGTGAATTCTTTGTTTTCGTTGGATTACTTACATTTGGAGTAATTTTATTAGTTTATGCTGCTATTAATATCACAATAGGTGTTAAACGTAGCCACAAGTATCAGAATGTCTTAAAAGATATTCAAAATGATACTTTTGTTCAATAACTTTGGTTTAAGGACGTATCGTCTTAAATATAAATTTTTTGGAGGAGATTATGAAAAGAAAATTTATTAGCGTATTAACATTAAGTGGAGTTGCTATTTTAGGTTTTGGTGCTTTAGTAGCTTGTAATGGAAGTGAACCTAAAGTATCAACAGAAGTTACAGGAATGACTATTTCTAACAAATCAGATTTAGAAGCTGAATGGAAAGTTGGTGATTCTGATAGACAATTACAATTCACTTTTTCAGGCGCAACAGTAAATCCTGCAAACGCTATTTCAAAAGGATTATTAAAAATTACTTCATCTGATAGTAATGTTGTTGCTGTTAATGGATCTTATGTTTCAACAATTGGAGCAGGATCTGCAACTGTTACTGCAAGTTACACAAATACTGAAGCTGATGGTGGTAGTGTTTTAACAGATTCTGTTGTTGTTACTGTTAAAGAAAGTGATACTGAAAAAGCTGCAATTGATGCAACAGTTAAAGAATTTATCGAAGCAACAATTCCTACTGATAGTAATGGAAATTTAGTAAATAAAGAAATTTATAGAGTTAAAGGTAAAATTTCTAAATGGAAAGATACTAATACTGATGGTACAAAATATGGTAATTTCTATTTAACAGATGATACAGGTGCTGAAGTTTTAATTTATGGTGCTACAGCAAGTAATAAATCATTATCATATGCAGATGGTAAATGGTCATTCACTAAAAAATATGATTGGTTAGAAGATTCATTTACAAGTTCATTAAAGATTGGCGATGAAGTTACAATGATGTTAACACGTTGTGATTATAAAGGAACCGTTGAAGGTAATGGATGGGTTATTGCAGGATCAAGTAGAGTTAATGGAACAAGTGCTACTTTAGAAGAAGTTATTAATGATAGCAACTTAACTGCAGGGAATAAATTATTTGAAACTGAAGCTACTATTTTAGGATTTGGAAAAACTGAATCAAGCTTATCAGAATCTGCTAGTGATGCTACTCAATATGGTAATTTCTATCTTACTGATGGTACTAATACAATGTATGTTTATGGTGCTACTGCAGGAACTGGTGCACTTACATGGACAGGCTCAAAATATAAATTTAATAATCCAAAAGATTTCTTAACAAATGAAGTTACTTCAGGATTAAAGAAAGGTGATAAGATTAAATTTACTTGTGTTAGAGCAGATTATAATGGCACAAAAGAAATTTCAATCGAAGATGTTAAATTAGTTACAGAATAATTCAAATTAAAAGACATGATTAAATTCATGTCTTTTTTTATAAATAATAGTTATTAAATTATCTTCTATGACCACCAATTTGATTATGTCTTTCTTTAATTGTAGAATCTTTATCTTTACTAGTTAATCTTAATAATTTATCTTTTCCGTATTTATTTTGAATTTCATCAAAAGCATTAAACATGTTTGATTCTATTTCTTCTTCTTTTAAATCTTTAAATAATGATAATTGATCGGAATGAGAAATAACTAAATTAGAATAAGATATTCCTATTCTTCGAATAGGTTTATCTTCAATATATGAATCATATAAATAATTTAAAGCATCAAATAAATCTTTAGTATTATTAGTAGACTTTGATAGTGTCATATTTTTAGCAAATCCTACTTCATTAGAACATAATGAATAACCTATATAAAGATGAACACAATTTGTTTTTCGATTAATTTCTCTTAATCTAAATGCTAATTCATCATTCATTTCTTTTAAAATTAATTTAGCATTTTTATAGTTATAATCTTTAAGTAATACTTGTCCATTAGATAAAGCTTTATTAATTGGAATATATTTATCTCTAATATTTGTATCATCTAATCCATTAGCGTGATTGTATAATTCTTCTCCTAATATTCCAAATTCTTTTTTAAGTAATTCTAAATCAAACTTTGCTAAATCTTCTACTTTGTAAATACCTAGTTTATTAAGCCTTGTTAGATAACCATTTGATATTCCCCATATTTTATTTAAAGGAGTTATAGGATATAACTTTTCTTTTATTTCATTAGAATATAAAGTACCTATAAAATCTTTACTTTTTTTAGCATATATATCATCTGCTACTTTAGCAAGAAACATATTAGATCCAAGTCCACATGTAGCAGGTAATTTAGTTTTTTCATAAACTCTATTTAATATTTTTTTTGCAAGTTCATAAGGAGAACATTTATATAATTTTAAATATGGTGTTAAATCTAAAAAAGATTCATCTATTGAATAAATATGTATATCATCTAGACCTACAAAATCTAAAAAGATAGATACAATTTCTGCACTTATTTTTACATATTTTTCCATTTGAGGAGGTGCATAAATTAATCCTTCTATGTTAGAAGGTAAATCTTTCCTTCTACATCTAGATGGTACTCCCAATTCTTTTAAATAAGGAGATACACTTAATACAATTGTAGCTTCTTTACGAGTAATATCAGTAACTGCTAAAGGAGTAGAAAATGGATCTAATCCTCTTTCTACACATTCTATAGAAGCATAGAATGCTTTCATATCTATAACTGCTATTACTTTTTCATTCATTAAAATATTATATCAAATATTCTAATTTCTTTAAAAAATAACTAAGAATTTTAAATTTAATTATATATAAAATTAACAATTTGGGCGTGGTGTAATTGGTAGACACGATGGACTTAGAATCTATTGATGAGTGTCGTGCAGGTTCGAGTCCCATCGTCTAAAAAGGAGTATGTACATTTCATATTTACGGGTGAGTTAAAAATAAAATAACAAAATAAAAAGCGTTGAAAGTTAGCTAAATGAGGAAAATCTCACGGTCGGCTTATTTCATTTCAAAAGAAGATGGAGTGATTTGAGAAAGTTAAAGAAATAGAAATCGACCAAGTTCAAAACCAAAGACTCCGCCTACAATAAAACGTTAGCAGATTATGCGGTGACGTTTATCGAATGCCTTTACTATACCAAATGCAAATGTTGTATTTATTAATTACTACGGCAGGAACGGACACAAAATTGAATTACTACGAAACGCACTAAAAAACAAAAAATATTTTGAAGGGGTGAAAGGTAGGCGGTACTTTCTACTTGGTTATCTACGGAGCGGACGAGAATAACAATTGGATAGATCTGAAGGTGTGGAAGAAAGCAAATCCTTCGCTCAGCATTAAGGTCGGAATAAATAAAGTCAAGGTCGCTTTCGATAGTACAAAATAAAATCCTACCGAAGAAGATGACAACTATTACTTTTTATCATACTTTTGGATATCGGAAGAAAATGTGCAAAGACGAGTTGACAAAGACCATGTTCCGCATAACCTATTGGGAAACAAGGCTTTATATAAACAACCGAGGGAAACTTCATTCATTACGTTTTTTATTGATAGTTTTATAGAGGAACTTGGAAGGAAATATAACATCAAGGAAATTAACTTTGATCGTTGGAGAGCAGTGCAGATGACGCAAGACTTTGACGGTATAGGATTTACGGTCGTTCCATTTAGACAAGGATTCAAAGATATGAGTCCGTCAACAAAGGAACTTATAAACTTGCTGTTGTCGAAAAGAACACGCTGATGGACAATATCTCTGCGTCCGAACAGATTCGGCAGGAAACATCAAAATGGGCAAATCCAAATCTATCGAAAAAAATAGACGGAGTGATTGCAACTGTTATGACATTAGATAGAGCAATACGAAATCAAGAGTACGATTAACGAGGTTTTTTATTTATATAGTTTTTAGGCAGAACTTATCAATTTTATTCTCGTAACTTATTGATTATTCTCGTAAAAAGTGGTATAATTTACGAGAAAGAAGTTAAATATGAGAGAATTCAATTATAAAAAACTTGCAAACTGCAAATGGGATAACACAATTGTTGAGTACCTTGCCAAAATTCACGAGATGAAAGGCAAACAAGAATTGTATCTTTCTCAAAAGCAGTTAGAACTTGACAGACTCGTTGAAATTGCAAAAGTTCAAAGCACGGAAGCAAGTAATGCAATTGAAGGTATTGAAACAACCGAAACACGATTAAAGCAATTGATTATGCAAAAAACGACTCCGAGAAATAGAAACGAAAAAGAGATTGCAGGCTATCGTGACGCTCTTGCCACAATTCATGAAAGCTTCGAGTATATTCCGATCACTGCGAACTATATCTTACAATTGCACAAGATACTTTATTCTCACAATACCGAGATGAACTTCGGAGGGTGTTTCAAGAACTCACAAAATGAGATTTCCGCTATAGATGCAAACGGAAACAAAAACATTTTGTTTATACCACTTGATCCGTTAGAAACACCAATAGCGATAGAAAATCTTTGTAAAACGTTCAATGAAGCAATTGAAGACGGAACTGTGGATGCACTCCTTTTGATTCCGATCTTTATACATGATTTTCTTTGCATTCATCCTTTTCGTGACGGCAACGGCAGAATGAGTAGATTGTTGACAACTTTGCTCCTTTACCGTTCGGGTTATTTTGTCGGAAAGTATATATCGCTTGAAAGCAAAATCGCCAAATATAAAGATTTATATTATGATGCTTTATATGATAGTCAAATCGGATGGCATGAGGGAAAAGACAATCCGACACCTTTTATAAAATATTTGCTTATGACAATATTATCCGCATATAACGATTTTGAAGAAAGGCTAAGCCTCGTCGGTAAAAAGCAAACGGCAACGGAACTTGTCGAAAATGCGTTTAAAACCAAAATAGGCAAGCTTACAAAATCCGAAATTGCAGAATTGTGTCCGACGATTTCCGTCAGTGCGGTTGAAAAAGCAATTGCAACTTTGATGAAAGACGGAAAAGTTAAAAAATACGGACAGGGCAAAAACACATATTATATACTACAAAAATAAACATTCCCGTAAAAACAATTCAAAATTACGAGAAATAACAAAATAATGAGAGAAAGCATTTACCAATTGGTGAGTGCTTTTTTTGTACACAAAATCAGGAGGATTTATAGATTATTCAAACGAAAAGAAAATGGTAAACTTGCGATAGAAAAAAGAACAACTGGCAGTAACTATACCTTCTATATTGTGGTTCTACTACCAGAAAATATGTCAACGAGCGAAGTGTTATGTAGATGATGGCGGTCTATAGTTGCGTGCGAATCTTGGTAGAGGCGTTTGCGGGTTTGACACTTTATTTTTATAAATGCAAAGAGGATGGGAGTAAATAAAAAGCGGTAGAGAAAAATCTAAAGGATTTTACATTATTTAGAATTTCCACCAATATAGACTCTTATCTGTCAATGGTTAATAATGATGATAAAACTCTCGTAGATGCACTTTATGAGCTTACAGAACTCGAAATAGATATGAAATTAGAAACAACTATGAATGCTTGCATTAAGGTCGCTAATTTCCCATTTCTCAAGACTTTAGATGATTTTGATTTCTATTTTCAGCTATCTATTAATAAAGATCTAATAACTAATTTTAAATATTTAAATTTATTGAAAAGAAGGAAAATATAATCTTTATAGGCTCTCCTGGAGTTGGAAAAATTAATCTAGCTACTTCTATTGGTATTGAAGCTGCTAAACAAAGAACTTGCACATAGTTTATTTCTTGTAATGATTTAGTTTTACAACTTAAAAGAGCTCGTATTGAAAATCGATTAGAACAAAGAATCAATTTTTTGTAAATATAAACTACTTATTATTGATGAGGTAGGATTCCTTCCACTTGATGTAGAATCTAGCAATTTATTTTTTAATTGATCGCTAAAAGGTATGAAAAAACTTCGACTATTATTACGACTAATAAGCCTTTATCAAAATGGGCTGAAATATTTGGTGATCCTATATTAGCTAATGCTAAATTAGATAGATTGTTACATCATGATAATGTCATAAATATTATTGGCAAATCTTATAGAACAAGAGATTATATTACAGATTTAAGGATAATAAGCAAGAAATCAATATTGGTTAAAAATTTTGCGTCCAAATTGTTTACTTATATATTGACACGAACAATTTTTGATTTATTAACTCCAATATAGATAGCAATATCGGTAATTGTAGCATTTTCATCGCTAGCTTTAGTTTGAATTTTAATCTATCCCCAACTTGTAGTCTTTTAATTTCTTTCTTCATAATAATCTCCCTTTGTAAAGCAAAGAAGACAATTATATTTTACAATATTATCTTATTGATTTCCTTGTTGCCTTTAGTTTGTCATTTAACATATTCTAATTTTTTAAAAAATAACTAAGAATTTTAAATTTAATTATGTATAATATTGATGATGCGGGCGTGGTGTAATTGGTAGCCACGATAGACTTAGAATCTATTGATGAGAGTCGTGCAGGTTCGAGTCCTGTCGCCCGCACCATAATAAAAATTGCGACATTTTATTAAAGAAATGTCGTTTTTTGTTTATTTGTATATAAAGCCTATAAAAAATTATTTTTCGTTTATATTGAGGTTGCTTTTTTGATATAAATTGTTATTATAAAGTTATAATCTCATCTAAAATGTTTTGATTTTTGGAATTAAATAAAATTGAAAGAGGAAAATGTATGAGTAACTTTATTGATAATGAATTAAAAGAATTGAAAAAGTATAATTTAACTAAAACTAACAATCTACTTGATTTGATGGTTGATAATGTGGCAAAAGTAGAAGTGATGATAAGAAATGATTCGACTCAATCATTTCAAATGCTGGCAATCATATAAGTAGAAATGGATTTGATCATTTACTTTGATATTATTACAAGGGTGAATAACATGAATAATGAATATTATAAAAAACTAAATAATGAGAAATCATTTAATAAACATATTATCCTTTTAGGAACTGGATTAGGCAAAAAAGTTTTAAGGAAATAAATAATGATTGGAAAAAAGGAAAAATTTTGACTCCATATCGTAATAATGGAAATAAATTTTATCAAACATTTTTTCCAGAAATTTCAAATAATGATGAAGAAAAACTTAAAACAATTCAATCCAATAAAAAATATATTATTTTTGATTTGTATGATATTACAAATAGTTTTGAAGATAAGAAAATTGATTCTTCTAACAATAAAACTATAAAAAATGATTTAAAATCTTTTATAGAATCATTTAAAAATACTAAAATTGATACAATTTATTTTCTTGGAAAGAAATCTTTATATTTATTTTATAAAGATTATAAATTAGATGATTTTAAAAAATATAATTTATTTTTATCGCCATCTACTTCAGGTAGATGTTCAATATCAATAAGTGATTGTTTATCTCAAATAGAGGGTAGTGAAATTAATTCTAAACTTAATAAATGTGAAAAAGATCTTAAAGAAAAAGAATTTAATAAGAAATTTAAATTTAATGATATTTATCATTATAATAAATAATATGGATTAAATTTATGATCAAGAATTTGATTATTTTAATTACATAAACTTAAGTCTTATTTATAATAACAAAAAAATAATAAAATTTAATTTAAATATTTTTTAAATAATACTAAAATATAATTGATAGAGGTAATAGTTATGAATACTAAAATTTTAGGTTTATTAGGTATATCAATGTTAGGAGTAAGTGCTGCATTTGCAGTTACTACATCAAGCGTTTATTTTACTGCAAGTGGTAATTTATCTAAATATGTTTCTCCAATTGTTAATGAAGATACTTCAAGCTCTACTACACATGATTATTCATCAACATATGCAATTGGAGCAAGTTATCACGTTGATGATCTTACAAGTGATGATGATCAAAATGAAACTGCTATTAAGGTTTATGATGGAACTAATCAAGATACTGGAAAAGCTTGTACAGTTAAATATGTAACTGCAAGTAGAACTGCTACTAATTTAAGTGGAGATAGTTCACATTTAAATCCTCCATATGTTTATAAAGAAATTAGTATTTCTGAATTAAATTTTGCTAAAGTAAATGACTATGTAGTTATTCCATTTTATATTTATAATGTTAATGAATATTCAATGTATTGGAATGGTGTTTTAAAAAATTCTGTACCTAATTATAGTGTTGATATTACATTAACTGGATTAAAAGATGCTAGTACCACTGAAGATGTTACTTCTACATATTTAAAATGTGTTGCAACAACATCTAAAGATATTAATTTTTCTGGATCTTTAATCAAAGAAGGAGATACAGGTGTATCAACTGGTAGTTTAGAATTTAAAAGCCAAGGTTCTACTTTAATTTATTTAGGAATCTCATTAATTAAAGAAGTAGAATCTAATACGGTATTTTCAATTAGTTTTAATTTACCTGAATTCTCTGCGAGTATAAAATAAATCTTACTTAAAAAGTAAGATTTTTTTAATTATAGCGTACTTGTTTAAGTACGTTAATTATATTATAATAATTAAAAAGGAGAATAAAAATATGCCAATTACAAATATTACAGAATTAAGAAAAAATCTTTATAATGCAGTTGATTCGGTTATTGAATATAATGAACCAATACAAATAACATCAAAAAAAGGTAATGCTGTTCTTATAAGTGAAGATGATTATAATTCTTTAATTGAAACAGTTTATATTATGTCTAATCCTGGTCTTGTTAAGAAAATTAAAGAAGGCGAAAAAGAAGATGTAAAAAAGATGTCTAAATTTAATCTTGATGAGGAATGGTAAATGTGGGAAATTCTTTTTACAAAAAACGCTGAAAAAGATAAAAAATGCTTAAAACAATCTGGTTTAGATAAAAAAGCAAAGCAATTACTAGTAGTGATATCTAATAATCCGTTTCAAAATCCACCTTCATATGAAAGATTAATAGGAGACTTAGAAGGCTATTACTCAAGAAGAATAAATATTCAACATCGATTAATTTATCGTGTTGATAAAGATAACAAACAAATAATAATT